>CANRNQ010000005.1 GCA_947632045.1 uncultured Clostridia bacterium
TTTTTGCCTTTATTATATCGCAAATTTGTAAACCATGTCCTTGCACTTTATGTAAACTATGTTACTGCACTATACACGCTCCCCAGCCCCCACTTGCGCGCTCAAAGACTTGTTTTATCTACGCTCTCTGCGGCGAAGTAACTCACGGGCATAAAGACTTTAATTAAGCAAAAGACCTTGAGCGAGAATGTGGAGGTGCAGGAGGAGCAAAGCTCCTCCTGCAAATAGAAAACATATTAAGCAGCAGCTTCACCGGAGGAAGTCGGTAAAGCTGCGGACAGCGAGGGCAAGTTTGAGCGTAAGCTCCCTTTTATGGCTTTTATATTTATTTGTGCTTTCATGCTCGTTGACCGCGAATCAACCGACTTGCGCCGGTTAATCCGCTGCTTTAAATTTAAATTTAATTTTGGTGGAGCTAACGCTCCCCCAAGCCCCCACTTGCGCGCTCAGGCGCGTTTTTTTGTTGTTATAAACTGAACCACGATTCCAATTACAGCGACTGCCGCTCCGACTAACAAAATAGGCAGACTAAGCCCCACGACCATTTGCTGTTCGGACATAGATGGCGGTAAGAGCGTGAACAGTGAATTTGCAAAGCTGAATCCGCCGCCAAGCGCAGTTGTTATTATAATAAACGGGCGCATGAGCAATATGGAAATTATGCCGACCAAAACCCCGACTATTGCGGCTACTGAAATATCGATTATCTGATTATCGACATAGGCGTCGAGCAAAAGATAAGCCAAGCCGAACGCCGCCGCTCCGCACATGAGAAAGACTCCGACCTTATAGATAAGAAAGGCGACCGCGCCGATTGCAACCGCGAGGACAAGCGCGCATATGAGTGCGATTCCGCTGTTGTGCCATATATACTCTCCGAGGGCAAAGCCGCCGGCAAAGCCTATCAGCGCTCCTATAAGAGTTGCCCACAGCTTTGTGAGCTTAAAGCCGAGAAAGGTATTGAGCAGGGCGAAAATCATTGCCACCGCGACAAAAATATTAAAGGTCACCTGAGTATGACCCTGGGGCTGAAACTGCGACAACCAATCGTAAATAAATTCCATAGTTTTATCCATCTCCTTTTTATGGACGTGCAAAGCGGCGCATTTCTGCGCCGCTTTTATAGAGTTATTTTATTGTCGGATCATTAATTATTAAATTATTCCGAAACCTTTTTCTTAGCAGCTACGATAGCGATACCGAGAGCCGCAACAAGAACTATGCCGAGAACTACATAAGGTGTTGTGTCGCCTGTAGTAGTTGTGCCGCTGCTTGTTGTTGATGTTGTTGAGCTTCCGCGTGAGCCGCCGGTTGAAGAGTTAGAACCACCGGTTGTTGAGCCGCCGGTTGAACCGCCGTTGTTAGCGTCGCCATTGTTGTCGCCGCCGTTGTTAGCGTCACCGTTGTTGTCGCCGCCATTGTTGTTGTCGCCGCCAGTTGAGCCGCCATTGTTGTTGTCGCCGCCAGTTGAGCCGCCGCTTACGCCGAGGAGCTCGGCAGCCTTGTCAAGCTGCTTTGTGCCGTCGTCGAGTGTAAATGTCGGGAACTCGCTGTCAGCCGCAAGAACATTATAAACGTCCTGAGCCGACGTATCAAAGCTCTTAACAAGACTTGAAAGTATATCTGAAGTTACGTTGTCAGGATTAACTACGAGATAGTTCTTGATGAACGCAGCAACTACGCTTGCGCCGTCCTCTGTCGGGCACTTAACCTTGCCGACTACATTGCCGAGAGAGGTGATTGCAAGGTGAGGACCTGAAGAAGCAACGCCCTCAAACTCTGTTGCAGCCGTAGTCTTGTTTGAATCCACAGGATTCTCGATCATATTGCTCTTATCTGTTGTTGCAGTCTTACCTATGCAATCATCTGTAAGAACACAGTCAAATGTCTGAACGCCTGTAGAAACGCTGAAGATAACCTCATCATACGGGCCCGCAGGAACGTCATACTTGAATATATTGTCGCCCTTATCGGTTGCGGGTGTCATTTCCTCTTTTGGATCCTGCCAGTCATAAAGCGCAGAACCGTCTGAGCCCCAAATGTGGCAATATGCCTTGAAGCCACGGCCATCTGTCGGCCACGGGCATTCCCAATAAATTGTACCGCCCTTAAATGACGGAGTTGCCGCAGAAGCCGAAATGCCGGCAACTGCTACCATTGACATAATCATCAGCACCGCAACAAGGATGCTGAGAACCTTCTTTCCCATTGTTAATATCCTCCTAATAAAAAAGATTAAATGTATGGAGTACCCTCCACCAAGGTAATTATACCGCCTCGACTTCAAAACTTCAAGAGTTCTGTTCAAATTTTATACCTTTGGAGGTTATGATAAAATCAAGTCGAAATTCTTGTATATATTATACAGGAAATTTGCGGCGTTTACTGTATCCCGCTCAGGGTCGGGCGGGATACAGATAAATTATAGTTTAAAGAGAAATTATTGCTCTTCGCTCTCTCTTCTCTTGCGTGCGATAACCACAACGCCAAGTGCAGCTACAAAGAGAACAGCTATAACAGAAATAAGAGCTGTGCTCTCGGCTGTGTTTACAACACCCTTGCCGTCGCTGCCGGTTGTGCTGTTGTTCGGGCTGTTCGGCTTAGTATCTGAGCCGCCGCCTGTGCCGCCGGGAGCCACTGTACCTGTGCCGTTATCCGTAGTAGGCTCTGCGCCTGTGCCGTCCTCGCTTGACGGTTCGGTCGGTGTTGCAGGTGTTCCTGTCGGAACCTCTGCCGGCGTGCCCTCCGGCGGAATGTAGCTGTAGTCCATATTGAAGTAGGGGCTCTGAGCCTCGTCTAAATCGTTGAGGATAAGCTCACCGTTTTCGTCTGTAAGACCCTTGTTTGTCATTTCGCCCGAAACAGGGTTGTAGAACTTCCAGTTTACAAGAGCGTTTGTCTTTGTAAGGCCTGTGAGAGCGTTCTCCTCAGACTTCCAGCCTCTTACATATGCGATGCAGCCGCAAAGGTCTGTAACGCCTGTTACATAGTCGCCCTCATATTCGCCTGTGGCATTAAAGTCGTCACTGTCATAAACCTCGTCGGGTATTTCAACCTTGCTGCCAAGTACGTTCATCATTCCATCCTGAACCTTGATGTCCTGAGTCTGCTGTGCAGCCTCAGCCTTAGCCGGATCAAAGTCATCGGCAGTCGGAAGTCCGCCGTCTATACCGTTGTTCCAGATGATAGCGTTAGCGTCTGATCTGCAAAGAGCATAATATACCTTACCAAATACTTCCTCTGTATTAGCTGTGTACTCGGCGATATCCTCCTCGCTTGCGCCCGGATTCATATACTTATAGTAACCAATCTTATATTCTGCAAGATTCTCAGCGGGATCTCCCGGCCAAGGTGTGTTCGGGTCGGCTGTTCCGCCGTAGAACCAGTAGAAGCCTATCTCAAAGCCCTCTTTCTTATACTTTGCGATAGCGGGGTCGAGCCACTCATCGGGAGCCATAAAGTAATAAATCTTGTAAAGGCCGTTCCACTCCGGTCTGTCCGGGTCGGAATCGGGAGTTTGGTTGATGATCATGCCTTCCGGAAGCGGAACGCCCATGTTTCTGCCATATGCGTCAGTTGTAACCTCGGTAGCTATTTGTGTGGGTTCCTCTGTCGCCTGAGGCTCTGTCTCCTGAGGCTCTGTTACCTGAGGTTCAGTTACCTGAGGTTCTGTCTCCTGAGGATCAGTTACCTGAGGCTGTGTCTCCTGAGGCTCTGTTACCTGGGGTTCTGTCTCCTGAGGCTCTGTTACCTGGGGATCTGTCTCCTGAGGTTCTGTTACCTGGGGTTCTGTCTCCTGAGGTTCTGTTACCTGAGGTTCTGTCTCCTGAGGCTCTGTTACCTGAGGTTCTGTCTCCTGAGGCTCTGTTACCTGGGGTTCTGTCTCCTGAGGCTCTGTTACCTGGGGTTCTGTCTCCTGAGGCTCTGTTGCGGGATCTGTCTCCTGAGGCTCTGTTGCAGGATCTGTCTGAGGCTCAGTCTCTGGCTCTGTTTCAGGCTCGGTTTCGGGCTCTGTTTCAGGCTCAGTCTCGACAGGCTCTGTACCTACCATAGCCTCGAGCTTCTCGCGGAGGCCGTTATCTATAACATTCTGTCTTGCCTTAGCTTCCGTTTCAGCTATCTGCTCTTCGGTAGCTGTCGGGTTAGCCTTCTTAAATGCGTCTACCTGTGAAGATACATAGTTCTCGATAACCTGATCGATTGTTTCTCCCGGAAGGAGAGAACCCTTTACAGGATTTCCGTTCCCGTCAACATCTTTCTCCGGATCCGGAACAAGATTTCCGAGCGATGTAAGAACGATGTGTGGGCCGGCCGGTGTGCCCTCGCAATATGCAGCCGGGCCCTTCTTTGAGGAGTCTACCGGGTTCTCGAGGTTAACCGAAGCGTCGATTGTGAATGTTTTGCCTATGCACTCGGGATACATTGTCGAGTCAAATGTCTGCATTTCGCTGAAGCCTCTGCCGAGCACTGAGAATATTATCATATCCCACTGCGGCTGAGTGCCGTCCGCAAGAGCTTCGGGGAGCTTGGGGATCTCATACTCATAAAGACCGGTGTCGTTAACGGGAGTCATAAGCTCGCTGACGCCGCCGCCAATTCCTGTGGACTGCCAATCTGCAAGGCCTTCGCCGCCGTTTACCCAAATATGGGCAAATACGTTGAATTTTTTACCCGCGGTAATGTCCATCCACTCCTGCGGGAGCTGCAGGTAAAACGTTCCTATTGTGTCGGCAGCGCTTGAGGTAACAGTGCCAACACAAGCCATTGAAATCAGCATCATTGCTACAAGAACGATGCTAATTATTTTTTTGCGCATTTCTTTCTCCTCCTAAAAAAATAAAATTTCCGAAGCAATGCACTACTTCAGTGCTATAATTATACTACATGAAATTTTAAACTTCAACCAATTTTTTTGTTTTAAGGTCGATAAAATTACGAATTGTTTAAAAAGCATAAATATTGTAACCTATTTGTAACAAATTGCACAAAGGCAAAGCGCCGCCCTGCGCCGTTTTTTGCCCCCGCACAGCCGTTTCGCGATAAAACAAAATCGGGGTGGGAAAGAACCCACCCCAAATTAAATTCGCCAAAATTACTTGAGCTCAACCTCAGCGCCAACCTCGGTAAGCTTTGTCTTAATAGCCTCGGCATCGTCCTTTGAAACAGCCTCTTTTACTGTCTTCGGAGCGCCGTCAACAAGCTCCTTGGCCTCTTTAAGTCCAAGACCTGTGATCTCGCGAACTACCTTTATAACCTTGATCTTCTCAGCGCCTGCCGCCTTGAGAACAACGTCAAATTCGGTCTTCTCCTCGGCTGCTGCCGCGCCTGCTGCGGCGGGAGCTGCCGCTACTGCAACCGGAGCCGCGGCTGAAACGCCGAACTCCTCTTCGAGTGCCTTTACGAGCTCGCTGAGCTCAAGAACTGTAAGATTTTTAACATCTTCGATTAACTGTGTAACTTTCTCTGACATAATTTTTACCTCCAAAATTAAATAAGATTAGATTTTTAATGTTTGTGCGCTTTAAGCGCCCTTCTGCTCTGCGATTGCATTCAGCACGCAGGCAAGACCTCTGATGTTGCCGTTAAGCACTGTAACAAAGCCGCTGATAGGAGCGTTGAGCCCTCCAAGAGCCTTTGCAACCAGAACCTCTTTGCTCGGCAGCTTTGCAAGCTCCTTGATTCTTTCAACCTCCAGAACCTCGCCGTCAACATAGCCCGACTTTATCTCGAAGCTCTTGTTGTCATCTGCATATTTGCAAAGTATCCTTGCTGCGGCAACATAGTCCTCTTCGCTCGTCGCGAGAGCTGTCGTGTCCTCAAGCACCGGCTCAAAGCCGTCGATGCCCGCGTCCTGCGCGGCTCTTTTGAGAAGCGTGTTCTTAACTACCGTGTATTTTACCCCCGCCTCACGCAGCTCCTTTCTGAGCTTTGTATCGTCGGCAACGGTTATACCCTTGTAGTTTACAAGTACGCCCGCAACAGAGTTTTTCAGTCTTTCGGAAAGCTCTGATACGACCGCCTTTTTTTGTTCGAGAATTTTCTCACTTGGCAATATTTTCACCTCCGAATACGGGATTGTGCATAAAGCCGTTTCGTAAAGCCTTGAGCATACGCTCCTTTTAAGAAGCGAGCGCAAAGCCAAAAAACAAGCCCCCCTGACGAGCAGAGGGGCAGTATAATTTCAGATAAAATAAATTTATTCAAAATTATGCTCCGAACCTCGGCAGGCAGGAAAATCCTTTACGCATTATGCACCTGCTGTCTTAGGAAAAGAACAGCTTAGATATAATACCACAGGCGCAGCCGCCTGTCAAGTATTTTTTGTTTAACCCTCGGCTCCCTGACCGCCAACCCTGTTCGGGTTGAGTCTTACCGACGGGCCCATCGTGCTCGTTACCGCGCACGACTTGATATACTGGCCCTTAGCCGCTGCCGGCTTAGCCTTTACTATCGCGCCGAGAAGCGTGTCAAAGTTTTCCTGAAGCTTCTGCACGCCGAACGAGGCCTTGCCTATCGGACAGTGGATAATGTTTGTTTTATCAAGACGATACTCGATCTTACCCGCCTTTGCCTCCTTGACCGCTCTCGCGATGTCGGGGGTAACGGTGCCCGCCTTCGGGTTAGGCATAAGTCCGCGGGGGCCGAGGATCTTACCAAGACGGCCTACAAGTCCCATCATGTCCGGCGTTGTGATCAAAACGTCGAAATCCATCCAGTTTTCGGACTGGATCTTCTGGGTCATATCCTCCGCGCCGACATAGTCAGCGCCCGCCTCCTGTGCGAGCTTCTCGTTTTCGCCCTTGCATATTGCAAGAACCTTTACGTTTTTACCTGTGCCGTTCGGCAGTACGATCGCGCCTCTTACCTGCTGGTCCGCGTGACGGCTGTCAACGCCGAGCTTTACGTGAACCTCGATCGTTTCGTCAAACTTCGCCTTCGACGTCTTTATGCAAAGATCCATCGCTTCGGCGACGTCATAAAATTTTGTCCTGTCAACGAGCTTTGCGCTCTCGACATATTTCTTTCCGTGTTTCATTGCTTTGTCCTCCCTATTGAGTGGTAAAATCGGATTGAGTCCTCCCACCCGGGCTTAATCAATCGACAACTTCTATGCCCATGCTGCGAGCCGTTCCGGCGATCATGCTCATCGCGGACTCTACATTAGCGGCATTTAAGTCAGGCATTTTCTGCTCTGCAATCTTTTTGACCTGCTCACGGGTAATCTTTGAGACCTTTGTCTTGTTCGGCACGCCGGAACCCTTTTCGATTCCGCACGCCTTTTTGATGAGTACGGCTGCCGGCGGAGTCTTTGTCACAAATGTGAAAGAACGGTCCGCATAAACCGTAATTACAACCGGAATGATAAGGCCGGCGTCATTTTTTGTGCGCTCGTTAAATTCCTTTGTGAACGCCATGATGTTTACGCCGTGCTGTCCGAGTGCCGGACCAACAGGCGGAGCCGGAGTAGCCTTTCCGGCAGGTATTTGCAGCTTGATAAAGCCTACTACCTTTTGAGCCATTTTTTTGCACCTCCAAAATTCGTGGTATTTTCGGAGCGTTATTATTTTTCGCTCCTCCCACAAGGGGCCTTGGCCCCTCAGCAATAACACCCGTCAGGGTGATTATTAACGTATCACTCTACCAACTCTGCCTGATTAAGCTCAAGCTCGGCCGAGGTATCCCTGCCGAACATTGAAACCGTAACCCTGACACAGTTTTTCTCCGTGTCGATCTCCTCGACTATGCCGACAAAGTCCTCCAGCGGGCCGTCAGTGATCCTGACGGAGTCGCCGATCTTGTATGAGATCTCAACGTTTTTTGTTTCAACTCCCATTCTTGCGACCTCCTCGTCGGTCAGAGGAATGGGCTCTGACGACGGGCCCACAAAGCCCGTGCAGCCGCGTATGTTGCGCACAACATACCACGTTTCGTCGGTATATACCATTTTTATGAATACATATCCCGGGAAAATCTTGCGTTCTACCTCGCGCGACTTTGAGTCTTCGATCTCGGTCACGGTTTCGGTCGGAACCTTAACCTCCCTGATCAAATCCTGAAGCCCCCTGTTTTCTACGGTTTTTTCAAGATTTGAAGCCACCTTGTTTTCATACCCGGAATAGGTATGAACAACATACCATTTTGCTTCTTCAGGCACTGTCATTCACCCTCTCCGTGTAATTAGGTTGAACTCATTTGCATTATAAGACCGAGCAGTGCATAAAGACCTCTGTCAAGTCCGAAAATAATCAAGCCGACTACCACGATAACCGCGATTACGATTCCCATATTCTTAAAAACCGTCTTGGGCGCGGGCCAGGTTATCTTTTTGATCTCGCCCTTGCATTCACGGAGGTATTTTACAAGTCTTGAGAATACGCTCGGCTTTTTTACCTTGCCGGCAGATTCTTTTTTATCTGTCTTTTTCTCGGCGTTTTTTTCAGCCATCTTCAAACCCTCCGCTTAATTATTTTGTTTCCTTATGAAGAGTATGCTTTTTGCAGAAGCGGCAGTACTTGCTCATTTCAAGTCTGTCCGGATCGTTTTTCTTGTTCTTCATAGTGTTGTAGTTGCGCTGCTTGCACTCAGTGCAGGCCATTGTGATTTTTACTCTCATTAACGGCACCTCCGATTTTCGGATTATTATTGTTAAGCCGGTTTAAAAGCCGGCACCAAAGCCTCCCTCAAAAAGGGCAAAAAAATAAACCCCTTTTTACGAGGTAAAAACATTTTATCACAAGACGAAAATATAGTCAAGGGCTTTCGGCAAATTTTTTATAAAATAAAAAAATGATTTTTAATGATTTTTTCGAATTTTTACGCGGATTTGCCATAAGGCTGCCGCTCACCCGTTTTTAGTATGCGCGCGCTCAGGGTATGCTCGGGCGGCGACAGCCGCTTTCCGCCTTCGGCGGGAAGCGGCGGAAAAACGCGGCGGCGCAGGGGTGTTTTTGACTCGCAGAGCCTTGCCCTCCGCCGCGTTTTTCAGCGCGGCTGCGCCGCGCGGGTCGCCGCCCGAGTCCCTGTCGCCCGCACAAACCCGCCGAGAGCGGCTGCGGCAGCCCGCGATTTTTCCTTTTTGCTTACATAGACTCCGGAGCCGTTATTTTCAACATATCGAGCACGTTTTTTATAACGCTCTTGACCGCAAGACACAGCGCAAGCCTCGCCTGCATGAGCCCCTCTTCGCTGCCCTTTATCCTGCAAGCGTTGTAAAATTTATGAAAGAGCGACGCGAGCCGCAGCACAAAGCGCGTTATCTTGGTCGGGTCGTAATCCCTCGCCGCCGCCTCTATCTCTCCCGTATATGACGCGAGATGATGCACAAGCTCCCTCTCCTCGGGAGCCGTCAGCAGACAAAGCTCCTCGTCCGAGCATTTTCGCTGCTCAACGCCATCCTCCCTCAGCGCCTTTATGACCGAGCATATCCTCGCGTGCGCGTACTGAACGTAATATACCGGATTCTGGCTGTCCTGCGCGACCGCGAGATCGAGGTCAAAGTCCATCTGCGTGTTCGCCTCGCGCATATTGAAGATGAATCTCGCCGCATCTACCGGCACCTCCTCCAGCAGGGTTTCCAGCGTTATCGCCTTTCCGCTGCGCTTTGAAAGCTTGTATGTTTCGCCGTCCTTTACAAGGCGCACCATCTGCATGATTATCATATCGAGTCGGTCGGGATCTACCCCCAGCGCCTCCATCGACGCCTTCATTCTCGGTATATAGCCGTGGTGATCCGCGCCGAGAACGTCTATCGCCGTGTCAAAGCCCCTGGTAACGAGCTTGTTGTAGTGATAGGCTATATCAGGCACGAGGTAGGTCGGTATTCCGTTTGCGCGGACAAGCACTCTGTCCTTTTCCTCGCCGAAATCTGTGGTCTTGAACCAAAGCGCACCCTCCTGCTCATATGTATGTCCGCTCGCCTTTAGCTTTTCTATTATATCCGCGACCGCTCCGCTGTTGTGCAGGCTGCTCTCCAAAAACCAGTTGTCGTATGTTATGCGGTATTTTTCTAAGTCGTCCTTGAGCTTTTGAATGTTTATCGGCAGCGCATAATCGCACAGCGCCTGTCTGCGCTCCTCGCTGTCCGCGTCCACATACTTATCGCCGTATATCTCTGCAAACGCCTTTGCGTGGTTCGTTATATCCTCTCCGAGGTACGCGTCCTCGGGCATTTCAATGCCCTCGCGATAGATCTGTAAATACCTCGTTTCAAGCGAGGTCTTGAATTTCTCTATCTGATTGCCCGCGTCGTTTACATAAAATTCCCTTGACACGTCGAAGCCCGCCGCCTCCAGCACCGCCGCGAGGCAGTCGCCAAGCGCTCCACCCCTCGCGTTTCCTATGTGCATCGGCCCTGTGGGATTTGCCGACACAAACTCGACGAGCACCCTTTTGCCTTTGCCAAAGTCGCTTCTGCCGTATTCTTCGCCCTTTTGCTCTATCTCCTTCAATACGTCGGCATAATACCTCGGCGCCAAAACGAAGTTGATGAAGCCGGGCCCCGCCGTCGCACAGCTTTCCGCATATGTTTTATCGAGGTCGATATTTTCCGTTATCGCGTTTGCGATTTTAAACGGCGGCATTTTGAACGTCCTTGCGCACGCCATCGCCGCGTTGGTTGCCAGATCGCCGTGGCTCCTGTCGGCAGGTATCTCGATTATAAATTCCGGCAGCTCCTCATACCCGGGCAGCTCGCCCTTTTTCACCGCCGCGTCGAGCGCGTTCTTTATCTCTTCCCTGAGTCCCGTTACTGCAATATTCGCTGTTTGTGACATATTTTATCTTCCTTTACCTGTTAATATCGGTTTTGTCCGTAAGAAACGCAGCCGCGTCTGCCCGTTCCGGATATGTGCCGTCGTCAGGCATTCGGGCGGCGACCGCTTCCCCGCCTCCGGCGGGGAAGCCAAAAACGCGGCGGTAACGGTCCGCATACGCCGCGGCAGTCACTGCCCCGCCGCGTTTTTCGCGAGAGCGCGCCTACGCCGCGTTTTTCGCGAGAGCGCGCCTACGGCGCGCTCTCGCCGGTCGCCGCCCGAACCTCTCTCGCCCCTGCTTCTCCCGAAACGGGATGAAGCGGCTGCCCCGAGTGCAGACAAATCAGCTTATCCTTTTCAGCTCTATGATAAACTCGTTTTCGCTGCCGAAATCCCCGTTAAAATTCAAGGAATACACGGCCCTCATTCTGCCGCCGTTTTCGCCCAAATCAATATCGACAAGGCTGGTATATACCTTTATCAGCATATCTCCGTACGGAGTCTGATAAAAGCACTGGTGCTGGCGGTCAAGCTCAAGCATAAGCTGACTCTTGTACTCTCCGTCCCGTATTATTGTTATAAGACCACCGGGCTCTATCTTTACGATAGCGTCCTTCTCGTCGTCGCCGCTCTCGTCGTCATAGTACTCCTTATAGTATATGTATTTGACTCCGCCCTTTTCCTCATAGTGCCCCGTGGTTTCTACAACTACGCGGTCCTTATCGCCGTCGACCTCTTGGGTACCGGTTATTTTTATAAAATAATCTCTTAATAATTCAGCCATTTTTTTACCCTTAATACTGTTCTATGTCTATCTGCGTGACTTCATCGTCCATATTTCTATCGAGAAACATTCCCGCGAGATGCGAGAATCCGTCCGGCGTGTCGCTCACATAAAAGCTCGTTTTGCCGCAGTCGCCGCCCTCGTTTAAAAGCCCCTTCTCCTCGAGGAGCTTCGCCGTGTAAAGCGCCGTTTCTCTGCCCGAGTCGATAAGCGACACCCCGCTGCCCATTACCCCCGAGATAACGCCTCTCAGTATAGGATAATGCGTGCAGCCGAGTATTATGGTATCTACCCCTATATCTTTAAATTTTTGCAAATACCGCTCAACTACCATAACGACTATCGGATCGTCCTCGGATATAAAGCCGTTTTCAACCAAAGGTACAAAGAGTGGGCAGTCCTGCTGATAAACGAGCATATCTGAGTCGATATACTCTATCTCCTTCTTGTAGGAATTGCTCCCAATGGTCGCGCTCGTCCCTATAACGCCGATTTTGCCGTTTTTAGTCGCCTTTACCGCAGCTTTCGCCGTCGGCTTTACAACGCCGGTGAACGGAACAGGTATTCTGCCGCCGAGGTCGCTCGCAACCGAGCTGACCGTTCCGCAGGCCGCTATTATAAACTTGACGTTTTTCGAAAGCAGGAATTTGGCGTCCTGCTGCGCATATTTTATTATGGTGCTTTTGCTGCGATTCCCGTAGGGCACTCTGCCCGTATCGCCGAAATAGACTATATTCTCGTGCGGCAGGACGTTCAAAAGCTCTCTGACAGCCGTAAGCCCGCCAAGGCCCGAGTCAAAAACACCGATAGGCTCCTTTGACATTTCAGCTCATCTCCTTACAATCAACGCTGTAATAAGATCTTCAAGTAGTAATAATACCACATAACGACGCATCTTTCAAATAGAAATTCAAGCTCAAGGCGACGCAGTTTTTGTAAAGAAAATTAAAAAGTAGTGACAAAACATAAAATAGCGGTTATAATAGGGTTTGTAAATTCAGCTGCAAGATAAAAGCTAAGCGAGGAATGATGATATTATGACTATAAACGAAGCATATGAGCTCATCTGCACGAGGGTGCAGGAGGCTCTTGAAGCTCAGGGATATTCAAAGCTCAGCGTTTCCAACGCCGAGGACAACGAGATAGTATCCCTTTACGCGAACGACGCGATCGCGTATTCGATAATTTATTACACCGAGAAAAAGCTTATGGTGCTTGAAAGCTGCGCAATGACCGACGAAGGCCCCGATAACGATTGGCGCTCGCTCGCGACATGGATGTTTGACCCGGAAACGAACGACAAGAAGGACGCGAACAGCATAGCCAACGACTTTATCTCGACCATAAGCGCGCCGGTAAGGCAGAAGGCTCAGAGGGCGCAAAAAAAGAAAAAGAGAGACGATGACGGAAACGTAGATCCGGTCTTTCTGTTCAAGCGCCTTGCGGCTGTGCTGCCTGATTTAATGGACGAAATATTCAACGAGGAGGACTGCTATTCACCGTTTCGCTCCGCGACCTTTGCCAAGGCCTCAGTCGTGCCGAGGGTAAACGAATTGTTGTCGAGCGGAAACAAGCAGCAGATAGAAAAGCTCGGCGGTATTCTGAACGCGCAGTATAAAAACGGCGATATGGACTGCCGCTCGATAATAACAATAGTAATACTAAACGGCGTCGAGGGCGGACAAAATGAGGAGAGAATGAACTCGGCTCTCAGCGAGGAGCTTGCAAAGGCGTGGAAACACGCCCGCCATTACAGAGGCAAGAACGTCAAGCCCGAAAAGCAGAAAAAGCCGTCTAAGTTCCAGCAGTACGCCCAGAACCTGAACGAAACGAGATAACGGTGGGAGCACTTTTTAGCTCGGAGCGCGCCGCTGCATTTCTCTATATCCGACAAGTTTTACATGAGCATTATATGAGTTTTTTATACTTTTAAAAATTGTTTCTCCAAAATTTACATTTGATATTTGAGTATTCGCGACACAAGATAATGTTGCGGAGGAAAACAGAAGGTTTTCAACTGCGAAAATTAAAGTTAAAAAATCGAAAAGACAATATTTATAAATACGATATTTATATTTATTATTCCGAGAAAAAGGACTTTAAATATTCGCTATCCGCAATTTTAAAATGGATTCATTAAGGGCAGAGAATCACACCTGCCGGGTAAAAACAAAGCGAATCCATACCGAGCATTCAAAAGCAGCTCGGTCAGGGGCAAAAACAGCTCCTCTCTCAGCCGTAAATCAACTGAGGGTTTATTATGATTAAAACGAATGACAAACTCATGAAAAGGAGAAACTAAAATGGCAAGCAACAACAATCAGCTTAATATACCTGAAGCAAGAGAAGCTATGGACAGATTCAAGATGGAGTGCGCAAGCGAGGTAGGAGTAAACCTCAAGCAGGGCTACAACGGCGACCTCACTTCACGTCAGGCAGGTTCGGTAGGCGGTCAGATGGTTAAAAAGATGATCGAGTCCTACGAGCAGAGCATGAAATAATTTCTTTTTAAATCGGGGCAGGTCGCCGTTTGGCGGTCTGCCCCTTATTTTTTTCGGCGGCGAGTTTTTGGGCTGTCGCTTTGCCCGTCCGCGGTTATGATAAAGGTGATGGGGTCGGGCGGCGACCGTTCCGCGCCTTCGGCGCGGAACCGAAAAACGCGGCGGCGCAGACTCAGCTGTGAAATCCACCCCAAGGCCGCGCTGCCTCTGCGCTTTTGCGGTATCCCCGCCTTCGCCGCGTTTTTCCCGCGCGGCTGCGCCGCGCGGGTCGCCGCCCGAAAAGCTCAACGCCCTCGCAAGGCGTAAACGAGCCGCCGCGACAGCCCCTTTTTCAAACTCCCAGCTCGGCCGAGCCAAGGATTATTTTGCAAGCTTGAAATCAGCTTCTTGACAAAAGCTCGAAATATCTTTATACTGATTGTAAAGGCAGCGAAGAGAAGAAGTAAGCCTTGGTTAAGCGGCACAGAGAGCCCGTGCTTTGGTGGAAACGGGAGCGCTTTCCGGCTGAAATACATCTTGGAGCCGTCCGCCTGAAAACCGCAGTAGGGCGGAACGGTATTCCCCGTTATCGGAAGGGGTGAGCATCGTCACCCGCAAAGGTCTGCATCGCGAGGCGCAGATAAATTGAGGTGGTACCACGGACCAAATCCGTCCTCTTTTTTTGAGGGCGGTTTTTATATTTCGTCCTCTCATCAATAAACACGGAGGAATAAAAATGGGAGTTTACGAGGAGCTCATTGAGCGCGGACTTATCGCTCAAACCACAAACGAAGACGAGATAAAAAAGCTCGTCAACAACGGCGAGGCGGTCTTTTACATAGGCTTTGACCCCACCGCCGACAGCCTGCACGTCGGCCATTTTATGGCGCTTTGTCTTATGAAAAGGCTTCAAATGGCGGGCAATAAGCCGATAGCGCTGATAGGCGGCGGCACGGCTATGATAGGCGATCCGTCGGGCAAGACGGATATGAGGAAGATGATGACAAGAGAAACGATAGAGCACAACTGTGAATGCTTTAAAAAGCAGATGAGCCGCTTTATCGACTTCGGCGAGGACAAGGCCTTAATGGTAAATAACGCCGACTGGCTGCTCGACTTAAATTATATCGAGCTTTTAAGAGAGGTGGGCGCGCACTTCAGCGTAAACCGTATGCTCGCGGCGGAGTGCTACAAGCAAAGGATGGAGCGCGGACTGAGCTTTCTTGAATTTAACTATATGATAATGCAGAGCTACGACTTCTATGTGCTGTTTAAAAAGTACGGCTGCAATCTTCAATTCGGCGGCGACGACCAGTGGAGCAATATGCTCGGCGGAACCGAGCTGATAAGGAGAAAGCTCGGCAAGGATTCGCACGCCATGACGATAAAGCTGCTGCTCAATTCCGAGGGCAAGAAGATGGGCAAAACCGAGAAAGGCGCGGTATGGCTCGATCCGGATAAGACAAGCCCATATGACTTTTATCAGTACTGGAGAAATGTCGACGACGCGGACGTTATACGCTGTATAAAGATGCTCACCTTCATACCTCTTGACGAGATAAAGGAGCTCGAAAAGCTTGAGGGTCAGGAGCTGAACAAAGCCAAGGAGATATTGGCGTATGAGGTGACAAAGCTAATACACGGAAGCGATGAGGCGGACAAGGCGCAAAGCGCCGCACGGTCTATATTCGGCGGCAGCGGAAACGAAAATATGCCCGAAACAAAGCTTTCGGAATCCGACTTTACAAACGGAGAAATATCGGTTTTAGACGCAATGGTTAAAGCAAAGCTTGCAGCCTCAAAAAGCGAAGCAAGGCGCTTGGTGGTACAGGGCGGCGTCAGCCTTGATGATAAAAAAGTCACCGACCCCACGGCCGCCATCAGCCGAGCGAGTATTGAGACTCAGGGCTTTGTTATAATAAAGAAGGGCAAAAAGGCCTTCAACAAAATAATTTTATAATGTTTTAGAAAGGCAGGTAAATGGGCATGAAAAAATTTTTCACTGAATTTAAGGACTTCATAATGCGCGGCAATGTGCTTGATCTCGCCGTCGCCGTTATCATTGGCGCGGCTTTTCAGGCTATCATCAGTTCTCTCGTCGACGACATAATTTCCCCTGTGATAGGACTGTTCGGCAACGTGGATTTTAAAAATCTTGTCGCTACGGTCAACGGCGTTGACATAAGATACGGCGCATTTATAACCGCAGTGATAAACTTCCTCATCATGGCTTTTGTAATTTTCCTTATCATCAAGGGAATCACAAAGCTCGGCGAGCTCGGCAAAAGACTCACAAAGAAGAACGAGGAGGAGGCTGCACCGACGACAAAGGTATGTCCCTTCTGCTGTACGGAGATTGACATAAACGCGACCCGCTGCCCGCACTGCACATCGCAGCTTGATAAATAAGATCGACCTCAAAGCGAATACTTAAATTAAAGAGAAACGGGGGTGCCGAAAATGAGCGACAGAAATTACCGTATTGAGAACGAAAAATACGGCAAATACGATCACAAACGCGAAGAGCTTAAGGTGCGCGGCGGCAAAGCGCGCACGCGCCAAGGCGGATTTTTCAAAAGCAGAGCGTTTTTGGCCGCAGCCGTGATTGCGATATACGCGACGGCAACTGTAATGCTTTTTGTGCTTAGTAAGAACCTCGGAATCAATATCAAGGCTGAGAAAGAGGCGACGGTAGCCCAAAACGTTCTCGGCAACCCCGTTTACCCCAACGATTATACCATGATAAGAAAGACAGACGAGGAAATACACGATGGCTTTCTTACGCTTATAAATAACGAAAACGCCTGTCTGCGCGACGGAGTGGAGCTTGTAAATCTCAGCGAGAGCTACAACGAAGCATACAAAATTTCCGATCTCGTTATGCAGGCAAACCGAACTACCGTTGAGCATATGAACGATATGTTCGCGGACTTCAAAAAGGCCGTCGGCGACAACGATCTTATCATCTCCTGCGCTTACCGAAGTATGGCTCTGCAAGGCGAGCTGTACGATGAGGAAATCGCCGAAAAAGGCGAGGCGGAGGGCGCAAAGTGGGTGAATAAGCCCGGGTACAGCGAGCACCAGTCGGGGTACAGCTTTGACCTTTCGCTGATAGACGACGAGGGCGGCATAACCGAATTTGACGGCGAGGGCATTTACAGCTGGATAGAAAAAAACTGTGAAAAATACGGCTTTATTATCCGCTATCCGAGTGACAAAACCGAGGAAACCGGCATATATCACGAGCCCTGGCATATAAGATATGTCGGAGAGGTACACGCCGGATATATGAAGGAATACGACATTTGCATGGAGGAGTATATCGAGCTCATCAAAAGGTACAGGGTGGAATCTCCCCTCGAATACAGGGACGTTGATATGAACGACTGGCAGATATACTTTGTACCGGCGGCGAAAAGCGGCGGCTCGACCGAGGTGCCGGTTCCAAGGGACAAGCAGTATGAAATAAGCGGCAACAACATCGACGGATTTATAGTAACGGTAAAAATGAATAAATAGAATAAATAGAATAAATAGAAATAAAGAGGCGAGGAGCTGACGCTCCCCGCCTCTTTTCCTGTGCGGCCTTGCAGACGAAAACGCCGCGCTGCCGCTCATCCGTAATCCGCTCTCACGCTTATCCCCTTGTCTGATAATTCAAAAATTATATTTCCGTTTTTATCCGTCCTCAGCACGAGAGCACCGTGGCTTTCAAGCCGCTTTATCACTCGGTTAGACGGCAGACCGTAGTTGTTCTCCCCTACGGACACTACCGCGTACTTGGGGCTTACAGAAGCGATAAATTCCTCACCGGAGCCCGTTTTGCTGCCGTGGTGCGCAACCTTGAGAATATCGCAGTCTATATCTGCTCCTGCGGCAATCAAATCGCGCTCAACCCCCTCCCCGGCGTCGCCGGTGAAGAGAATGGATTTTCCAAATGCGCAGGCCTTGCAGACAAGGCTGTTGTCGTTGTCGCTTCCATATTCATCTCCCGTAGGCGAGAGCAGGGTTATCGTCATTTTCCCAAGCTCCAATGCTTCGCCCGCGCTCTTGTACTCTATATCTGAGCCCGCAGCCCTTGCTGAACTCACTATACTCTCGCCATCCGCCGAGCCCTTAAACGCCGAGCAGAGGACGAGCCTTTTTATTTTGCTCACCTTTATTATATTTTCAAGCTCGGCGCAATGGTCGCTGTCAAAATGCGAGAGAATGGCGAGGTCTATTTTTTCTATCCCGTTTTTCCTCAGATATTTTACGCAGGAGTCCTTTCCAAGGTTATCGCCCGCGTCTATCAAGGCCGTTTTTCCGCCGCAGCTTAAAACGCAGCAGTCCGCCGCGCCCACGTTCAGAAATGCGGCGGTCAGAGTATTGCCGTCGTTTATATTTTCCTTGTAGCCTAAGGCGTAAAAAATATTATCCCACGCGCCGCACAGCGTTATAACGAGTGACGCTGCGACGAGAGCGGCCGCTATAACGACTGCCGCCAGCCTTTTACCTCTTTTTCCCCGCATTGCTCCGCTTTCCGTTTCTCTGCTTTTTGCCGCTCCTGCCACCTGCGGCTCCGCCGTTTTTCTTCATCTGCACGGCTCTGTATTTGCCGTTGGGCGGCACGAGGCAGCTTGGAGCCGTTCCGATAAGGTCCTCTCTGCCGGCAGCTATGAGTGCGTCGATGACCTTATCCCTGTTTTTAGGGTTGAAATATTGCAAAAGCGCCCTCTGCATCGCCTTTTCCTTCGGCGAGCGGGGCACATAGACCTTCTCCATCGTCAGCGGGTCTATGTCGGTGTAAAACATACAGGTAGACGCAGTGCCCGGGGTTGGGTAAAAGTCCTGAACCTGCTCTGGGCGTATTCTCTCCTTTTTTAAGAAAAGTGCGAGCTCTACCGCGTCTTTGAGCGTCGAGCCGGGGTGAGAGGACATAAGATAGGGCACGAGATACTGCTCCTTGCCTATCTTCTCGGTCGTCTTGTAAAACTCTCTTGCAAATCTTATGTAGCTTTCTATATGAGGCTTGCCCATACGGTCTAAAACCGCCGCAGAACAATGCTCAGGCGCTACCTTAAGCTGGCCGCTGACATGGTGCTCCACAAGCTCGCGGAAAAATTCGCCGTCCTTATCCTCCATGAGATAGTCAAAGCGTATGCCCGAGCGTATAAACACGCGCTTGACTCCCTTTATTTTTCTCATTTCGCGCAGTATGTCGAGATATTCGCTGTGATCGACCTCAAGCCTTTTGCAGGGACTCGGCGCGAGGCATTTCCTGTTTTTGCACAAGCCGGTGCTTTCCTGTATCTTGCACGACGGCTTTCTAAAATTCGCGGTCGGCCCTCCTACGTCGTGTATATACCCCTTAAATCTCGGGTTATGCGTCAGGGCTTCGGCCTCCTTGAGTACCGACTCCTTACTGCGCACCGTTACCGCTCTGCCCTGGTGAAAGGCTATTGAGCAGAAGTTGCACGCTCCGAAGCAGCCCCTGTTGTGAGTTATGGAAAATTCGACCTCGGCTATTCCCGGAACGCCACCGTCCTTTTCATACATCGGGTGGTAGTATCTCTCATACGGGAGGGAGTATATGAAGTCGAGCTCGTCCGTTTTAAGCGGCGGCATGGGCTTGTTCTGCACAAGTATTCTGTCGCCGTGGCGCTGAATTACTATCTTCCCTCTAACCGCGTCCTGCTGCTCCATCTGGCGCTTTGTCGCGAGCGCGTAATCCTCCTTTGAGGAGCACACCTGCTCATAGGACGGACATTCCGCAACGCTCATCGGGACATAATCCTTTGTCCTCACGCTGTAGCATATCCCTCTTATGCCGTAAAGCTCCTCCAATGAGCAGCCGTCGCGCAGCTTGTCCGCTATCTCTATCGTCTGGTTTTCTCCCATTCCAAAGCTTAAAATATCCGCGCCGCTGTCTATCAGCACAGAGGGACGCACGCAGTCGTCCCAGTAGTCGTAATGCGCAAAGCGCCTCAGGCTTGCCTCGAGTCCGCCTATCATAACAAAGCTATCGGGATAAAGCCGCTTTACGTTTTTTGTATATACTATCACCGCGCGGTCGGGTCTTAGTCCCGCTCTGCCGCCCGGAGAATATGCGTCGTCGCTGCGCCTGCGCTTTGCCGCCGTGTAGTGCGCGACCATGCTGTCTATATTTCCGGAGGTTATGAGAAAGCCGAGCTCCGGCTTACCGAAGCGCATATAGTCCTCGTCACTCTGCGGCTGCGAGAGTATTGCGACCTTATAGCCGTGCGCCTCGAGCACCCGCGAAATTATGGCGACGCCGAAGCTCGGGTGGTCTACATACGCGTCGCCTGTTATATAGACAAAGTCCGGTCTTGCCCAGCCTCTGTCCGTCATATCCTGTTTTGTTACGGGTAAAAACATTCCTTGCTCCTCTTATCTGACCGTCGTGTTCGGCTCCGCCGTCAGCCTTCTTACCTCGTCCTGTGAAAGCTCGCGCCATTTTCCCGGCTGAAGCATTCCCAGCTTGACCTGCCCTATCGCCGTTCTCTTAAGCCTTGCCACCTCGATGCCGAGCTGTTCGCACATCTTTCTTATTTGGCGGTTTCTGCCCTCTCTGAGTATTATCTCAAGGACGCACCTGCCCTCCTGCCTTTGAATCACGCGCACCTCCGCCGGCGCTGTTTTTTTGCCGTCTATCATCATTCCCACGCACATTTGGGTGATTTGCTCCTCGTTTATCGACGGGCGGATCGTAACCCGGTAGACCTTATAAACGTGCTTTGCCGGATGAGTCACTTTATTCGCAAAGTCGCCGTCGTTCGTCATGAGCAGCAGCCCCTCGCTCTCTCTGTCGAGCCTGCCTACCGGATATACCCTTGCCGGAACGTCGCGCACGAGCTCCGCTACGCATTTTCTGCCCATTTCGTCGCTCATCGTCGTTACATATCCCCTCGGCTTGTGGAGCATTATGTAATAGTGCTTCGGCTTTGCCCTTGCTGTTATTTTCTGTCCGTTTACGAGCACTCTGTCGTTGTACGGGTCGACCTTATCGCCGAGCTTTGCCGTTCTTCCGTTTACCTTTACCGTTCCCGCCGCTATCAGCTCCTCCGACTTTCGCCTTGAGGCTACTCCGCAGTCCGCCAGCAGCTTTTGCAGTCTTATTTTTTCATACTTTGCCATATTTTATCTGTCCTTATCCTTGACGCTTTTTATTATCCTGTTCCGCGATATTTTCTCTTCGTCGGGGCTGCCGCGGCGACCCGTTTTTTCTCTGTGCGTACAGGGAAACATTCGGGCGGCGACCGGTGCGGCTGCGCCGCACCGGAAAACGCGGCACCGGATTACTGCAAAACGCAGAAGCCCCCTGCCCCGCCGCGTTTTCGGCAAGCTTCCGCCGGAGGCGGAAGCTTGCGGTCGCCGCCCAAACCTACACCTCTCGCCCAAGGTGTAAAAGGCTCCTGCGCGGCAGCAATCTCAAAACCAAAATATCATCTTTAATATATCGCCTATCAGCTCAAAAAGGCCCTCGTCCTTCACCGCGCTGGCGCAGTCCTCCTCCGCCCTTAATTCGCTCGTCGCTATGACCCTTTCGTCCAAAATATATTCTATCTCCCCGACCCTTTCCCCTCTCTTTATCGGGGCGTAAACAAATCGGGGCAGACGCACTTCTCTCCTTATTCTGCTCTCGTCCTCAACGCGCACTACGCATTTTGAGTCGGACGTCGAAGACACGGCTATTTCATCTTTCTCGCCGCCGACAACGGCTACGCTCTCGGAATAACCGGCGTTGTCAAGCTCCGCGCTCGTCAGGCAAGAAAAGCCGTAATCAAACAGCTTGATATGGTCGTTCCAATCGTCGCCCGAGTTTATGGTCACGGCTATAAGGTGCTTGCCGTCGCGCTCGGCGGCAGTCACAAGGCATCGCCCGGCGCGCTTTGTGTAGCCTGTTTTTCCTCCTGTACAGTATTCATACATAGACAAAAGCCTGTTATGGCTTGAATACGCGATTGACAGCTCCTCGGGGTACACATAGTCCACCCTGACGCTCTTTTCCCTGACAAGCTCCGCAAACGCCTTGTTGCGCATAGCGTACTCCATAAGGCGGGCCATATCCTCTGCCGTTGAGTAGTGGTTCTCGTCGTCGAGGCCGGACGGAGTCACAAAGCTCGTATTCTCCATTCCGAGCTCCCTCGCCTTTGCGTTCATTCGGTTGGAAAATTTTTCAAAGCTCCCGCTTATCGCAATAGCCGCCGCGTTTGCCGCGTCATTGCCCGACACGGTCATCATGCCCGCCGCGAGGCCGGAGAGCCTGAGCTTATAGCCGAGCTTTAGTCCCATTGACGAGCCCTCGGCTATCATGTCCCGCGTGAAGGTCACTATCTTATCGCTCCTTGCCGCCTCCTCAAGCGCTATTATCGAGGTCATTATCTTTGTCGTGCTCGCCATAGGCAGCTTCTCCTTTGACGACTTCAGATAAAGAAATTCGCCCGTATCGACGCACAAAAGCGCGGCGGACTGAGCCGCGAGTGAGGGCTTATCCTCCGCGCGGCAAATAATAGACGACGATAAAACAAGACAGCAGGAGATGATAAATGCCGTTATCCTGATCTTCAAGGCGGGCAGCTCCTTTATTTTGGGATACAGCAATAATTATGCTTTCCCAAAATAATTTATTCCTCGTCAATTACCGGTATTTCCTCGACCTTACTTTTCTTTTGTTTTTTGTCCTTCTTAAAAAGCGAGGACACCTTGTCTATCACATCCGGAACGATATTTACAACGCGGTCGGCGGTGGTGCTGTCGCTGTCTATCCTCAGTATTTTCGCCTCTCCCTTATACACCGCGATAAAGGCTATCGGGGTAATGGAAACGCCCGCGCCGCTGCCGCCGCCGAACACCTGCTTATTCTGCGCGTTCTTAGACGGTATGTCGCTGCCGCCGGAGGCAAAGCCATAGCTTACCTTTGAAACGGGAACTATCGTTGTGCCGTCGGAGGTCGTGATAGGATTTCCGACTATCGTGTTCACGTCTATCATTTGCTTGATTTTTTCCATTGTTGTTTCCATAAGACCCTCGATGGGGTGGTTTTGCTGTTCACTCATAAAAGCACCGCCTTTTTAAATTTTTTATTATGTGTATATTAAGAATTGCTTCAACTGACCATATCTTATTGTTGCCGTTATCGGGGCATATAAACCTGCGGATTCGGGGCGGCGACCCGGACTGCCTCCGGCAGTCCGCCAAAACGCGGCGCAGCACAAGCGCTCTTTTGCATTTTAAGGCAGCGCCGCCGCGTTTTTGCTAGTCGCGCGCCGCGGGCGCGCGACTAGCGGTCGCCGCCCCGAATCCGTCCCTTTCTCAAGCTATATTATCTCTTTCCTTTTCAGCTTTAAAAATTCCTTCAACAGCTTAACTGCCGTGGATACCGCCGCAGACAATACCCACCAGACCTTGATTTTTACCCTCGCCCTGCACATAGCCGAGGTTTTCTTGCTGTCATAGTCGGGAAACACCTGAACCCTCGCGCTCTTGTATTTTTTCACGGAGTTCAAAATAACGCTCACAGACGGGTAAAGAGCTGCAGATATATATCCGACGTTCACCGCGGCGGCGGCAGCGTCCTCGCCTCCGCTTCTTATCTCTATCACAAGCTTTGAGATAACAATTCGGCGGATTATCTTTCCTGCGCCGTCGCGCGCTATTCCCGCGAGCTCGGATATTATTTCCAAAAGCCCCCCGACTCCGGTCTTTTTAAATATTTCACTGAATTTATTCTCTTTTTCTTTATTCTCTTCTTTATCCTCTTTTTTCTCTTTGGGCTCCTTTGGCTTTTTCTCCGCTTTTTCCTCTTTCGGAGTCCTTGGAACAAGGCGTATCTTAACAAAAAGGTATCTCACGCTCAGCTTGAGCTCCCGCTCAAATTCGGCGTAAAACACTATCGGCATAAACAGAATAAATGCAAAAAACAGGATTATTGCCGCGATAACAATAAGCGCCGTCATTTTCACACCCTCCCGTCAATATCTCGTCCTTATTCCCCTGACAAAGCATCGCCGCTTTTCTCTTCGCCGCCCTCGTCTGCGCTTTCCTCACCGTTCTCGTCCGGCTTGTCCTGCTGCTTCGGCAGAGGCGGAAGATCGTCGAGGCTTGAAAGCTGGAAGCATTTTAAGAAATTCTCTGTCGTGCCGTATAGCAACGGTCTGCCGGGCAGCTCGAGTCTTCCCTTTTCCTCTATCAGATTTTTGACGGTCAGGCTGCCTATTACTCCCGAGCAGTCAACTCCCCTGACCTGCTCCACAAAGGCCTTTGTAACGGGCTGGTTATAGGCAACGACCGCAAGCACCTCAAGCGCCGCCTGAGAAAGCGGGGTGTTCTTTTTAATGTCCATAACCCGCCTTATAGCCTCGCCGTACTCCTTTTTGTTGCACATCATATAGCTGTCGCCGAGCTTTAAAACGGTTACGCCTCGCCTTTTGTCGGAGTATTCCCCGACGAGCGTTTCAAGCTGTACGGCGGCTCTTATCTCGTCTATTTCCAGAGCCTGCGCTATCCTCTTAGCGCTTACACTCTCGCCGCAGGCAAAGAGTACAGCCTCGCACGCCGCCTTTATCTCTCCGTCAGTCATCTATATTTCCCTCCTTGACCAAAACGACCGTCGCGTCGCCGTCCGAGCCATTCACACGCACGCGTCTGTCCTTGATAAGCTCCAGCAGAGCCAAAAACGTCGCGACAAGCTCTGACTTTTCGCTCCCGTTCGGGAACAGGCTGTAAAATTCAACCTCCGCCCTTTCGCGGAGCGTTTTCATAATATAGACTATCCTCGAATTGACCGAAACCACCCTTCGCGCGACTATTCCCGAAAAGGCCTCGACCGGCGGCGGCAAACGTCTTTTACCTCTGCCGGCGGCGGATATATACGCGCTCGCCAGAACCGCGCTCTCGTGTATTCGCGTATAGGTCATATCGTATTCTATCTTTGCCGGCCGACGCGAATAAAAATCAAAGCATTCCATCTCGCCGAACAGCTTTGCGCTGCGTCGGCACTCCTGATAATCGAGTAGCTGTCCCTCAAGCTCCTTTTTAAGCTCCTCCGCCTCCTCGTGCTTCGGCAGGAGCATTACAGATTTGATGTAAACAAGCCGCGACGCCATCTCGAGAAACTCGCTCGCAATTTCCATTTGATTTTCCTGCATCGCGTTTATCTGCACCATATACTGCTCGAGCAGCTCGGATATCTGTATATCGTAAATATCGAGCTTGTGCTTGGCTATGAGCGCAAGCAGCAGATCGAGCGGTCCCTCAAAGACCTCGAGCTTATACTGCAATTTTGTCGGCTGCTGCATATTTTCCCCCTTATGCAAACAGCGCAAACGGCAGTCCGGCAAGCCACATAACGCCGTTTGTCAAAGCCGAGGTTATAAAGTGTAGCGGGCCTGTCAAAAATCCGAGGAGCATTATTACATATATTATAATTATAAAGTATTGCTCATAGCGATAGATAACATTTGTTATCCTCGACGGCAGGCAGACAAATAAAACCTTTGAGCCGTCGAGCGGAGGAATGGGGATAAGGTTGAACGCCGCGAGGGTGATATTGATTGAAATATAGTAGCTTAAAAACATCATCACATAGTTCATTACCCCCGCGTCATAAGCGTATGCGAAGGAATTGCCGCCGTAATAAAATAAATAAATTGCGTTGAATATCAAGCCGCCGACAAGCGCCGCGACCAAATTTGAAAAAGGACCCGCGGCTGCGGATATTGCCATTCCGATTTTAGGGTGCTTAAAGTTATTCGGATTTATAGGCACAGGCTTTGCCCAGCCAAATCCGAACAGCAGAAGGCACACCGCGCCGAAGGGGTCTATATGCGACATGGGGTTAAGCGTGAGTCTGCCGCTGTATTTCGCGGTTCGATCGCCCAAAAGGTTTGCCGTAAATCCGTGCGCCCATTCATGAAGCGGCAGCACAAGAAATATAATTACAAGGCTTGCGAGTATCGCCATTGCGGCGTCCATCATGCTTAGTCTGCCACTGAAAGCGTCAAATAACATTTTCATTCCTCCGTGAGGGTATATTACCCTAATTTATATATTAGCATTATACATTATCGACATCGAAATTACAAGGGTTGCATTAGCGTTATAGCCGTAAACGCGGCGACGCTCACAAGCAAAGCAAAACGAGCCCAAAAAATTTTGCGAAAGCGGCAAGCTTAAAATCTTTATTTTGCCGCGTAAAGAACTGCCGATAACGCAAGGGCAGCCGCTTTAAAAGAGGCTGCCCTTGCGCTGTATTATAATTTATTTATCGTCGCTTTAATATCACTTGCGATAGTAACGACCTATATCCTTTTTACCGCTCTGCGTCGTAAAGACTGCAAGCGAAAGAGCCGAAACAAAGAACAGGAGAGCCGCAACCCAGATGAATGTTGCTGTTGAACCTGTATTTGCAACGCCCTTGCCCTGTGTAGCGGTTGTCGAAGACGTTGTGCTTGTTGATGAAGCCGAATTTTCGCTTGAAACAGCCGTTGCGCTTACCGCGCTTGCAGGCTGAGTGCTCGCCTCGGTTTCGGCTTCCGTTGCGGCCTCGGTCTGCTCCTGAGTCGCAGCCTCGGTTTCCGGCTCTGTTGCCGCCGCTACAACGGCCACCTGAGCCTCAAGCGCATCTATAAAGCTTTGATCCGCTATGCCGTTTACCTCAAGATCAAAGTTGGTCTGAGCCGACATAACAGCGTCCTTTGTCTTTTCGTCAAAGATTCCCGACGCCTCTCCGTCCATAAAGCCAAGCTCTATGAGAAGCTTTTGAAGAGCGGTAACGTCCGTGCCCTTATAGCCAAGCTGAAGCTCTGTATATGCCGACGACTTAACGGCAGCCTCTGAAAGAAGGAGCGCAAACTGCTCGTCTGTCATCTCGTCTACCGGCTCAAGCTCTGAGGTCTTGAAGTAATTCTGCATTGCGTCATATGTAGTCTGATCAAAGACGCCGTTTATTTCGCCCATATAATATCTGAGCTCGGCAAGTCTTGACTGAAGCTGTGAAACCTTAGTGCCCTCGCCGCCTAAAGCAAGCTTATCGACCTTTGGCGGCTCGGTCGGAGCATCCGTCGGAGCTTCTGTTTCCTTTTCTGTTTCCTTTTCTGTTTCCTTTTCTGTTTCCGCTTCCGTTTCCGCATCAGTCACAGCTTCGGTGGCTGCTGCCTCAAACACTTCGGCGTCAAAGAAATTCTCTTCGTATGTAGGAGCCTCGGCCGGCTCGTCTGTGGGAGCCTCCGTGGCCTTTTCAGTCGGCTTTTCGGTTGCCTTTTCCGTCGGCTTCTCCGTTGCCTTCTCGGTCGGCTTTTCATAGCTTTCAAGAGCCGCCCATGTGTAAGGTCCTACTTCGCCGTCAGAGAGAAGTCCCATATCCTTTTGGAACTGCTTTACCATTTTTTCTGTATATTGTCCGAAGTAGCCTGTAACGTCCTCGTCATAATAGCCCGCCTCGGCAAGAGCCTCCTGAAGCTTTTCAACCTCGTCGCCCTCGGAGCCAAGTCTGAGGATTCCGTCGTCGCTTGACGGCCTGCTGTTGCCCAGCGACGCGTTGCCGCTGTAATCCGTCTGATCATATTCGCTTGACGGGGGATCTATATCAGAAACGCCGTCTGAACCGAAGGTGTATTTTACGCCGTCAAGTGTTCTTGATGTGTTTACTATATACTGGCCGTCCTCATAGTAGTAGCTGTCGCCGTTATAAAGAACCCAGCCTGTCGTCGGATAGCTTACGCCGTATATTTTAAACCATTCTACCCAGTTGAGGTCATACACCGAACCGTAGCACATATCGTAATATGAGCTTCTCGCGTCAACCTCAAGTCCGTTGCCAACATATACTCCAACGTGACCCGGCATATGAAGTCCAAGGCCATGGACCCTAGGAATGCCGTTTGAAACATATCCCCACTCGTCTGATGATGAAAGCATATCGGTTCTTATACCGCCTACGCCGTTATAAGAATAGATAAGACCTGAGCAATCTACCGCGCCCGGGGTAACTCCGCCCCAAACATAATCCCATTGCTCGTTGTAAGCATTAAGGCAGTAGGCGCTAAGCCCTACACCCGTGCTTGTAGCCGCAAATGCGGAAATCGTACCAACGGCAAAAAGCGAAAATAAAATTGCAACCGCAAGGAGCAAAGATATTACTGCCTTTCCCGTTTTCTGAAATGAAGTCTGCATTTTAATTTTACCTCCTAAAATTTCTGAACAAATCAAAAAGTGCGTTTACATAATTTTCATTCGATTTGAAATTCCCACTACGTTTTTCCGTTTTTGGCTTAGCGGCTCCAAAAGAACAGAAGAGAAAAACTGTAACAATTTGGTTACAGTGTAACACATAGCACAGAATAATTCAAGCGAATTTACAAAATAAGGCAATGTGCACAATTTTTACTTTTTATTTTGTGGCTTTTATTGTTTAATACCAACTGTTGAATTACACCTTTGTCGGCAGAATTGGCTAAACTCCGCTTGTGTATCGCTTTTTTACCGGCAAGCAGCAACGGTTACATTGTTGTAATATATAACAACTGTTATACAGACAGTAAACCTTTGCTATACCGTTTTTTTAATTTTTTTAAATTTTTTCTTCACTTTTTTCCTTGACACTCTGCGGCAAATGTTTTTCCTTTGTTACATTTGTTACTGTTTTTAAACCTTTAAAATCCCATTATACTGCGGTCGCGCTTTAATTTATGCATATATATCGTATATCGAATCGACAAATACAGCCTCGCCGACAGTATATATACATTGCATTTTATATTCTTGGCTATTCAGGAAGGATTATACTCATATACTTTTATCTTCCTCTTCATGCATTTTTAGCTCTCGCCGTAGCTTTGCTCTCCTCTCTTTTCCTTTTATTTGCGCCTGCTTTTCATTTTATATTGATAAAGCGCCGCCGATATTGTAAAATATTATATGGAACTATTATCGCTTTAAAAGGAGAAAAAATATGACCACACTTTATCTTGCCGTCCCCTGCTATAACGAGCAGGAGGTTCTGCCGGACACGACAAAAAAGCTGCTTGCAAAAATGCAGTCCCTTATCGACGGCGGAAAAATATCGCGGGACAGCAGAATTATGTATATTGACGACGGCTCCAAGGACAGAACCTGGAGCATAATCTCGGAGCTTCACGAAAAATACCCCCTTGTCGCGGGTCTTAAGCTATCGAGGAACAGAGGGCACCAAAACGCGCTTTACGGCGGGCTTATGGTCGCAAAGAGTCACGCCGACGCAGTAATATCCATTGACGCGGATCTGCAAGACGACATAAACGCCATAGATTTAATGCTTGAAAAATTTGAATCCGGCTGCGACATAGTTTACGGCGTGCGCAGCAAGCGCGCCACCGACTCGCTTTTTAAGCGCGCCACCGCGGAAGGCTTTTATAAATTTTTGAAATTCATGGGCGCTGAGGTAGTGTTTAATCACGCCGACTACCGGCTTATGAGCAAAAGGGCGATAGACGAGCTTGAGCATTTCGGCGAAGTAAATCTTTTTTTGCGCGGTATAGTTCCCATGCTTGGCTTTCGCACAGACACCGTTGAATACGAAAGAGCCGAGCGTCTTGCCGGAAAGAGCAAATACCCGCTGAAAAAGATGCTCT
Organism: uncultured Clostridia bacterium; assembly: GCA_947632045.1. GTDB lineage: Bacteria > Bacillota > Clostridia > Oscillospirales > Acutalibacteraceae > UBA7067. Next base: position 29,627 of record CANRNQ010000005.1, read on the forward strand.
CGCTCGCTTGGGAGGGCGTTACCTCTCTGAGTATAAAGCCGATACGCTTCATCACCGTTTTGGGCGCGGCGGTGTTTTTAGTCAGCATAATCATGCTTATATATTCGCTTATCTCTCATTTTATCGGCAACACTACCCTCGGCTGGACAAGCCTTATCGTTTCAATATGGGCGATAGGCGGCTTACAGCTTCTGGCCATCGGCATAATAGGTGAGTATCTCGGCAAAATATACCTTGAAACAAAGCACCGGCCAAGATTTATTGTAGATAAATTCTTAAAATGATAAGCTCATGCTAAGGAGGAAAATGATATGAAAAGCTTTACCGCTATTATTATATCGGCTGTTTTTTTAGCATCTCTGCTTTGCTCCTGCTCGGGTAGTCAGAGCGACGCTCTCAACAGTTCGAAGATAAAGCCGAACCAAACGGCTATACAGCGCTATCCCGGGCTTGACGGGAAATACTACGCCGACGGCGATACAAAGGAGTCCGCGCGGGACAGTCTTATAAACAAGGTCGTGCCGGACATTCTGAAAAAGGAGATAACCGAGCACGACGATATCGAGGTCACGCAGCTTGATATAAAATCGTCCCAGCTCACCTGCTTTGACCGCGGTGATGTTGCAAGGCTCACCCTCGAGGCCGCGCTGGACGGCGGAGAGCCGATTGAGCGCGTAGTTTTGGTATTTATTACAAGCGAGCGGCTTGAGCAGGGATATCGCAGTTATTTTTTAAGCTATCACAACATGGATCAAACGGACGACATAAGCTCCGACGTTATGCTTGAAATGCTGAACGATTTTCTTGAGAAGAGCCATACGGGCGGCTGAGTTATATTTAATATTAAATTATATAAAAGGGGCGTGATTTCCGCTTGCGGAGGCTCGCCTCTTTTTCTGCGCTTTGGCGGCATATCGGGCTCGGGCGGCGACCTGCGCGGCGCAGCCGCGCGGAAAAACGCGGCGTAGGGAGCGCTGCATGCATTACATCTCCGCACTAAGCTCCAAGGCGCGCTTCGGATATTCGCCTCCGCCGCGCCGCGTTTTTCGGCAAATTTCCGCCGGAGGCGGAAATTTGCGGTCGCCGCCCGAGCCCGAGCTAAACTCAGCGCCTAACCCTGCGGAAATTGATATACAATCTGTATTTCTTATACATTTAGTATTATTAAATAAATTTCTTTTTTCGCATAAATATGTTTTCCCACTTTATAAATAAGGTAAAATGTAAAGTAGAAATTTGTTGAGGTGAAAAAATGGCTTTTTCTAAAGAGGAACTTTTAAAATTCAGAAAAAAAATAATGGAAAACGAAAACGCAGGAATGAACGATATGCAAAAAAAGGCTATCTTCAAGACAAACGGTCCCCTGCTCATACTCGCGGGAGCCGGAAGCGGAAAAACCACCGTGCTTGTAAACAGAATAGCGAACCTGATAAGATACGGCGACGCATATAACAGCGACTTCATACCCTATGACCTGACAGATGAAGAAATTTCAGAAATAGAGCGCTGTGCAAAAAGCGGGGCAAGCCCCGACGAGGCGCTCGTGCGCAGGCTGTCGTTCGGCGCGCCGCAGCCGTGGCAGATCCTTGCTATAACCTTTACAAACAAGGCGGCGGGCGAGCTCAAGGACAGGCTGTGCGCTAAAATACCCGAGGGCGGCGACGACATTTGGGCGGCGACCTTTCACTCTACCTGCTCGAGAATACTCCGCGTTTACGGCGACAGAATAGGCTACACGCACAGCTTCACAATATATGACTCGGACGACCAGCGCAGGCTAATAAAGGATTGCATGAAATCTCTGAACATAGACGAAAAGATACTGCCTCACCGCACCGTGCTGAATAAAATATCGCACGCGAAGGACAGTATGATCGACTCGGAGGAATACGCAAAGCGGGCTGGCAACGATAATCTTGAAATAACTGTGGCAAGGCTGTATACCCTATATGAGAAACAGCTCAAAACCTCGGACGCGATGGATTTTGACGATCTGTTATTCAACACGGTAAAGCTTTTTGAAAAAAATCCCGACGTGCTCGAATACTATCAAAATCGCTTCAGGTACATAATGGTTGACGAATATCAGGACACGAGCAAGGTTCAATATAAATTCATAAGTATGCTCGCCGAGGCGCGCAAAAACATCTGCGTTGTGGGCGACGACGATCAAAGCATATATAAATTCCGAGGAGCGACCATAGAGAATATTCTCAGCTTTGAGGTATCATACCCGGACGCGGAGGTGATCCGTCTTGAGCAGAACTACCGCTCGACTCAGGTAATACTTGACGCTGCGAATAACGTGATAAAAAACAACAGAGAAAGAAAGGGCAAAACTCTCTGGACGGCAAACAAGGGCGGAAAGAAGATAATACAGCACAAGGCGGCGAACGAGCGCGACGAGGGCAGCTACATAGCTCAAAAAATATGCGAGCTCGTCGGCGAGGGCAGAAAATTCTCGGACTTTGCAATACTTTACAGAATGAAGGCGCAGTCGAACTCGATAGAGCAGAGTCTGAGCAGAAACGCCATACCTTATCGTCTGATAGGCGGCCACCGTTTTTATGAAAGAGAGGAAATAAAGGATATCACGTCGTATCTGAGCTTCATATGTAATCCCTCCGACGACGTAAGGCTCAGGAGGATAATAAACAAGCCCAAGCGCGGAATAGGCGACTCGACTATAAATCGCGCTGCGGAAATGGCCGGTGCAGTCGGCACAAGCATATACGAAATTATAAGCCACTGCGACGAATACACTTCTCTCAGCCGCTCAAGCGGCAAGCTGAAGGAATTTTGCGCACTTGCCGACCGTCTTATAAAGCTTGCCGCGGACAGAAGCCGCAGCATTGAGGAGATATATCACGCCGTGCTTGAAGCGACCGATTATATAAACTGGCTCAAGGTTGAAAAGGACGATCACGGGGAGAGGATAGAAAACATAAACGAGCTTTTAACGAGCATAATCAAGTACGAGCAGGATCACCCCGAGGACGGCAGCCTAAGCGGTTTTTTAGAGGAAATATCTCTCTTTACCGATACGGACAATTACGACCAAAGCGCCGACTGTGTTGTGCTGATGACCCTGCACGCGGCGAAGGGGCTTGAGTTTCCGATAGTCTTTATCCCCGGCATGGAGGACGGTGTATTTCCGGGAACGCAGTCGATAATGAGCGAGTCTGAGATGCAGGAGGAACGTCGTCTTGCGTATGTTGGCATAACGCGCGCAAAGGAGGAGTTATATCTCGTAAACGCGAGGGAAAGAATGTTATTCGGTTCGACTCAACGCAACTGCCCATCAAGATTTTTAAACGAGATACCTGACGAGCTTTTGGAACACACTCAAAGCAGCTTCGGCGGATTCCCGTTCGGCAGCTCTTCCTTCGGCTCAAATCCGTTTGTCTTCTCGGGCGCTCGCGGCGGCTCCGGCGAAAAAAAGCCCGCCGCCTTTCCGAAGCCTAATATTCCGAAAAAGAATGTGCCTAACGGTTCCGGTCAAGTGTTCAGGCCCGGCGATAAGGTTAAGCACTCAGCCTTTGGCGAGGGTCTCGTACTAAACGCCACTTCTATGGGAAACGATACCTTGCTTGAAATAGCCTTTGACTCCGTAGGCACAAAGGTCATAATGCAAAACTATGCCAAAATCACCAAGCTCTAAAAATTTTTTGCGGCTGCGGAGTCGCGGCCAAATAATATCTGTCAAAACAAAAGGATTGCAAGGACGGTAAATTCAGTCCTGCAATCCTTTTTATTATAAATTAAAATATAAAGTCAACAATTTTGTTTTTAACCGCTTTATATGTTACCCCGCAATCGGCAGAGTTTCATATCCGCGCCAACCCGCAATATGCCGCGTAATTATCATTCTATCCTTAGCGTTAACAATTCCGTCGCCGTTAAGATCCGCCGCCGCTTTATTTATCGCTGCATACCCCTGCCAGCCGGCTAAATATCGAGTAAGCGTCATTCTGTCTTTCGCGTCAACAACCTTGTCGCCGTTTATGTCGCCGGATATATAAGCCGGCTTAGATTCGCTCACTTCGCCACTGTTTTCATCAATTTTGATACCGTTGATTTTACCTTCAATATCATTTATATTCTCTTTATCAAAACCGTAATCAACGATTGTGGGAGATTCAATATATCCATCAGCCTCTATTTTTAATTCATCATCTTCTTTATATAATTGGATATTTCCCGAAGCTGCACCGGTTATTTTGTAAAAGCCTTGATCGATAGGGTTTTGTAATGCTGCTTCAAACTCATAATTATTACCGCAAATTTGCACATCATTTTCGGTTATTTTTATACCATCTATATTTTCGGATTCTATTTCGTATCCGCCCTGTAAATTTTCACCAATTATGCCGCAGCCATCTTCTACATTTTCAAATTCAAAATATGAACTTTGGTCTATTGTGATCTTCCAATACAGTTTTTCTTCCGGATCACCTGATAATACACAATCATACACAGTCATGTTTCCGGTATAATCGTTTCCGTCATATTCCAAAAATTCACCTTTATCATTTATTAATTTGAACTTCTTATCAGCAGCAATATAAAAATACGTTTTATTGTTTGCTGCACTCAAATAATTAACGACGGATACACTATCCGAGTTGCCACCGTACAACTTATCAATATCGTATACCTCTAATTTAGTCCAATAATCCTCTAATACTAATCCATTTGCATCAACAAAAGAAAACGAACTAAAATCCGAAGCAATTTTCATATGCTTATATATTGGAGTTGAATTGTCTCTGTATACATTTTCATCATAAATTTTAATATCATATCCTGTTTTTTCATTGTAATCATATCCGCAAACAACTACGCTATGACCGCTTTGATCTTTATTTCCTTTTTTATATTTATATGAAAAAACAAATGGTTTTCGTATTTCCTGAGATCGCCTTGCTTCCTCACATAATTGCTTTAAAAATTTTTTTAGTCTTTCTTCTTCTGTATTAATATGCCACCCGCCTTTTGATACTGAATAACTCTCATTGCCGTTTGCTGTTAATTGTGTTAATTGATAATATATTATAATATCTTTAAATTTTGTTTTATCATTATTATATGGAGATCCCATTTCCCAATAATTGGAGGCCCCTTGATATATAGAATTACAGTCGATTTCCCCTTGGTTCGCATAACACATACTTAATGCAATTCCGTGGCAAACACCCTTTTCTTTTTCATCATGTAATTCGTTGCATATCATAAATGTATTGCTCCATGTGTTTAAGCTATCTTTATATAATTTTAATTTATATTTTGAATTAATTACTGTGTACGTCATTCCTTTATGCATAAACCTATTAGTATCTTCACCAATCACAAAATAATTATCATCAAAATCGTTTTTATTATCCCACTCGCAAATAAAAATTTTATCATCGTTTTCCGTGCCGTTGCCAAAATTACCATCGTTCCATGTTCCGTCTGAAAACTTCCAATAGAACATGGCGTAATCTTCATCTCCGTTGCCGTTTTCATTATTCGGCTCAGCCTCATGCCAGTTCGTGTATGCAGTATCTTCACCGCTTACCCATTCCCAAACTCCCTCATTATCTTTATCAGTAAAGCCAAAGTAAGCGTTATCATATCCGCAGCTTTTCATATATTTAAAAAGAAAATCATTTTCTTCCTGCGATGAAATAGTTGCCAAATATCCACCCATATTCGAGCAATAAAGCATCGCATCATCCCATGACTGACAAACATCTTTAAATATTTTATAATAATGGCCTTTATATTCTATACCTTTTGAAGGATTTACCGGAATTTCTATCGGATAATCCTTGAACTCGGTCGTGATATTATCGCCTTCTACGCCCCAAAGCTTCGTATCCTCGTCGTACCAAATCGTTACCGTTGTCGACTCATTGTTTGTGTAAAATATTTGGTCATTATTCATTCCGTCCGGATACCATATGACTCCGTCCATTGTGATTTTGAACTTATAGCCGTTTACGTCGTTCTTCGGGAGGTTCTCATAAACCTTCTCATAGCGACCTGTAGCCTCGTTATAAATCATAAGGTTGTTGTCGTCTTCGGGATCAAAGCTTGAACCGCAAAATTCTGACGAACCTGCTACTCTGTATTTATGGCTTACCGATGTGACCGCGGAATCACTCTCCCAATTAACTTCATGGGTTGTCGGGTTGTAACTTACCTTTACGTCGTCCTGAGCGCTGATGTAACCTATCATGTTATCCTCAGGATATATATCGCCGTTATCCCACTTGCCTTCTGTGCAGCTTGATACCTTAAACTGGAATGCAAACGGGTCATACTTGCTTGCGCCCTCGCCAACCTGCTTGAAGGTGATCTCATAAAGGCCTGTGACGTTGTTCCATGTCATCTTGTTGACCTCAGCGCCTGTTACCCAGTTTTCGCCGTTACAGAGATCTGCTACACCAACTACATACCAAGTTTCGCCCGAATCAACAAATCCTGTCAAAGCCTCAGTCTTAGGCTCAGTTTTCTGCTCGGTCGGCAATTCGGTTTGAAGCTCTGTCTCGGGCTCTGTCAGAGGCTCGGTCGGCAATTCAGTCTGAAGCTCTGTCTCGGGCTCTGTCAGAGGCTCGGTATGCAATTCGGTCTGAGGTGCTGTCAGTGGGTTACCGAGCACGACTTCGATGTTCTCACCGTTTACGCTCGCATTCAGCGCAGAGGCTGAAAATACGCTAAACATCATCATTAATGACATTAACAATGCCATTAGCTTTCTAATTGTTTTTTTCATAGATTCTACCTCCTGTATATACAAGAACTATCATTGCTCTTGTATATCTTATGTTTTTAGTGGTATCTATAAATAAATATAGTACCGATTTTCAATAATGTCAACATTTATAATGCTGTTATTTGGATTTTTTTACACAATATACGCCATACTCTTAAAATACACGCAATTTACTTGTTTGAGGCAGTCTCGTGATTGCCTCTATTTTTTCACATTTTCCTTATCTTCCTCTCCGTCCTCGTCCTCATTCTTATCCTCGTCTGCGTCTTTTGCCTTTTCGGCGCTCGCGGCAATCTTCATCTCGCCGCGCTTTTTGCCGAAGGCGTATATCGCCGCCGCCAAGCAAACCACACATATCGCGGCGACAAATCCGCATATGAACAGCGTGTTATTAGACTGTGTATCGCTCGCAGAGCCAAGGCTCACGGCTTCGCCGGATTCGATAAGCGCCGAATGTGTGCCGTAGGAGTCATCGGAACCGGAAGCCGACTTTGACGATTTCGACGACTTGCTTGAGCTTTTGCTCGACGATGATTTATCCTTAGAGCCTGATTTCGATGAGCTGCTCGACGAGGGCTTTTTGATTTCCTCTGCGCTCGCCTGTCCGACCTCGCCCGATATTTTCTCCTGAAGCTCCACCGTGTACTCAAAGCCGTAATCGCACGAAAGCCGCTTTTCATCGGTGCTCGCCGCCTGTTCTCCGTAAAGGCTCAAAAATGCTGTGCAAGGATTATCAAGAGCTTTGAATTTAACCTCGATTATTTCGCTGTCGCCTGCGGACGATATTCCCCTCGTGTTTAAATATACTATTTTTAAATTTCCGTTTTCGCAGTATTCCTCAATTTGACCGGCAGCACCCTCGCAAAGCGACACGGACGAAAACTCCATGACCGATGAATCAAAGCAAAGCGTAAATATCATCGCCGCCAGGCGGCTGCCGCCGGAAACGGCTATTTTCGTCTTAAAGCTCTTGCCCGTCTGCACCCTGTTGTCCACGTGCAGCGAATAGCCTACATCTGCGGCAAGGCAATTTATTACGGAAAACAACATCAGAATGACCGCCGCCGCGAGCGCAGTCGCCCTCTTAAAATATAAACGCCGTATATGGCGACTTTGCTTTATAATTTCTTTTAGGCATTGTTCTTTCATATCTCACCCTCCCGCCTTTTTAATTTGATATTTGATATTTCATAATTGCCATAATTTTATTATATAAAACAAAACGCCGATTTCAATACCAAAGCATTAAAATCGACGGATTATTATTGAATAAATTACCGATCGGCTGCGCATTACTCCGCTGCGGGCAGACCGAGCTCGGCAAGCTCCGCACGGAGGCGGCTCTTCATCTCCTTAAGCTCCGCAGAAGTCGGGCGGTTATCATCGGCGTACATCTTTTCCATCGGATACCACCAGACGGGGCCCTTGCCGTTGTTGCCGTAATTTTCGATGTCCCCCGTCCTGCGCGGATAGAGATGCCAGTGCAGGTGCGCATCGCCCATACCCAAAAGCTCATAGTTCATCTTCTCCGCTCCAAAGGCCCGACTTGTCGCCTGAGCCACAAGTACCATCTCCTCCATGAATTTCGCCCGCTCCTCCGGCTCGAGGTCAAAAAGCTCCGTTTTTCCCTCGTGGCGCTTATATAAAAACAGCGTGTACCCAAAAAAGTGCTGGTTGTCGCCCAAAACTACATAGCCCGTCTTTAGCTCCGCCACAAAATACGGGTTCGTTCCCGCCTTGATTTGTTCGATTCTGTCGCAAATTAAGCACATATTTTATCCTCCTATTTGAGCTTTGACCTGCTGACGATGACTCGTAATGTTTCCTGTTTGCACTTCGAACAGCAGAGTGGATAGTTTTTGAGAACGGTATTCTCTCTAAGCCTGTCACAGATCTTTACCCTGCAATCAGAGCGGCGTATCCATTCAGTTGTTTCCATAGGTATATCCTATATACTTCTTGCGATTATTCCAACATAACACTTTTAAACGGTAGTTTCCTTATCCGCCGAGAATAGCCGTACATGGCAATTTCATAAGTGAGGATAAACAAGCCTAATGTGATTGCACTGGCCGTAAAATCGAAGTTATATTCGGGTACATTTTCCACATCAGCAAATACAATCGCTACCATGATTTTTAATAACGCATACTGATAGAGCGTACCGATTACAAATCCAATATAAGAAAACGGTCTATAGCCTCCGAGGACCGCCTTGCTGCAATCACTATGTTTATAACCGAACACCCTCATCATAGCAATGGTTTTTGTGTTTCCTTTTATTACGCTGGAGAGCGATAGAAATAAGGTCACAAAGGCGAGGATTAAGCCTATCGTCATTATCATGATTGCCATTGTTTCGCTCGAAAGCTCTTTCATGGACATTGACATCTGCACCATAGCTGAGAAACAAAACGCCGAAAAAGCGATAAAGAACACAAGTGATTTTTTGCCTCTTACCGTACTCCTTGTTAATTCTTTCAGAAAAGGCATATCCTTTGTTCCCTTTTCGCTTACCTTTGTCTTATACTCACGCTTTTCCTTCAGCAAATCAATCACGGGTGTTTTAAGTCTGAAACAGGAATATATAACTGCTAAAGCCGCAAAGCTGATTGCAGGTACACCGACCAAAATAAATGCCAAAAGAGGGTGAAACTGCACCTTGATTTTTGGGAAAAGGTGTTCGGCATTTTGCAATTCATAGAAACTCGGAAGATAGAGAAATGCCAGCACATATCCCAAAGCGCAGCCGACGAAAACACTTAATCCAAACACCCAAAAGTGCTTTGCGATTTTGGAGTTAGAATATCCGAGTGCTTTCAGTATTCCAAGCTCTTTGCCGTGCGTATCTATGTAGTTCTTGACATAAAACAGGAGCATAATGATGGATGTTATGGCTAAACAACCACCCGAAACGGCTGCAACGACCTTCCCCGTCGAAACTTGCGCCTGATACATCACCATGCCGACCTCCGTCGTGATTTCGCCTTTCAGCACCGCGACGTCGATATTGTAACTCAGAAACAGCGTGCATACGAAAACAGCACAGCAAGCGATAATGGATATACCAATCAGTTTGAGCGCGTCTTTCATTCCTACAACCATACCATCACCACCCGATCTCATAAGCGGTCTTTTGCTTTTCGTTAGTAGAAACCCCGGATATTTTCCCGCTGCTCATTTTTACGACTGTGTTCGCCATTTCTGCTATATTCTGATTGTGTGTCACCATCACAATGGTAAAGCCATATTCTTTATGCAGTTTGCAGATATAGTCAAGAACCTGTCGGCCTGTTTGTTCATCTAATGCGCCTGTCGGCTCGTCTAAAAACAGCACCTTTGGCTTTTTCGCAAGCGCACGGGCAACGGAAACTCTTTGCTGCTCACCGCCCGAAAGTTCGCTTGGATATTTCTTTGATTTATCTTCAAGTCCTACGGCGGTTATAATTTCCCTATATTCCCGATTGCCCGCAAGGTCAGCTCCCATTCGCACATTCTTTTCGACCGTCATATTCGGGAGCAGATAATACTGTTGGAAGATAAAACCGATATTGTCCTTGCGGAACTGTGTCAATTCTCCATCGGACAATTTTGTAATATCGCTTGTTCCATATACAACGCTTCCGCTGTCGGGGCGTTCCAGTCCCGAAATTACATTCAAAAAGGTGGATTTACCCGACCCCGACGCACCTAAAATAACGGTGAAATCTTTATCGGCAATTTGCAAGCTGATCCCTTTCAGCACTTGATTTCTATTTCCACCGGCTCCATAAGATTTTGTAATGTCTGATACTGTAATCATGCTGTTTTGCTCCTATTCACGGATTCCTTTTCTCATTAAGTTGATCAGTATGTAAGCACCAATTAGGATTGCAACGGTTACACCGAGAATCAGATACATTAACGGAACTTCAACTTGATGTCCCCAAAAATACAGATTGCAGTCCATAGAATCTTTAATCTCATTTATCACTTCCATTGGAACGCCCTGTCTGTTCATCTCGGAAAGAGCGCCTTGCATCGCGTGGTTGCGGACAAGGGCTGTTCCGTATGTCCCGGGGAGGAAGGAGAGGAATTTTTGCAGTCCCGAGCCGAAAGAGGAGATAGGCATATATGCCCCGCAAATAAATCCGTATCCCGCGCTGATGATGGTACCGACTGCGGAAATTTGCCCTTGCGTTGATAAAAACAGGTTGATGATCGAGGACAGCGCAGTTCCAAACAGGGCGAGCAGCATAACATCTAAAATCAGCTGAACAACGTCTGCCGCAGACATGTACCACCCCACAAAAGCCGCATACGCAAGGCATATGCCAGTCGCCGCAAAGCAGATTATAAGTGTCGAGGCCAATGAGGCGATATAGTAGCTCATGGAAAGCAGGGAAGGACTGACGGGAGAGATTTTCAAGTCTTTAATCGTGCCGTTCGCCTTGTCCTGCACCATCAAAAAGTTGGAGCAGAATGCGACCGTCACGCTGGATACCGCAAGAATCGACGAAATCAGCTGCCCGCCCACAAGCCCATCAATAAGGTTGTCGGAAAGGTGAATGAATTCGGGCGAATTCGATGTAAAGCTGTCGCGATAGACATTCCCGAGAAAAGTCACATAAAGGACAAGCAGGATAGCCGGCGTGATTAAAGAAGTAAGGAACATTCCCCTGTCTTTGAAAAACAGTTTTATATTTCTCTTTATAAGAACGGTCGCCGCACTCATTTTTCAGCACCTCCTATCAGTTTCTTCCCGGTAACGGCAAGAAAAACATCGTCCATTTTACCCTTTGTTATCTCATAATCATCGAACACGTCGGGATTTTTCATAATCAGTTCTGTTGCCGCTCTTGTATTTGGAACAAATAAGCGGTAAGCGTCTTTGATTGGCTCATATTCTGTTCCAAGACTCTTTACCTCGGCTTCACTTGCCCCGTAGATCGTGATATAGTCCCCGGTATAGGCGTTTTTAAGCTCAAGCGGTGTTCCTTCCGCAGCAATCTTTCCGTTGTCAAGAATGATAACATAATCAGCCTCGGACGCTTCTTCCATATAGTGCGTAGTAAGGAATACGGTCATTTTCTCGTTTTTGCGAAGGTCGGATATTACATTCCATAGGTTTTTACGAGTTTGCGGATCAAGTCCCGTTGTGGGTTCGTCGAGAATAAGGATTTTAGGTCTATGAAATAACGCTCGGGCAATATCAATTCTTCTGCGCTGTCCTCCTGAGAGTTTTCCTACTGTCCGTTTTAATATGTCCTCAAATTCAAGCGTTTCAGAAAGTACAGAAAGTCTTTCCCGAAATGATTTTCCAACAATACCGTACAATGCAGCACGGCTCTCCAGGTTATCATAAACGGAAAGTGCCGAATCAAGGACGGAATTTTGAAAAACAACGCCAAGTTCCAGTTTAATGGTATTCAAATCATAATCGAGGCTATGACCGTCAATTAGAATGTCGCCGCTATCCTTTGATAGCTGACCGCACATAATGTTGATTGTAGTTGATTTGCCTGCGCCGTTAATCCCAAGAAAAGCGAAAAGTTCGCCTTCCCGAACGCAAAAACTTAAATCCTGTACTGCTTTTACATCACTGAAACTTTTGCTCAAGCGATTGATTTGAATAATTTTTTTCATTTTTAATCTCCTTGTGCGGTATTTACACGATTGTTATGCTTTATCACTTTTGATTTCTTTCAGCAAACCTACAAATACCTCGGTCATCATGCCGCTGATTTCCTCGGCGGTAAAGGAACACATATTTGTTGCACAAAGCACTGCTATCCCGTGGGTGTATATCCACAAATGCCGATAAAGGTTTTCAGCGTCTTTCTCACCAAGTCCATATCCGTTCTGAACGGACTGCAATATTTGCTCATAGCTTTCATCTATGATTGGGAGAATACCCGCAACAGGCGGCTTGTGCGGCTGTTCTGACATAAAGAGCAATTGAAACAGCTTTGGCTCTTTGATAGCAAATATGATGTACTGCGTACCTACGCCCTTAAATGCCAATTTTTGATGCAGTCCGACTTGAATATACTCGGCATAGAGCGCTTTCGCCGCCTTTTGCATTTCTGCTTGTACTTCCTCCATATTTTCAAATACGGTAAAAATCGGTTTTGGCGATGAGCCCAGTTTTGTTCCGAGCGCCCGTGCCGTGAGAGCGTTTATTCCTTCTTCTCTTGTTAAATCCAAAGCGGCTTTTATGATTTCTTCTCGTGTAAACTTGCATTTTGGCGGCATGGTCTATCCTCTCACAATCAGAAACTTATGTTTCGCAACATCTGTTTTTAATTATACCTGATAGAAAGGGAAAAGTCAAGAGAAACAGCGGAAGTTCCTGAAAAGTTTGTTTTCCGGACATATAGGCAAAATTAGAGCCGATAATCCGTGAGGTATCTCACAAAATCATCGGCTCTGTGTTTGACACTTTGCGGATAGGGTATTCTGCTCGATAAATGAAGCCTTATCCCGGCTCCGCAAAAAATCCCCGATTATTTTCTGATTGCGGGAATCGCGATTCTCGCCCCAATTTTAGGGTCCGCCCCCAGATTGAGCGTCGGAGCAAGCTGATTTGCCAATCTGTATCCGTAGCGTTCAAAGTTGTAATTTTCAACCGCTTTCAGAACCTGTCCGATAACCTTTCCGAAATCATCGGGATTTTCATACGGCTCGCTTTGAAAGTAAAGCATGATACACTCCTGAAGCTTTGCGACCTTGTAGCCGTCAGGCAGAGGCTTTTCGTAGTCCGGCGGCACTTCAACGCCGGAGGCGATTTTACTTTCTCCCTCCACTTGAAGAAAATCGGGCAGCTCTATAAGCGCTTAAATACTCATAGAGAGTCATGTGTATATGCTTTTGGAAAAGTCTGTCAAGCTGTCGCCGGGAATACCCGACCGCACGGCAGACGCGCTCAATACCAAACTCTGCATCCGCGTGATGCGCTTTAATATACTCTTGCGCCAGAACCACCGCATTTACATCATTCATCTTGCACCCCTATTTATCATAGCGCCAAACTCATTTCGTTTCTTGATATATATGGACAAGCTTCAATTTATTGCTCCGCTTTACTTCTTGCAAGCGGGAGTGAATTTATATTGTCGCTTTCAATACTCGGCATAATCCCGTATTTTCTCTATAACACCCAAATAATCATGCGCCGTGCCGCTAAAGTGTTCGGGGTCGATGGGATGATGAATGTTATATAGGATTCCTGTTTTGCCGGTACGACCCAAATCATTTTCGTCAAGGTGGCGTTCATCTATATGCACCTTCACAATCTCAAGACACATCAGGACATAATCGTCTCCCTCGGCTATCTCCTTTTCCCACTTGAACTTGCACTCAAGATTGATAAAGCATTCCTCTATTATCGGCGCGTTGACCATATCCGCCTTTACAGCGGTCATGCCTGCCAACGCAATCTCGTCATCGTCAAACTGATTATGCCGTATGGTAGCCATACACTTGTCGTAAAGTTCGGCGGACATGAAGTTGATAACCGCTTCCTTCGTTTCGTGAAGAGTTTGGTATAAATGTCCATATTTGCTGACAGCGGAAACGATGGCATAAAAGCCATTCGTGCCGCCCGTGAATGTAGTCCATGACTGCATACAGGCATTCGTCAGTCCGTTGCTCTTGTAGGACGTGATTATAAGCAGCGGCGACGGAATCTGCACCACAAATTCCATCCAATGGAACCCGTACATTTCCATGCCGCTCATGGATTCCGGCAATGCGCTATACTCTTTTTTCAAAATACAATTCCTCCGTATATTTTCGATTTTTCACTTTGATTTTCTTCCCGTCAAGCGGGAATTTTATTATGCGGAAATTTTTTTGCCCTCACGCCTTCAGCCGGTTCATCCATCCGCGGCGCTTGAAAACTACGAGGGAAACGGCAAAGCGTATGCACTCCTCCAGCGACAGGGTGAAATAGACAAGGGGGATCGGCCAGTGTAACACAAAAGCTGTCAAAAGCCCCAGCGGAACGCCGAAGACCCATGTGCCCATCAGGTCTATGACCATGACATATGTCGTTTTCCCTCCGCTGCGCAGTATGCCGCTGCCGATAATCATATTCAGCACCTTAAAGGGCATAACAGCGGCGTAGGCGGTGAGGATTTGAACCGTCAGCTCTCTTACGTCCGCATCCTCTTTAAAAACGCATACATACAGAGGGCTTATACAGAAAATCACCACGGACAACAGCACGGAGCCAAGCAAGCCGTAGAGCAGGAGCTTTTTCGACTCTCGGTAGGCATTCTCCCTGTCCCCGTCGCCAAGGCGCTTGCCAATTAGTATAGCCGCCGCCTGACTTAAGCCGCACAACGCTCCTATTGCCAAGGACTGCACGGGATTTGTCAGCGTCATGGCGGCGCTGGCGTTTGTGCCTAAGTGTCCGTAAATGCCTGCGTACACGTTTTCGCCCAACACCCACATAAATTCACTTACCAAAAGCGGCAGAAGCATGGAAAGATACTGCCCCCATGCAAAGGAAGCCGCCGCGGTATTTTTTACTCTCTCACGATATTTAAGATACATTACGAGTATGAACAGAAGATAAACAAGCTGTGAAATAAGCGTTGCCAGCGCCGCACCGGTTACTCCGAGAGCCGGCGCGCCAAGATTCCCGAAAATCAGTATCCAGTTCAGTCCCGTGTTGACAGCCGCCGACGCGATACCGGCGTAGAGCGGGAGGGCGGCTTTTTCTATGCACCGCAGGTGAGTGGAAAGAATAGTGATTACTGCCGTTGGAAAGAAAGTGCCTGACACGATAAACAGATAACGCCCCGCCGCCTCCGCCACAGCAACGTCGTCGATATAAAGGCTCATGATTTGTTTCGGGGCTATGGCGCCTATCAGTGTGAACAGCGCGGCGAGCATAAGGCAAACCCGCAGGTTAAAAATTATACTTCTGCGCGTTTCGGCGGCATTTTTCTGTCCTATATACTGTGAGATCATTATTCCCGCCACAGCTCCCACTGCGGACACTACCACGTTGAATATCGAAGTAAATTTCCCTGCCAGTCCGACTGCGGCGACCTCCACGCCCCCAAGCTGACCTATCATCACCTGATCCACCACTCCGAAGGACGCTTGGAGCATTGATTGCAGCGCAACCGGCACAGCCAGCACAATGACATTTCGCAAAAAGCTCTCTCTCTTTGGTTTAATCATTTTCTGTTCTCCTCAATCCATTTGACCGCGAAATCCACCAGCTCCCTTTGGCGCATAAAGGTAAGCGTACCGTTTCCGA
This sequence comes from uncultured Clostridia bacterium, assembly GCA_947632045.1. Taxonomy (GTDB): domain Bacteria; phylum Bacillota; class Clostridia; order Oscillospirales; family Acutalibacteraceae; genus UBA7067. The sequence continues at coordinate 45,640 of CANRNQ010000005.1, forward strand.
TAGCGCTTTAGCGACGAATCGGGTCAAGGCTTTTCCATGACTGAGCGGGCAGTTGACCATTATCGTCTGTCCTGTCCTCACACCAATCATTTTGAGCTTATCAAGAATATCCTTTTTAAGTAAAATTTTTCGTTCCATGTCAGCCTCCGCGATTATAAGAAATCCCTCTGTCAGTTTCAAGTATAACCGACAGCGGGATTCTTTTCAAAACTTAAATCCGTAAGCGCCGACAAAAACGCGGAGCTATTTTTGTTTAAAATATCAGCAAGACGGAGTCTGCAACCCGTTTAGACGGCTCTTGTGCTGTCGCGAATAACTAAAGACGTGGAAAGAGTGATAACAGGCTCCACCGGCTCTCCCGCACGAAATTTCCTTATCGCGTCCAGCGCCGCCCGCGCGCGCTCCGCATTGTCCTGACGGACAGAGGTCAAAGACGGGTAGACCATGCCGCAAAGGGGCGTGTCGTCAAATCCGGCGACGGAGATCTCGCCCGGCACATCGACGCCGCTGCTTTGCAGAAAATGTATGAGGTCAACGGCGTAATAGTCCGATACCGCAAAAACGGCGGAGAAGCTCCTAATCTGTGACAGATTCTCCCGATAGAAGGTCATTCGCTCCGCCTTGCGCATCGGTATCATCATAAACTCGGCTCCGCTCCCGAAGCCCTCACGAAAGCCCCTCCAGCGCTCCATATCCATGTCAACGTCGTTGTCCGAAAGGCACAGAACACGCTTATGCCCGCAAAGGCGGAAATACTCGCCGAGCTGAAATCCCCCATGGCGGTCGTCTATGTTCACGGCACAGACGCGCTCCGCTATAACTCCGCAAGCGTCATATACCGCAAAGGGTATGCGGACATTCTCCCGCAGGCGCTTGTAATCCGCACCGCAAAAGCCGATCAACACAAGCCCCTCCAGGTTCCACATTGTGGCGAAGGAAATAATTTCATCAATGGCGTTCACAGCCCTCACCATCATCTGTAATCCGCGTCCGGCCGTTTCCGCGCTGAGGGCGTTGAGCGCCGAGGCGATAAACGCGTCCTCCAGGACGTGAGATTCATATTTCTCGTGGGCATTAATGACAACTCCCACAATTTTCGCCGGGTTTTCCGCCAACAGCACCTCCGCCGCCCGCGGCAGATACCCCCGCTCCTCTAAAGCGCGGCGCACTCTGATTGCCGTTCGCTCCGACACCATTCCGGTCTTGCCGTGAAGCACATACGAAACCGCCGCCGTGCTGAGGCCCAGCTCATACGCAATATCCGAAAGCCGTACCTTTTCTTCCATTTCACACCTCCGAGCCCTGCGGCGAAACTTATGCCGCCGCAGCTTATCCGATTAACCGTATTTTTTGACGGCTTATACACAAAAACAAAAGGACGATTCTATCATTGAATCGTCCTGCTATGGTGCGAGTGATGGGACTTGAACCCATACGTCGTGAAACACACGCCCCTCAAACGTGCCTGTCTGCCTGTTCCAGCACACTCGCATATCTTTCGGTCAACGAGTGTTATTATATCAAAGCGGAATAATAAAGTCAAGTCCTTTTTTGATTTTTTTCTATTTTTTTACCTCTCGCCGCCTTGGCTGTATAAGCCGAAGAAAATACTCATAAAATAATTATATATATTAATTTTCGGGGTGATGGATTTGAAAAAGACTTCATTTTGGTTCCTTCCCGTCCTCGCTTTCACCTTACTTCTCTGCTCCTGCACGCAAAGGGCAATCGGCAGTCAGGCAGACGAGCTGAGGGTAAACTCCTGGAGCGGAAGCGGCGAGTACAGCACGACGATACACCTTAGCTTTGACGGCACAAAGGCGAGCTTTGACATACATTCTATGGGTGGAGCCGACACAAGACTTTACGGCGACTGTCTGGTGGACGATCACACAATACTTCTCACCGACAGCCGCCTTAAAAAAAGCCTTGAGTTTGATTACGAGCTCAGCGGCGACGAGGTCAAGCTGAGCTACGACGGCGGCACGATAAATTTAAACAAGGACTGATCACTTTTTGTTCTCGATGCTCCAATCCCGCATTTCGTCCACTGCATCGTCCGACGGATGGGCTATTCTCGTATTTATATCCATAAAATAATGCTCAGCGCCGGACATCGTTTCCGTAAGCGGCGGCGTCTCGAACCTCATTTTTTCAAGCTCCCAATCCTTTGGCTTTTTCTCCATACTTTCACCACCTCGAAGGGCGGCGGCGGTTATTTTTGATATTTAACTGCGTCCGCCCTGTTAATAGCCTTGCCCCTGCCGCAGCTTTAAACCGAGGAAAATAATGATATTCGCCTCGCCCAAAATTTGTTTAAATCTTAACGCCGCAAAACAATCGCCGTATATTCGCTATTTACATTTTTGCTCCGATAATCTATAATAATGGGAGTGAATAGTAAAGGATGATATTTTTGGTACAATTTGAAGAACTGCGCCTTGAGCTTGAAAGACTCAGACCGGATATAGACGACCTTGCCGACGCGCTCGGACTTAAAGCAATGGAATCGGAAATTCAGCAGCTTGAGCACAGAGCCGCCGAGCCGGGGTTTTGGGATAATATGGAAAGCTCGCAGAAGATACTCCAGCGCACGAGCGCTCTCAAGGGAAAGGTCGAGGCCTACAACGCGCTCGACTCGGCTTACGAGGACACTCTCGCGCTGATAGAGCTTGCCAACGAGGAGGAGGATCTGTCGCTGCTCGAGGAAGCTCGGCAGGAGGTTGATCGGGTTCGCGAAAGCCTTGAAGCGCAGCGGCTCTCGACCTTGCTCACGGGCGAATACGACGGAAAGAACGCAATACTCACCTTTCACGCAGGCTCCGGCGGAACCGAGGCTCAGGACTGGGCCGAGATGCTTTACCGTATGTATAACCGCTGGGCGGAGCGCCATAATTTCAAGGTAAAGACGCTCGACTACCTCGACGGCGAGGAGGCAGGCTTAAAGAGCGCGACCATACTTGTCGAGGGTATAAACGCCTACGGCTACCTCAAAAGCGAATCGGGAGTTCACCGCCTTGTCAGGGTATCTCCGTTTGACTCCTCCGGCAGACGTCACACCTCGTTTGCCTCGCTCGAGGTCATGCCCGAAATAGACGATAATATAGAGATAGACATCAATCCCGAGGACATAAAAATGGACGTTTACCGCGCGAGCGGCGCAGGCGGCCAGAAGGTAAACAAGACCTCGTCGGCGGTGCGCCTCACCCACATACCCACCGGCATAGTTGTAGCCTGTCAGGTTGAGCGGAGCCAGCACCAGAACCGCGAGGTGGCCATGAAGATGCTCGCCTCGAAGCTCATGGAGATAAAGGAGAGGGAGCACCTCGACAAGATAGAGGACATCAAGGGCGTTCAGAAGGAGATAACATGGGGCTCGCAGATACGCTCTTATGTATTTATGCCCTACACCCTCGTCAAGGACAACCGCACCTCGTTCGAGTCGAGCAATATAAACGCCGTTATGGACGGCGATATAGACGGCTTTATCAACGCCTACTTAAAGGCTCAGAGTCAGGGCGCTTTAAACGAGGGCTAAAAACAACGCCCTGCGGAAATGCGTATGCACTGAGGAATTTCTCAGTCCGCCGACTTGTATGCTTCCGTTCATACAAAGCGCCGTTTGCGCTTTAGATCGCTTAATGCCTCCCGATGAAAGTCTATCCGCCCTTCGTTCAACCCGATATTTTTATCCTCCTCGAAATTTCCGGTGGTAATTTTAATTGATATAGTATACTATAATCTAAACATATTGCAAAAGCGACTGCAAGGATATCCCTTCGGATTCCCGGCAGTCGCTTTTTTTAGGCGTTTTTTACAGCCCTTTTATATTTTATATTAGTCGGCGTATTTGTCCTCGCCGCCCCATGAATACATCTTTCTAAGCTCCTCGCCAACCTTTTCAAGCTGATGCTCGGCAGCCATTCTGCGGCATGAGTTGAAGTGAGCTCTGCCGTTTTTGTTTTCGGCGATCCACTTTGAGGCGAAGGTGCCGTCCTGTATCTCGCTGAGGATCTGCTTCATTTCCTTCTTTGTGTCCTCGGTGATGAGCCTCTTGCCCGTTTCGTAGTCGCCAAACTCGGCTGTGTCGGAAATAGAGTATCTCATCTTCTTGAAGCCGCCGCTGTAAATGAGGTCAACGATGAGCTTCATCTCGTGAATACACTCGAAATACGCGTTTTCCGGAGCATAGCCCGCCTCAACGAGGGTTTCAAAGCCGGCCTTCATCAGAGCGGTAACTCCGCCGCAAAGAACGGCCTGCTCGCCGAAGAGGTCTGTTTCGGTTTCGCTCTTGAAGGTTGTTTCAAGAACGCCTGCGCGACTTCCGCCTATACCCGCAGCATAAGCAAGTCCGATCTCGGTAGCCTTGCCGGTAGCGTCCTGCTCAACGGCGATAAGGCAGGGAACGCCCTTGCCCTCTACATACTCGCTTCTTACCGTGTGACCCGGACCCTTTGGAGCGATCATAAATACGTCTACGTTCTCCGGCGGAACTATCTGCTTGTAGTGAATGTTGAAGCCGTGGGCAAATGCGAGAGCCTTGCCCTCTGTGAGGTTAGGAGCAATCTCGCTCTTGTATACGTCCGCCTGCTTCTCGTCCGGAATGAGTATCATAATAACGTCAGCGGCCTTTGCGGCGTCGGCTACGTTCATAACGGTCAATCCGGCCTTTTCGGCTCTTGCTCTGCTTCTGCTGCCCTCATAAAGGCCTACAACAACGTCTATTCCGCTGTCGTGAAGATTGAGAGCATGGGCGTGACCCTGGCTTCCGTAGCCGATAATGGCCACTTTTTTACCCTTGAGAAGGTTCAAATCACAGTCTGCTTGATAATAAATCTTTGGCATAATAAATTTCCTCCTTGCCAATTAAATAATATAGAATGTTATATGTGTTGCGAGGCGGAGCCTCGTAGCTTACCAACGTATGCGCGACGGCCGAACGCACGACAAGCGTGCCTCCGCGGCGCTTTTTAACAGTCGTCTGAGAAAGCAGAGCTCTTATGAGCCGCTTTGCACGCTGACGCTCGAATTACCCTTTTCAATAGCAACCGTGCCGGTTCTGACTATCTCGCGAATACCGTAGGGTCTTAATAAATTCATAAGTATCTCCGTCTGCTCGGCTGTGTCGGAAAATTCGAGGGTTATGGTTGAAACGGCTGCGTCTATGACCTTGGCGTGCATCATCTCGGCTATCTGAATAAGCTCCGGCCGCCTTGACGCGGTGCAGTTCACCTTTATCAGCGACAACTCGCGGCTCAGATAGCTCCCGCTTTCAAAGGCCTTTACCTTGATAACGGGTATGAGCTTATTTAGCTGCTTTTCAAGCTGCTCCAAAACATAATCGTCGCCGTCGGCGACTATCGTTATCCTCGAAATATTCGGGTCTGCGGTCACTCCGACAGCCAGACTGTCGATGTTGAAGCCTCGCCTTGAGAACAGTCCGGATATTTTACTCAAAACGCCGGCCTGATTTTCCACCAAAACCGATAATGTGTGCTTCATAATAAAATTCCTTTCCTAAATCGAGGGTGTGTCGGGGCTTACGTTGCACACGAGCATAAACGAGCCGTCATGCTTTAGCATCTCGGCGGCTATTTTTTCGGCCTCTTCGTTGCTGCTCGCCATAACCGACGGAATGTGATAAGCCTGAGCTATCTTCATGAAATCGGGGGAGTTTTCGTCGAGAAAGGTCGCGCTGTATCTGCCACGATATAGATTCTTTTGCAGCTCTCTGACCATTCCGAGTCGGGTGTTGCGCATAACTATAATTTTGATGTTCAAATTATTCTGCGCTATCGTGCCAAGCTCGTTCATTCCCATCTGGAAGGAGCCGTCGCCGCAGATAACGACGACCTCGCGCTCGGGGCGCGCAAATTTAGCGCCTATCGCTGCGGGAATGGAGTAGCCCATTGTACCCATGCCGCCGGTAGTCAGAAAGCGCCCCTCCTTTATGCGGAAGTTGTTTGCGCACCATATCTGATTTTGACCTACGTCTGCGACGAGTATCGCCTTTGACGGGAGCATATGTGAAAACTTCGCGACGAAGGACCTCGGCTCAACAAAGCCGTCGAACTCCTTCGGCAGGCGGAAAAGGTCCTTTTTCCAGCGCTCTATCGTGTCGTCCCACATCGGCGAAACGTGGTATTCGCCGACAGCGTCGGCAAGACGTGACATTATGTCGCGCATATCGCCGACTATCGGGACGGTAGTTTTTATATTTTTGCCTATCTCGGCGGGGTCGATGTCGATGTGGATTATTTTTGATCTCTCCGATATCTGATCCGGCGCCGCGACGGCTCTGTCGCCGAGCCTTGCCCCGCACACTATTATAAGGTCGGATTCGTGTATCACCCTGTTAGCTACGCCCTTGCCGTGGCTTCCGAGCATACCGAGGTACAGCCTGTGCTCGGAGGGCATAACGCCGATTCCCATCATGGTCGACACGACGGGTATGCCGGTGGTGACGGCGAAATCCACGAGCTTAAGCTTAACGCCCGAGGATAAAACGCCGCCGCCCGCCACAATAACGGGGCGTGAGGACGAGCGGATAAGCTCGGCCGCCTTCTTTATCTGCACCGAATGGCCCTTTATGTTGGGCTTATAGCCTATGATATTTGCCTTGCTCGGGTATTCAAAGCTCTCTATCTCGTTTGTTTGCATATCTATCGGAATATCTATCAGCACGGGCCCCGGCCTGCCGGTCGAGGCGATATGGAACGCCTCCTTGAATATTCTCGGCAGATCCGCAGTGTTCTTGACAAGGTAGCTGTGCTTTACAAAGGGCTCGCAGGCTCCGGTTATGTCCGCCTCTTGAAAAACATCGCGCCCCAAAAGGTCGCTTCTGACCTGTCCGGTTATCGCTATGATGGGGATAGAGTCGGTATATGCGGTGGCGATGCCGGTTATCATATTCGTAGCGCCCGGGCCGGAGGTCGCAACGCACACCCCGGGCTTTCCACTTGAGCGGGCATAGCCGCTCGCCGCGTGGACTGCGTTTTGCTCCTGTCTGACAAGTATATGCTTTATGTCAGAGTCCAAAAGTCGGTCGTAAAACGGGCATATTGCCGCGCCCGGATAGCCGAAGATGACGGATACGCCTTCGCTTTCCAGACATTTTACCATTATTTCAGCTCCGCTTATCATTGTTTCCGTCACTCCGTTTCAATTCACAGACATTTAAATCCCGAGAGTCTGTCCTTAAGCCTTTTCTCGCCGAAACACTCTCAGGCTTTTAACTATCATTATAGTATGATAGCGGCTCAAGGTCAAGTTTTTGTGAGCTTTTTCTTTATTTTGTGCCCTGTCAGCTCAGGCTGCAAGCCGCAGTTGTTTTTGTCGATATCGTAAAAGCGGTCGTTTTGCTTGATGCAAGCCAATATTAAATCCGCAGCCGTGCCGCCTTGCGGCGGCGCGGCTGCGGTAGGCCGGAGCTTCGTCAAAATATGTTTATCGACAAGCTGAGGACGCGGTCGCCGCGTCCTCAGCCAAAGCTCATTATTGATTTTGATCAGAAAAATCTCGCTATCACATTCAGCGCAATAACAACGAGGACAAACACAAGAGCAAAGAGCTTTGTCCAGCGCGAAAGGAACGCGTCAATAGAGCGAGCCTTGTTTTTCGAGAAGAATGTGTCGGCACCTCCGGTTACAACGCCGAGGCCCTGCTGATGGCCCTCCTGAAGAATGATAACAATGATTATCGCAACAGCAAACAGCAGAAGCACGCTGCCGAGAACATATTCCAAAACGCCCATAATTCTCTCCCTTTCAAAAAATGTAAAATCCTGCCGCAAAGCTGCCGACCTTAATCGAAAGCAAGTATTTTGGCGGCGGACATATCGGCACAGAGCTTTAAGCGAGCCCGTCGAGTTCTGTCCCGATCAAAAACAGTTTTATAAATATAACTTAGTCATTTTATCATATCAAAGCACTTATTGCAAGTGAAAATTTAACTTTTTTAAATTTCTCCGACAAATTTATATACTCTGCATAATAAACCCGGGCTCAATTTGTGGCAGATTGCCGCAAATAACCTTGGGTAGAGCCAAATAAAAATTTAAAATATCCCTATATTGCCATGAAAATAAGCTTTCGCCCTTAGCGCAAATGCAAGAGCGGGGCGGTGCTCAGTCCTGGGTGAGCGACGGCTTTACAAAAAGTGTTTTCTGGTTTTTGTAAATCACCATGCCGGGCTTTGCCCCCTGCGGCTTGCTGACATACTTTATAAGCGTGAAATCAACCGGCGCCTTGCCGCTCTCTCGCGCTCTGCTGTGGTATGCCGCAAGCTGAGCCGCGTACAAAATAGTCTCATCGTCCGGAGTCTCTCCGCAGGTCGATATCACCGTGTGAGCGCCGGGTATATCTTTGGCGTGAAACCACAGGTCATAATTTTTTGCCGTTTTCAGCGTAAGCCTGTCGTTTTGTATATTGTTTCTGCCGACATATATCTTGAGGCCGCTCTTTGACACAAATTCAAGCGGAGCAAGAGTGCCCTTAAGCTTTTGCCTCGCCCTTATTCTTTTTATATATCCTCCCTCGACCAGCTCCTGCTTTATTTCCGCGAGCTCGCGCTCGGTTTCGGCTCGCGAAAGGCTGTCAAACACCGAATCTATATATTTAAGCTCCTGCTGAGCCTTTTCTATCTCAAGCGCAAGGTATTGTCCGGCATTTTTCGCCCTGCGGTAATCCTTGTAATACTTTTGTGCGTTTTGCCCGGGCGTAAGAGCAGGATCAAGCTTTATCTTGAGCTTTGGCAGCGACTCGTCATAAAAGTTTTCAAGCACCACTTCCGTTTCGCCCTTTTTTATTCTGTAAAGATTTGCCTGTATGAGATCCCCGCTTATCCTCAGCTCTTCCCTGTCCTCGCTGTTTGCAAGCTCGATTTTTTGAGTATTTATCTTTCTTGTGAGTCTGTCTGTTATGTTGGACAGCTGCTTGAGCAAATCGTGACCCTTGACCCGCATTCGTTCGGCTTTGTCGCGCTCAAGGTAAAAGCTGTCCAAAAGCGCGCTGAAGCTGTCAAAGCGGAGCGTTTTTGCGCCGGTTCCGTATTGCAGAATATTCATAAAGGAAAAGTCGATGAGCCTTCCGTCGACGCTTTGAACCATGCACGCCGCGCCCTTGCCGTCGTTGATCTCGGCAAATGTTCTCTTCAAAAAAAACGCGAGTCTGCCGTAATGCTCATCGCTCATAGCGGCTGTATCAAGCGCTGCTCCGCGCCCTGTCAAATATTCAAGCTCACGGCATACTATGGGCGAAAATCCCTGTACGGTCGAAAGCAGCGCTTTGTTCAAGGGGGACGCCCCCGAGGCTTTTATCCTGCTTATTATCTCCTCCGGAGTGCTCTCAAGGGGGTCGAGCTTGTTCTGCGGGGGAGGAAGCCGGTATTTCATGCCCGGCAGCACGAGTCGCTGAGACGACATTGAAATATCTACCCTTTTCAGCGCGTCTATTATATTTTCGTTTTCATCTATAAAAATCACATTGCTGTATTTGCCCATTATCTCCACTGCCAAAGACAGCTCGGCCTTGTCGCCGAGCTCGTCGACTGCGTCGAACACAAAGCGCAGCGCTCTTTCAAGCCCGTGCTGTCTTATCGCCGTCAGCCGCGCGCCCGTCAGCCGTTTTCGCAAGAGCATACACAGCATTGGCGGCGTCTGAGGATTTTCCGGCGGATAGTCTGTTATATTGACTCTTGGCGAATTTGCCCTCGCCGACGTCAAGACCTTATACGATCCGCTCGCTCCTCTGAACGCTATCACTATTTCGTCGCGGTTTGGCTGAAAAATTTTTTCGACCCTCAGACCAACGAGCTTTTCCTCCATTTCAGCGGCCACATATTTTAAAAACGCTCCGTCAAGCGCCATCTTCCTTCCTCCCTTCGGGTGAATAATCGCTCGATTTTATTGATTTTATATTATGTTATTATATTTTTAACGCTTAGTCAAGCGAAGGCGGCTGCGGTCTTTACCGGAAAAATAAATTTTCATTCGTTTCAACACCTTGATTTTTCATTCAGCCTGTGGTAAAATAAGCTTGTTTATCCACGCCGGTGTGGTGGAATAGGCAGACACAAGGGACTTAAAATCCCTCGGACGAATAATCCGTACCGGTTCAAGTCCGGTCACCGGCACCAAGGGGGCACAGAATATAATCTGTGCCTCTATTTGTTTATAAAGCTATTTTACATATATCTCGCCGAGCGCGGCCTTAACGGCTCGCGCGGCAAGCTGCCGCTTAACACATTTTATTTGCGGAGAAAACGTCGCCGCACCGTATCAAAGCTTGTGCGAAGGGCGAAAATTTTAAAGGGGCGGGCCTATTAGCCCTGCCCCTTTTGCATATTTTCCTTTGCCACCGCAAGCATAAGCTTTATTCTGTTTTCCTGATTGACCCTCGGCGCGCCGGGGTCGTAGTCTATCGCGACAATATTCGCTCTGTCGTCAATGCTCTTTATCTTTCTTATCATGCCCTTGCCGCAAATATGATTGGGCAAGCATCCGAACGGCTGCGTGCAGACTATATTCGGGTATCCGGTTTCGGTCAGCTCGAGCATTTCCGCCGTCAAAAGCCAGCCCTCGCCCATCTTGCTGCCGTAGCCGATAACTCCCTTTACAAGGCTCTTTGTGTGACTGTATTTGCCCGGAGGGGTAAAGCCGTATTTCGCGGTGCATTTTATCATCATCGACTCCATCTTTTCAAGATAGTCGTACAATATTTTGACCACCTTGTACTTTATTCTGCTGCCGCCGTAAAGCTTTATATCCTCAAGGCGGTTATCCACCTTAAACAGGGCAAAGCCCATTATGCCGGGCACGCAGACCTCACAATCCTGCTCCGCCAAAAACTGCTCTAAATTGTTGTTGCCAAGCGGGGCGTATTTTACATAAATTTCCCCGACGACGCCCACCTTTACCTTGGGAACGCGCTTAAGCTTTATCTCGCTGAAATCCTTAGATATTTTGTCGAGCAGAGCCTCCTGCTCCTTTGCTGCAAAGGCGCGGCCTTTTTTAAACATATCGGTAAGAGTATCGCTCCACCTTTTGACAAGCGCCATGCTCTCGCCCTTGTTCACCTCGTACGGCTTTGTCTGATTGCTCAGGCACATCAGGGTATCGCCGTAAACAAGAGCTCCTATCAGCCTGCGTATCATTGGCAGAGTCAGGGTAAATCCGCTGTTCTTCTCAAGCCCCGAAAGGTTAAGCGAGATCACTGGCACAAACTCAAGCCCCGCCTTTACGAGAGCCTTTCTGAGCAGGTGAATATAATTTGACGCGCGGCAGCCGCCGCCGGTCTGTGTTATCATAAGCGCGGTCTTGTGCAGATCGTATTTTCCGCTTTGCAAGGCGTGTATAAACTGTCCTATAACGAGCAGCGCCGGATAGCAGGTGTCGTTATGGACATATTTCAGCCCGACCTGAGCGATCTCGGGGCCGCTCGTTTCAAGCAAAACGGTCTTATAGCCGTACATATCAAAGACGTTGCGCATAAGACGAAACTGTATCGACGCCATCATGGGAAGGAGAATGGTGTATTCGTCCTTCATCTCCTTTGTAAAAAGGAGTCTGCCTGTTTTATCATATTCCAATTTAGCCATATAAACCACACCTCGAACCGCGTCAAATTCGCCGCCAAGCCGTCCGACGGCCAAAACGACTGCCTCTGAAAATATTTAAATCAATTTCCTTTATTTTTAGCCGAGCGCTGCTCGTCAATAGCAGCCAAAAGGCTTCTTATTCTGATTTTTACAGCGCCGAGATTTGTTATCTCGTCTATCTTTATCTGTGTGTATATCTTTCCCTCTGACTCAAGTATGCCCCTGACCTCGTCGGTGGTTATCGCGTCGACTCCGCAGCCGAAGGAAACCAGCTGCACAAGGTTCATATCGTCCCTGCCCGCTATGTATTTGGCGGCGGCGTAAAGCCTTGAGTGATATGTCCACTGGTTCAACACGGTGGTTGGGAATTTCTTTACTCCGGTGCTTATGGAGTCCTCGGACACTATCGCCACCCCAAAGCTCGCTATCAGCTTGTCAATGCCCTTGTTTATCTCGGGATCGACATGATAGGGTCTTCCGGCAAGCACCACTATATCCCTGCCCTCGCGCTCCGCCTGCTCCATTATCTCCCTGCCCCGGTTTCTTATGCTCTGCATATGAAGGTCATAGGATAAATAAGCCTTTTTGGCGGCGGCGACGACCTCCTTAAGGCTGATACCGTCGAAATATTTTTTCAGCATCTTATGCGCCTTTTTCGGGAAATCCTTTCTGCGGTGTATGCCAAGGTACTCCTTGATGAAGGTGACCTTTTTTATATCCTTCATATTCGCGGCGATAACCTCGGGATAATACGCGACTACCGGACAGTTGTAGTGGTTGTCGCCGAGCCCCTCGTCAAGATTATATGAAAGACAGGGATAAAATATTGTGTCTATTCCGCTGTCTATAAGGGTCTGAATGTGACCGTGTATAAGCTTTGCGGGGTAACACACCGTGTCCGACGGTATTGTCTGCTGGCCCTTTGCGTACAGCTTTCTGTCGGACACGGGCGAGGCCACGACCTCAAAGCCGAGCTCGGTGAAAAATCCGTGCCAAAACGGCAAAAGCTCATACATATTAAGCCCCATGGGTATACCTATTTTTCCGCGTCCGCCCTGCTCCTTGCGCAGAGGCTTGTATTCCTCGAGGCGCTTGAGCTTGTAATCATATATGTTTAACGACTCGTCGGGAGAGCGCTTGGTTATAGGCCTCTCACAGCGGTTTCCGCCGATGAAGCGCCTGCCGTCGGCAAATTTGTTCACCGTAAGGCGGCAATTATTCGTGCAAAGTCCGCAGGATACCACCTGTATCTCGTGTTTAAAGCTTCCGAGCTTTTCCCTATCGAGTATGGCGCTCTTTTCTCCCTTGTCGCGCGACATAGCGTAAAGCGCCGCTCCGTAAGCTCCCATAAGCCCCGAAATAGCCGGGCGAACCACCTCTGTATTCATTTCCTTTTCAAAGGCACGCAGCACCGCGTCGTTCAAAAAGGTGCCGCCCTGCACCACTATTCTCCTGCCGAGCTCATTTGGCGACGAGGCTCTTATGACCTTATAAAGCGCGTTCTTGACAACGCTTATCGAAAGCCCCGCCGATATATCCTCTATGGTCGCGCCGTCCTTTTGAGCCTGCTTTACCGAGCTGTTCATAAACACCGTGCATCTTGAGCCGAGATCCACGGGCTGCTTCGCAAAAAGCCCCAGCTTTGAAAAATCGCCTATTGAATATCCGAGCGCGTTTGCAAAGGTCTGTAAAAACGAGCCGCAGCCCGATGAGCAAGCCTCGTTCAAAAAGAGGTTGTCTATTGCTCCGCCGCGTATCTTAAAGCACTTGATATCCTGTCCGCCGATGTCTATTACAAACTCGACGTCCGGCATAAATTTTTTCGCCGCCGTAAAGTGGGCTATCGTTTCAACTACCCCATGGTCATAGCAAAACGCGTTTTTGATTATCTCCTCGCCGTAGCCCGTTACAGCCGACGAGGCTATGTCTATATTTGGAGCAGCCTCATAAAGCTCCTCCAAAAACGCCTTGATAAGCGGAACGGGGTTTCCGCTGTTAGGCTGATATTTTGAGTATAAAAGCTCGCCGTCCTCGCCGAGGACAACGCTCTTAACGGTCGTTGAGCCGGCGTCGGTGCCGATGTAGACCCTACCCTTGTAGCCCTTAAGCTCGCCCCTTTCAACGGCGGCGGCAGCGTGCCGCTTTGAAAAGCGCTCGTATTCCTCTTTGCTTTCAAACAGGGGCTTGTTAAAGGCAAAATTTCCGCTGCCGCTGTAATTCTTTATGGCGGCTATCGTCTTGTCGAAGTCTATGCTTTTCTCGGCGCATAGCGCGGCTCCGCAGGCAACAAAATACAGCGAATTTTCAGGGCATATACCCTTTGTTTTCAGCACCATGTCAAAGCGCCTGCGCAGCCTGCTCATAAAGGTGAGCGGCCCGCCCAAGTATACAACCCTTCCGGCTATCTCGCGCCCCTGCGCAAGGCCCGCCACAGTCTGGTTCACCACCGCGGCAAAAATGCTCTCGGCTATATCGCTTTTTCTCGCCCCCTGGTTTAAAAGCGGCTGTATATCCGTTTTTGCAAAAACCCCGCAGCGGCTCGCTATTGTATAGGTCTTTTCGCTTTGAGAGGCAAGCTCATCCATCTGCTCGAGCGGCACGTTTAAAAGCGTTGCCATCTGGTCTATAAACGCTCCCGTTCCGCCGGCGCACGAGCCGTTCATTCTTACCTCCATTCCTCCTGTGAGAAAGAGTATCTTCGCGTCCTCGCCGCCGAGCTCGATTATTACGTCCGTTCCCGGAATAAAGGTATTTGCTGCGACCCTTGTCGCGTAGACCTCTTGAACGAAATCTATGCCGCATTTATCGGCAACGCCCATACCTGCCGAGCCGGAAATTGCAAGCAGAGCGTTTTTGGCTCCGTCCACCTCGTTTTTGACGCGCTCGAGTATCTCAGCGATTTTTTCCGTAATCTGAGAATAGTGCCTTTCATAGGTGCTGTATTTTATTTCATTTTTGTCGTCCAAAACAACGCATTTAACCGTTGTCGAGCCTATATCCAAGCCTATGCGCAAGGGTAACCCTCCTAAAACAATTCGCTCTGTTGTCAACATTTCAATATATCATTATATTATAATCGCCGGGTTTTTTAATTCCTTTAACGCAATTTGTGCCCTTGGTAAATGTTAATAATTTGCTAATGGTAACGTCGCACAAAAAGGCGAACCGCCCTGCCAGCGGTTCGCTCTGTTAAAAAATATTTTTCGTTGTGCCTTTAAGTGCCGAGAAGTGAGTTTAAATCGGCGCGCAAGCTTTTTAGCCCCTGCGCCACTTTATCCCCTGAGGAGTGTCTTCGACTATGATGTTCCTTGCGTTGAGCTCATCGCGGATAGCGTCCGCGGTAGCCCAGTCCTTTTCCATTCTCGCCTTGGTCCTTTTCTCTATAAGAGCCTCTATCTCGGCGTCCTCGCCGTCGACCGGCGCGCCGCTCTCGTCAGCTCCGCCAAGAAGCGACAGCGACAGCACCCTGTCAAGCTCGCCTATGATATAACGCTTTTCCGCGTCGTTCAGCTCGGCTTTTAGCACGTCGTACAAGACCGTTATCGCCTGAGCCGTGTTCAAATCATTGTTCATAGCCTCGTTGAACGAGTCTATATAAGGCTTGCACCTCTCCACCGAAACCTCGCCCGACTCCGAGAGGGCCGATATTCTGTTTATCAGCTTGCCGTAAGCCTTCGCCGTGTTGTCAAGGCTCTCAAAGCTGAACGTGAGCGGCTTGCGGTAATGCGACTGCAAGCAGAACATACGGTACACGAGCGGGTTATATCCCTTTTCCTCGAGCAGAGATACCGTGAGAAAGCCGCCCTTTGACTTGCTCATCTTGCCCCTTGCGTCGTTAAGGTGCAGCACATGGAACCAGTATTTGCACCACGGGTGGCCGAGGTAAGCCTCGCTCTGCGCTATTTCGTTCGTATGGTGCGGAAAAGCGTTGTCAACGCCGCCGCAGTGTATGTCGAGATATTCTCCGAGATTTTTTATTGAAATGGCCGAGCACTCTATGTGCCAGCCCGGGTACCCGCTGCCCCAGGGGCTATCCCATTTAAGCTCCTGATCCTCAAACTTAGACTTTGTGAACCACAGCACAAAGTCCGCCTTATTTCTTTTGTTTAAATCCTCTTCGACGCTTTCCCTTACTCCTACCGCAAGATCCTCTTCGTTTTGATTGCCGAACACATAGTAGCAGTCGAGCTTTGAGGTGTCAAAATACACATTGCCGCCCGCAATATAGGCGTATCCCTTATCAAGCAGAACGCTTATCATCTCTATGAAGGAGTCTATACAGCCGGTCGCAGGCTCGATTATATCGGGTCTTTTTATATTGAGCTTGTCGCAGTCGTCAAAAAATGCGTCCGTATAGAATTTTGCTATCTCAAGCACCGTCTTGTGCTCTCTCTTTGCACCGGCGAGCATTTTATCTTCGCCCGTGTCGCCGTCGCTCGACAAATGTCCAACGTCCGTTATATTCATCGCCCTTGTAACGTCGTAGCCGATAAAACGGAGCTGCTTTTCGAGAACGTCCTCCATTATGTATGTGCGCAGGTTCCCTATGTGCGCATAATGGTACACCGTCGGCCCGCAGGTATACATCTTTACCTTGCCCTGCTCGTGCGGCACGAACTCCTGCTTTGTCTGTCCAAGCGTGTTATATAGCTGCATAATAAAGATCTTCCTCTCAATCCAAACTGTTTGTTTAATTTAGGCTCCGCACTGTAATAAATGGTTTAAAGCGGTTCGCCCAATTATTTTATAAATGCTATGTTGTCCTTTATATATATCGCGCCGGAAACGACGGTCAGCACGACCGAGATCCATGTCACGACCTGAACGGTTATGTCTACTGCGGCGGCTCCGACAGCGCCGAGCGGCAAAGCGCTCAACAAATACTCAAGCAAAAGCGTTATTATTACAGCGGCTATCTGGCTTACGGTTTTCGCCTTGCCCCACATATTCGCGGCGACGACCTTTCCACCCGAGGCTGCGACAAGCCTTATCGATGTCACCGCAAATTCCCTGAACAAGACGATTATTATCGGAACGCAGCCGATATAGCCGAGCTGGACAAAGCAGAGGAAGGCCGATATCACGAGTATTTTATCCGCGAGGGGGTCTGCAAACTTGCCGAACGAGGTTATCTGGCCGTTTTTTCTCGCGAGCCTGCCGTCAAAATAATCCGTCAGCGAGGCGGCGCAGAAAATCACAGTCGCAATAAGAAGCCTGTGCGGAATAAAGTCGAGCAGAAGCGCCGCGACTAAAAACGGCACGAGTATTATTCTTAATATTGTAAGCTTGTTTGGCGTGTTCATTTGGCGTCACCGTTTTCTCTCTGTTATTGCTCCATTGTTCCTATCGGGTCGCAGCCGAGGCAGTCGTCTATCTTAACCTTGACAAACTCTCCCTCGCGCGGCTTTCGCCCGTCGGTCGTAAAAAAGACCTTGCCGTCAACGTCGGGAGAATCGGCGGCGCTCCTGCCGTAACAGCACTCCGCATAGCGGTCGTAGCCCTCAACGAGCACCTCTATCGTCTTCCCGATAAAGCTTCGGCTGTAATCGTACATTATACCCTGCTGCTGCTCCATTATTATGTCCTGACGGCGGATCTTAACGTCCTCGTCGATCTGGCCGTCCATCAGCGCGGCCGGAGTTCCCTCCTCGCGCGAATAGGCAAAGCAGCCGAGGCGCTCAAATTTCATTTCGTTCACAAAGTCAGAAAGCTCCTCAAAGTCGCTCTCGCTCTCGCCGGGAAATCCGGCTATGAGAGTCGTGCGCAAAACAACGCCCGGTATTCTGTCCCTTATTTTTTTGATGAGCGCTTCAAGCCACGTCCGGTCGCCGCGCCGGTTCATAGCCTTGAGCACTCCCGCGCTGCAATGCTGGAGCGGTATATCTATGTAATTAAGTATTTTATCATTTTCCGCGATAACGTCAAGCAAATCGTCTGTTATTCTGTCGGGATAGCAGTAAAGCAGCCTTATCCACTTTATCCCATCTATCTTTACAAGCTCCTTTAACAGCCTGTCAAGCGACGGCTTGCCGAATATATCCTCGCCGTATCGCGTTGTGTCCTGAGCTATCACCACAAGCTCCTTGACTCCTCCTTGGGCGAGCTTCTTTGCCTCATCGACGATCGCGTCTATTTTTCTGCTGCGAAAGCGCCCTCTGATGCTCGGAATGGCACAGTATGAGCAGCGATTGTCACAGCCCTCGGAAATTTTCAGGTAGGCGCTGTAAAACGGGGTGCTTTGTATTCTTCCTCCCTCGAGCGGCAGGCAGAGCTTATCGGGAAAGGCCGTTTTCCTTTCTCCACTCAGCACCGCTTCAACCGTCCGCGCTATGTTCGCGTTGTCGCCTATTCCGACCACAGCGTCCACCTCGTAAAGCTCCTTCATTACCTCCTCGCCGTATCTTTCGGCCAAGCAGCCGGTGACGATTATCGCCTTCAGCTTTCCCTCTTTTTTGAGCTGCGCAAGCTCGAGTATCTCGTCTATGCTCTCTTGCTTTGCCTGCTCTATAAAGCCGCAGGTGTTCACTATCGCAACGTCGGCAAGCGACGCTTCGTTCACTATCCGATAGCCCGCCTCGCGCAGGGTAAACAGCAGCATCTCCGCGTCGACCTGATTTTTCGCGCAGCCAAGGCTGACCATTCCTATCCTTGTCGGCATTATAAGCGCCCTCCTTAATAATCCTCTTCGGCGTATTCCTCTAAAACGGACTGTATGTCGCTCCAGCGGTAGCCCATTCTTTGAAGCGCCGAAATCGTCTTTTTCAAGCCCTTTTCGTCGTTTAAATATCTCTCGTACTTCTTCTCAACAAGCGCGCGTATATTATCCCTCGGATCAAGCTCAAACTCGTCGAGCACCTCGTCGGCAAGGTCGCGGTCTATCCCCTTTTCAATCAGCTTTTGCCTTGCCGCCCTTATCGACAGCCTCTTTGTATTTATCAGCTTTTCCGCATAATTGCGCGCAAAGCGCTCGTCGTCAACAAAGCCGAGCTCTACCATCTGTTCAACCGCATATTCCGCCGCCGACTCGCTCTGGGTGCGCCTTAGTCTTGAGAGCAGCTCCTTTTTCGAGTGATCCGAAAAGCCGAGCAGGTACAGCGCCTTTTCTTTTGCCCGGCGGCGCTCCGACTCGATTACAAGCTCGTGCAGCTCCTCGTCGCTAAGGCTCACTCCCTTGCGTATGCCCTCCTCTATAAGCGTTCTGCTGTCGAGAGTAAACGCGAGCTCGCCGTCTATGTAAAGGTCGCTTAGATATTTTTTCTTTTTTACAACGCCTGTTACTATCATCAGTCTTCAACCAGAATATCTATATTTGCCTTTTTCGTGGATGCCGAATTTCCCTCGCCGGAGAACCCTTGCCCTTCGGGCGTATCCTCAATCACGTCTTCAATCATCTCTTCCATCGTCTTGTAGGGATATTCTTCATCATCGTCGTCAGCGTCTGAGCCGCCATTTTTCTTTGTCTTTGATTTTGACTTTTGCGGCCGCTTGTCGATTTTGCTTAAATTTTCGAGCAGCTTTTTCTCTATATTCTTTGAAAGCTCGATATCCTCCTCAAGGAGCTGCTTTACGTTGTCGCGCCCCTGGCCGAGCCTTGTGCCTTCAAAACTGAACCACGCGCCGCTCTTGTTTATAACGTCCGCCTCTGCCGCAAGGTCAAGAAGCTCGCCTGACCTTGATATGCCCTTGCCGTACATTATGTCAAACTCCGCCTCTTTGAACGGCGGGGCCACCTTATTCTTTACCACCTTGGCCTTTGTGCGCGAGCCTATTATTATGCCGCCGGATTTTAGAGCCTCTTTTTTGCGAATATCTATCCTCACCGACGAATAAAATTTCAGCGCTCTGCCGCCCGGGGTTACCTCCGGATTGCCATACACCACCCCGACCTTTTCACGGAGCTGGTTTATAAATATCGCAACGCAATTTGACTTTGATATAGCTCCGGCAAGCTTTCTCAGCGCCTGCGACATCAGCCTTGCCTGAACTCCGACGTGCGCGTCGCCCATATCGCCCTCTATTTCCTGCTTTGTAACGAGAGCCGCCACCGAGTCGAGCACTATAATGTCGATAGCGCCGGAGCGCACAAGCGCCTCGGTTATTTCAAGCGCCTGCTCGCCGGTGTCAGGCTGGGACACGAGCAGGGAGTCTATATCGACCCCAAGCGCCTCGGCGTAAACTGGGTCGAGCGCGTGCTCCACGTCTATGAACGCTGCATTGCCGCCGTTTTTCTGACCCTCCGCTATACAGTGAAGCGAAAGGGTCGTCTTGCCGGACGACTCAGGCCCGAATATCTCTATTATCCTGCCCCTTGGCAGTCCGCCTATTCCCAGCGCTATATCGAGCGACAGGCTGCCTGTTGAGATGTGCTCAACATTTAACGAGTTGTTTTGGCCGAGTCGCATTATCGCGCCCTTGCCGTACTGCTTTTCAATTTGACTTAAAGCCGTTTCCAAGGCTTTTTGTTTTTTGTCTTCGCCCTTTACTTCTTGTTTTTTGCTTTCAGCCATTGTAAAATACCTCCGATTATAATTATCCGATAAAGGCGGCCTTAAGCCACACCTGAGCGGTGGTTTTGGACGCCGTTTATTTGTAAGGTAATTATACCTTATGCGGGTATAAAAATCAACAAACTTAGAACATCTTTTCGTTCTTAAGCAAGTTAAGAACGGTTTATCGGACAGTTATTTTTTGTATCCGTATATGCACCGTTTTATACCCTGAAAATCCGTTTTGCAGCCGATGTTATCAAGGCCGTTTTGCTTCATAAGATGTTTTACTTCGTCGTACTGTCCTTCGCCGAGCTCATAGCACAGCATACCGCCTCGCTTGAGCTTAGGCGCAAAGCCGTTTGTTATCGTTTTATAAAACAGATAACCGTCCTCTCCTCCGTCAAGCGCCGTTCTCGGCTCGTATTGCAGCTCCCTTTGCAGAGAGCTTATCACAGAGCTTTCGACATACGGCGGGTTTGAAATTATCAAATCAAGGGAATTGTCGGGGAATATATTAAAATCGCTCAGCACGTCCGCCCTTAGGGCTGTAACGTTTTTCGCGCCGTTGTGTATGATATTTTTTTCAAGATATGAATACGCCGCATCGTAAAGCTCGACCGCCGTCACCTCGCAGTCAAGCTCGCGCGCGAGCATTATCGCTATCGCTCCGGTGCCGGAGCAGAGGTCGGCTATTTTCAGACCTTTTCCGCCTTGCAGCCCCTCGATTGCAGCCGAAACAACGCAGGACGTGTCCTCGCGCGGTATCAGCACTCCCTCGCCCACATACAGTTCTATATCCATAAACTGCCATTTGCCGAGTATATATTGAAGCGGCTCGCCCTGCGCTCTTCTTTGCGCAAGGCTTAAAAGCCGCTCCTCACGGCTTTTGTCCGCCTGCTCTCCCCCGCGCATTATCAGTCCCGCGCGGTCGAGTGAAAACACGCTTTCAAAAAGACACAACGCGTCAAAGGCAGGCGCGTCCGCACCCGCCCTTTCAAGTCCAGACTTGGTTTTTCTGTAAAGCTCGTTAAGCGTCATTATTTCGTTACCAGATCCTCGCCGTTTTCCGGTATGACCGATTCCATCGCCTCTATCGCGACCTCGATCATCTTATCGTCCGGCTCTTTTGTCGTTATCCTCTGCGCCCAAAGTCCCGGCGCGGCTATGATTCTTGTCAGCTTATTGTCGTGCCTTCCGCACAGCTTTATCAGCTCGTACCCCACTCCGCAGGATATCGGCAGGAGGAGTATCTTTACCGCCGAACGCAGAAAGGGGTTTGCTATATGTATGAAAAGTCCGATTATTATTCCGACTATTATCATTATAACCATGAAGCTCGTTCCGCACCTCGGGTGGAAGCGTCTTTGCTTTCTCACGTTCTCGACCGTGAGCGGCAGCTCGTTTTCGTAGCAGAATATCGTCTTATGCTCCGCGCCGTGATACATAAACACCCTCTTCATATCTGACATTTGCGACACTACAACAATATACACAAGGAACAGCGCTATTCTCATAATTCCCTCTATGATGCTGCGCGCGAGCCAAGAGTCGTGAAACTGCGGCGAGATGTAGTTTGTAAGATCGAATATGGCGCTTGGCGCGACAAAGAACAGCAGTATTGCAAGGCCCACTCCCAAACCCGCCGCGAACGCCATCAATATTTTCATAAATTTATCGCCGAGCTTTTCGTCTATCCATTTTTCGAGCCTTGACGGCTCCCCCTCTTCCTCCGGCACGCTCTCGATAGCCTTATCCGCCGAGAGCATCAGCGCCTTGTAGCTCAATCGCATTGAGTCGATCAGCCCGCCGAGACCTCTTATGAACGGCACCCGAAATATTTTATATTTCTGGGTAAGGCCGACAAATTCAAGATCCTCCGTGTAGATCTCCTCGTCGCCCGTGCGAACGGCGACCGTTGTTTTTTTGGGGCCCCTCATCATTATTCCCTCTATAAGTGCGGAGCCGCCTATTGAGGTAATTCTTTTTGTATCGTATTTTGACATATTCTTTTCCTTCCCTAAAATATTTTAAATATAGGCGACCGTCGAAGGACGGTTTCCCTATGGCTTTGCGAAGGTCTTAACGGGACGGCCGAGCGCTCTGCGCGCATACGGGGCGGCGACCAGGCGCGGCCGCAGGCCGCGCCGGAAAAAACGCGGCGGCGGGGCGAGTTTCACATTTGGCCCATTGCCTTATCAATCCTTTGCGCGCTGCCCTAAATTTATCGAGCCCCGGGGTCCGCCGCGTTTTTTGGGCAAATTCCCGCCGCAGGCGGGAATTTGCAGGTCGCCGCCCCAAGCTCAGCCTCCCGCTCAAAGCCCGAGGGAAACAAAAGCCTCGTCGCCGAACTCGGCCGTCCCCCCTCGCTTTCCTAAATCATGGGCGCCGCTCCGTCGTCCTCCTCCTTGAGCACGGGGAAAACAAGTATAACCGTCGTCCCCACACCCTCCGTGCTCTCGATAGTGAGAGAACCGTTGTGAAGCTGCATTATCTCGTCGGCTACGGCAAGCCCTATGCCGCTGCCCCTTATCGTCTGATTTGCCTTGTAGAACTTTTCCTTTATCCTCGGCAAATGCTCGGCGGGAATCCCGCAGCCATTGTCGCTTATGGTGATCGTCACATTGTCCGCGTCGCTCGTAACCTGTATGCCGATAACGCCGCTCGACGGAGTGTATTTAAGCGCGTTGTCTATTATATTTATAAACACCTGCTTTATCCTGTTCTTGTCGCCCATAACAGGCGGGATAAAGTCCGGCTCGTCATAGAGCAGATGCTTGTTCTCACTCAGGGCGCGCTCCCTCAGCATATATATGGCCTCGTCAAGCTCGGCGAGCAGATCTATCTTGTCCATCATAAGCTGCATCCTGCCGTCCTGTATCCTCGAAAAGTCCAAAAGCTCCTCGACTATACCGGTCAGCCTCTCGGACTCGCCGACGATTACGCTCATGCCCTTGTTCATTATCATAGGGTCATATGTGTCCACATCCCTCATGGTTTCCGCCCAGCCCTTTATCGCCGTGAGCGGCGTTCTGAGCTCGTGCGACACGGAGGATATAAAGTCGTTTTTCAGCTTTTCCGCCGCGGCAAGCTCATTAGCCATATAATTTATACTGTCGCTCAAATCGCCTATTTCGTCGTCGTACATCTTATCGACAGCCGTTTCAAAATCTCCCTCGGCTATCCGCCGCGCGGTCTTTGAAAGCTCCCTGACCGGCATAACGATAGAACGGATAAAATACGCGCCGGAATTTATAATAAAGTAAACTATGACGAGGGCGGCGAATATAATGGCGGAAACGGACACAAATATCTTCCTGTTCGCCGCCTCAAGCGATACTATATATCTTACCGCGCCTATCGTCTGCCCGCCTGTCGTTTCAATAACGCGCGTTACGGCCATAACGCTCTCTCCGCTGTTGAGCTTGCCGTTCCACACCGCGAACATATCGTCGCTTTCAAGCGCGCTTTCATAGTCGGGCATAGCCTCGTTTTCGTCCGGAAAAAAGCCCGTCGAGGTTATTATCACCTCTCCGTCCGAGTTGATAACAAGCAGCTCCATGAGCTCCTTGTCGGGAAAGGCGGCGACATAGCTGCGCGCCGTCTGTGCAAAGCTGTCGCCGTCGGCTGAGAGGTAGTACGTTCCAAAAAAATTCACAAGCTCGTTGCTGCGAACTGAAATAGTCTGCTGTATACCGTTGTAATAAAAGTTGCGTATTGCAAACGAAAGCGCGATAACGAGGAGTACAATGATAAATATGAACACGCCTAAGGTGTTTACTATCCAACGCTTTGTTATACTGCCCTTGCGCCAGCTCTTAAGCCTTTTCAATGCATCTCCCCCTCTCGCAATTTTAATAGTCCTTACTTTCCGCTTCTCTTGTTTTCAGCGTCCCATTTATAGCCAAGCCCCCACACTGTAACTATATATTTCGGGTTGCTCGGCTCGTCCTCTATCTTCATTCTCAGCCTGCGTATATTAACGTCCACGATTTTTTCCTCGCCGACATAAGCCTCGCCCCAGACGTGGTTAAGAATATCGGTTCTGTCAAGAGCAACGCCCGGATTTGAGAAGAAGTATTCCATTATCTGAAATTCGACCTGAGTAAGCTCTATCATCTTGCCGTTTTTGAGTAGAGCGCGGTTGCGCAAATTCAATATGAAGTCGCCCGACTCAAGCTCCTCCTTGTAGCTCGCCTTATTTCTCTCCTGCGCGAGCATCACTCGGCGATGGAGAGAGTCCACCCTTGCGACAAGCTCCGACGGGCTGAACGGCTTTGTGACATAGTCGTCGGCGCCGAGCATCAGCCCCGTTACCTTGTCCATTTCCTGAGTTTTCGCCGTAAGCATTATTATTCCTATGCCTCCGTTGCGGCTGCGAAGCTCCTTGCATACGGTAAAGCCGTCTATTCCGGGCATCATTATATCAAGAATGGCAACGTCGAAATCCCCGTTGTGCTCCTCGTATTTTTTCAGCGCCTCCTCGCCGCAGTCCGCCTCGACTACGCTGTAGCCCGCTCTCGTTAGATTTATAACTACAAAATCGCGAATGACCGCCTCGTCCTCACATACAAGTATCTTTTTCATTTGACCCATCCTCTCATATCACATGGCAAAAAATTATTTATTATTTATCATCACAAAATAATCGGGTATCTTGTTCAGCGACATCGCTATACCCTTTGTGTTTTTTGTTTCGGCGGGGATATTCACCGCGTAAACGCTCTCGCCGTAATCGCCTATCTCTATATAATCCTTGCTCTGCGACGCCGTCCACTCCTGCGCCGTAAACACCTGGATAGTCAAAAGCCTGTCGCCAAGGCTGCCGCTTGGAGCCGAGCCGTCTGCGTCGTCGCTATCTTCGTCCTGCTTCTGCTCGTTCCACATATAAAACGTAATTGCGTTTCCAAGCCGAGATCCTCTCGCCGTAGTCCTGTCCTTCCATTCCGCCGGAATAATGAAGTAATAGCCAAGCTGCATATCCGTCACCGTTTCAAGTATGGGCGACAGCTCCCCTTTTTCCGGATCAAAGTGGTTCCAGGTCGTCTGAAAAGCCACAAGGTTAACGTTTTCGGCTGCATTGTGCGGCATAAGCGCCATCGTAGGTATCTCTATCAATCCGTCCGAATTAATGTCGGCGCACAAATTATCAAAGGAGCTTCTAATCGACGGATTATTCGCCATGCTGCTCATCTGGGTGTTAAGCGGATTTGCGAGGCTCGCCTTTTTCTTGTCCCAATATATAAACTGTGTTTCGCTCTGGTTGTTTACATTGATAGTGTCGGCGAAAACTCCCGCCTGATCCTTGGTCGCCCTGCCAAAGCTCAGATTGAGGTAGACGTTGGCGTAATTGCTCATAGCGACCGAGGAGCGGGTGAATATCGTGTTTGTTTCGCTGTTGTACTGGAGCATCTTTGCGTTTGCGTCGGCGTTTTGATCGACGACCGAAAAAATCATTATGCTGTTTTTACCCTCGCCCGTCATATCCGCTATCAGAAATTGATTGAACGTGTCCTCCACCTTTAGCTCTGCCGTAGTCTTTTTGCCCACGACATAGGCGCCGAGGGTACACAAATTGCCCGAGCCGTTGTTCCAGCTTACAACCACCTCGTTTGTGCCGTCGCCTGTTATATCGCCTATCTCTACCTTATCCACCTCGCTGCTGCGACTTGTATAATCGCCCATATCTCTCCAATCGCCGGAGAAATTCTTTATCAAAAGTATATGCGCCGTTTCCTTGTTGCCCGAAGGCTTGTAAAAGACTATCGCTTCCTCCGTTTTGTCGCCGTCGAGGTCCTCGTATATTATTGCGGAGCGGTAGCTTCCGTTTTGCGGATATTTCAGCGTGTAGTCGCCGCCCGCCTTATGCTCGATAATGCTCTGTATCTTCGCCTTGTCGCCCGTCGTCTTTGGCGGACGCAGCAGGTTCGAGTTGTCAAAGCCGCTCGAGGTACAGCCCGTAAGCATCAGCAGAGCAAGCGACAAGACAGCCGCAAGCGCTCTCAGCCTTTTATTGATCTTTTTCATATATCCGCCCCCTTTCCGGCAGCGCTTTATAACCTTTGCAGCGCCGCTTATAGCCGTCTTTTGATTTACCTTTTATTTCTTGCGAAGCAGCAGTAGGTCGGTCTGCCCATTTCAGTAAACATCTTCTCATGCTCCGTCATATAATTCACAAAGCCGTCCGGCAGTCTGTCCTCCGGCTCGCCGTGCAGATCCTCGGACTTAAAAAATATTTCATAGCCGCAGAGGTCAAAGTACTCAAGACTCTCCCTGAAAAGCTCCTCGTCGTCCGTTTTAAAGCGTATCTCGCCGCCGTCGATTAGAAACTCCTTATACATATTCAGCTTTCGCGGAAATGTCAGTCTGCGCTTTTTGTGTTTTTCCCTTGGCCATGGATTGCAGAAGTTTATGTATATTCTCTCCACTCTGTCCTCCGGCCTCAGCACCCTGTCTATCTGCTCGACATTGTACGCCGCGAGTATCACGTTGTCCGCCTCTCGCCCCTTATCCTCAAACTGCTTTACTATCGTGCGCCTGGCCACTCCGAGCATATCGCTCTTTATATCTATCGCAAGGAAGTTTATATCGGGATTGTCGAACGCGCACTGTGCGACGAAGCTGCCCTTTCCGCAGCCCAGCTCAACATGGAGCGGCTGTTCCCTTTTAAATTCTCTTTTCCATTTTCCCGCGCTCGCCTCGGGCGATTTCGAATAAAATTCGCACCTGTCAAGCTCCGGCTGAGCCCATTTCTTTTTTCTTATCCTCATTCATTCCACCGTTTGCTTTTATCGCGCGTCGCTTTGCACCGGATAGTCGGCGCGTCGGCTATGCGCTCAGAACTTTAAATCACTTTATTATATCAAAATATTTATGATATTTCAACGTGAGAAGAAATAATTAACAAATATTTTTAATTGTTGCCCTCGTCGAAGTTTTTTCATCTGAGCAAAGCAAACTGTAACACATTTGCCGCCTGTAAATATAATGATAATGTAACCAACGAAAGGAGGAAAACGACAATGTGTGGATTTGGCAATAACTGCTGCTCATGGATAATTCTTCTTGTTATTCTCTTCAGCTGCTGCGGTAACAACGGCGTAAGCGAAGCATCTAACAACGGTTGCGGCTGCGGCTGCTAATAAAGCGGCCAACAAAGGCGGCGGAGGGCTTTCCTCCGCCGCCTGCTTTATTTTTGGGCTGCGCCCTAAGACTGCTTTTGGGCTGCGCCCTAAAACTGCCGCTCGTTAACCGCAGCCATGCCGACTTGCGCCGTCACGGCTGCTACTTAAAATTATAGTTTATTTAGGGGGAGCTGGTGCTCCCCCTAAGACCCCCACCTTCCGCTCAAAGTATTGTTTTTGATTTTAACTATTTGCACCGCTTTAATGCTCCTCTCACTCACTCAAAGGTTTATTTTTAATTTAACTGTTTTCTCCGCTTTCTGCGACGGAATTAATTTATTTTTGGCTTGCGCCCTAAAACTGCCGCTCGTTGACCGCAGCCACGCCGACTTGCGCCGTCACGGCTGCTACTTAAAATTATAGTTTATTTAGGGGGAGCTGGTGCTCCCCCTAAGACCCCCACCTTCCGCTCAAAGTATTGTTTTTGATTTTAACTATTTGCACCGCTTTAATGCTCCTCTCACTCACTCAAAGGTTTATTTTTAATTTAACTGTTTTCTCCGCTTTCTGCGACGGAATTAATTTATTTTTGGCTTGCGCCCTAAAACTGCCGCTCGTTGACCGCAGCCACGCCGACTTGCGCCGTCACGGCTGCTACTTAAAATTATAGTTTATTTAGGGGGAGCTGGTGCTCCCCCTAAGACCCCCACCTTCCGCTCAAAGTATTGTTTTTGATTTTAACTATTTGCACCGCTTTAATGCTCCTCTCACTCACTCAAAGGTTTATTTTTGATTTAACTATTTGCGCCGCTTTAATGCTTCGCTTGCTTGCTAAAAAGTTTATTTTTTTGATTTGACTGTTTGCGCCGTTCACAATCTCCCGACTCTCTCAAAGGATTTTAGCAGCAGGGAGCGGAGATAAAAACAAATACTTGAGAGGGCGAGGGGGCAACGGGGGAGTGGATCTCCCCCGCATTATATCTAATATTAAGGCAGCAGCTTTACCGGCGGGGGTCGGCAAAGCTGCGGTCGGCGAGCCGCCAAAATAAAAACACCGCTTCGAGCTCTTGCGGTGCGGCTCCAAAAATGCAATAATATTATCAAGTCATATACGGACAAGCAACAAAAAGCCTTATCGAAGGCAAGGAGGCGGCAGCATAATGGAAGTACATAACATTGACCCGGTGTGGGATAAAAATTCAAAAATACTTATATTGGGCTCGTTCCCATCGGTGAAATCGAGGGAGGTTAAATTCTTTTACGGTCACCCGCAAAACAGATTTTGGCGAGTGCTGTCGAGTCTGACAGGCTCTCCAATTTCCGAAAGCACAGACGACAAAAAAAGACTTCTCCTTGATAACCGCATAGCCCTTTGGGACGTGATTTCAAGCTGCGAGATAACAGGCTCGAGCGACAGCTCGATCAAAAACGCCGTTCCGAACGACCTTACCCCTATTATACGCGGCAGCGATATAAAGCAGGTATTCACAAACGGGGGAACAGCCGACAGGCTGTATAAAAAATACTGCCTCGACAGTGTAAAAATACCGTCGCTAAAGCTCCCCTCGACAAGCCCCGCGAACGCTGCATACAGCCTTGAACGGCTTAAAGACGAGTGGAAAATTATCCTCTCCTTCATCGGACAAAAGCCCGAATAAGTGCCGCCGCAACCGCAGGTTGCGGGCACTGGAAGCTAGAATATATAGCGCGCATTTTGCCCGAATGATATAATTAGCGTACAAAGCAAATCAAACCATATGCCCCGGGAGGATAAAATGAATATTGAAACCGCGAATAAATTATTGCGATACAGAAAAATGCACTCTCTGTCGCAGGAACAGCTTGCTGAAAAAATAGGAGTCAGTCGACAGGCAGTATCGAAATGGGAGAGGGCTGAAGCGTCGCCCGACACCGACAATCTTATTCTTTTGGCTAAAATCTACGGAATAACTATAGACGAGCTCATTACCGGCAGTGAAAAAGCTAACAACGACGATATATCCGCTTCCGCCGGCAATACGGACGATGCGGGCAAACAATCAAGCGGCAATGGCGCTTATATAAGCACAGGCATATCCTCCGGCGGTTCAAGGCTCAGCGCGGACAAGGGCGATATGCCTCTTGACGAAAACGTCGGGCAAGAAGTCCACGCCGATGAGTCCGTTCATACTTCCAACGGCGATAAACTAAGCCGCAAGAGGGGAAATAAAAAAAGCCTGTGGTACAGCCTTCCGTACCCGATATTCGCCCTTATTATCTTTCTCCTGTGGGGCTTTTTCGGCTTTGCCGGCGGTTTTTACCGCGCTTGGCTCATTTTTTTGACCGTACCGCTTTATTACACCTTGGCGGAGGCAATAATAAAAAGAAAGCCGAGCAAATTCTGTTACCCCGTTTTGGCTGTAATATTCTTTTTCGTTTGGGGATTCTGGGGAGGCTCTGTCGGCGGATTTTCCATATCCTGGATATTTTTCCTCACAATACCGATTTATTACTGCATATGCTCGGCACTCGAGGGTAACGCAAAATGACCTGCCGGAGCAATTTTTCTCCCCGAAGGGAAACTAAGTCCCTTTGACAAATGCCCGCAGCCGCGCCGCCTTGCAGCGCGACCGCAGGTATAGGAACAGCCCTTCGCTATTTTTATCCTCTGCTCTTGAAGTCCTTCTCGATTTTCTCGCTCCATCCGACCGGTATATTTGCAGACTTCCTTACGTTGTACACAGCCTCCGACACCGTATTGAACACTACGGCTGTACCCTCTCCATCGGCGCGGTAATTGACAGCGCGATTCGCCCCTATTCCAAAGCCCTTTGCAGTTTCCACGGAGTCGATATTCGCCCCGATAAAGAGGAACTCCCAGCCGTATTTCTCCTTTTGCCTTTCTATCATCCTTTTGACCTCGTCACTGCTGAAAATATGGCTCGAATTTTCAAGCCCGTCGGTCATTATTACGAATACCGTGTGCTCCGGCACATCCTCCGCCCTTGCGTACTTGTGTATGTTGGCTATGTGCTTTACAGCCCCGCCGATAGCGTCTATCAGGGCCGTACTGCCGCGCACAACGTAATCCTTCGAAGTCATTTCTTCGATTTTTTCAAGTCTTACGCGGTCGTGCAGTACTATGCTCTCATGATCGAAAAGTATTGTCGACACATAACACTCGCCGTCCTGACTCCTCTGCTTTTTGATGAGCGAATTAAATCCGCCAATCGTGTCGCCCTCAAGCCCCGACATTGAACCGCTTCTGTCCAAAATGAATACTAACTCCGTGATGTTGTTTTTCATACATATTACCTCCTGAAAATAAAATGTGATCGCAGGCTTTTTTACCCTACGATCACATTTTACATTTATTATAATTTATTTGGTCGCCTGAGAGGCGACATTTACGCCCCGAGCAGGGGTTGGTCAAAGGCAAACAGCGCCTCGTTTATCTCAAAGACATTGTAATTCTCGTTCGTTATGAAGTATTCGATTATTATGTCGAATCTGCTGCTGTGCGACAGCGCAAAGCCCGCCTTCATAAGCATATCCTTCGCCTCCCCAAGCGGAAGCTCAAGGGCTATTGCAAAGGCTATCGCCGTCTGCTTGCTCGGTCTGTAAAGACGGTCGCCGCGTATTTTTGAGAACAGCTTGCGGTCGATGTTCGCCTTCTTGTAGCACTGAGCATCGGTCATTCCCTTTTCGTCTATCTTTCTCAGCAGCATTTCGGAAAAGCTCTCGTCCGTCTGCTTCAGCGCCTCCTCCAGCGAGAGCGCCTTTGTCGGCTTGGCCGGTCTGCGGAGCTGCGCGAGATTTGCCGCAGCAGGATATAAAATCTGGGTTTCGCCCAAGACCGCGCTTTCTCCGCTTTCGCCTCTGCCGGAAAATCTAAACTTGAAATTTGCATCGACATATTTATCGTCTATAAACGACGAGATATCCGCAAAGAGCTTTTCGCTTATGCGAAATGAGGATCTGTCAAACACGACTATATAAACGAGCATATCGTGCTCCGTCAGGAACTCCGTTATGCTGTCCACCGCAACTCTCAGCGCCTGCTCCTTAGGGTAGCCGTAAACGCCGGAGGAGATGAGCGGAAACGCGAGAGTTTCGCAGCCGTGCTCCAGTGCCGTCGTCAGGGAGTTTCTGTAACAGCTTTTAAGCAGCGCTTCTTCGTTGTTTTGTCCTCCGCGCCACACGGGGCCTACCGTATGGATAACATATTTGCACGGCAGATCGTAGGCTCCCGTCAGCTTTGCCTCTCCCGTTTTACAGCCTCCCAAAGTGCGGCATTCCTCGAGCAGTCCCGACCCCGCCGCCTCGTGAATGGCTCCGTCTACGCCTCCGCCGCCGAGCAGCGTGGGGTTCGCGGCGTTCACTATCGCGTCGCATTTCATTTTTGTTATATCGTTTCGCACGATTTGAACAGGCATTGTAATTCCTCCTGAGAGTCGGGCTGCCGCGCGGCCCGTTTTTATTTTGTGCTTTGACAAAGCTCGTTCGGGCGGCGACCGCTTCGCTCCGCCCTGCGGGCGGAGCGAAGCAAAAAACGCGGCGGGAGGCTCCCCCGTAACAGAGGAAGGGCTCTGCCCTGCCGCGTTTTTTCGCCCGCGCCCGCGGGCGCGGGCGGGTCGCCGCCCGAACCCCTGTCACGCGCTCAACCCCGCCTAAACAAGGGCGCGGCAGCAATGGGCGCGATGCTCAAGCTCACTGAAACAGCTCGTCCCTATATTGTCTGCGCAAAAATCCGCCGATCTCCGCCCACGACTTTTTCGCTTCGGGTATGATGTCGCCTACCATTTGGAACATATGGAACATCCCGGGGTAGCGCGTGAGCACAGCGTCGTTCCCGCGCTTTCTCGTCTTTTCATATATCGTTATGGCGTCGCTTTCGAGCACCTCGTATGTACCTACCTGTATCAGCATAGGCGGAAAGCCGTCAAAATCACAGTGCACCGGACTCAAATACTTGTCGTGCGGATCGTGATCGCCTACATAGGAAAGTATAAACTCCGGATTATCTATGTAGCTGCCGTCAATAGCGCCCTTTTTTCTGCCGAACATCGGGTCGTTGTATATATTATAGCTGAAAGCTTCGCCCTCGCCGGCAAGGTCGCACCACGGCGACATACACACGATGGAGTTTGCCGTGGGTCTGTCCTGCTCTATAAGCATCTCGGTGAGAGCTATCGCAAGATTGGCTCCGGCGCTGTCCCCGAAAAGTATTATGTTTTCCGGCTTATAGCCCTTGCTCAAAAGCCATTCCCAGCCCGCTACTGCGTCCTCAAGAGCCGCCGGGTGCTTGTGCTCGGGGGCGATGCGGTAATCTATCGAGAAAACCGACGCTCCGCCGCTGAGCTTTGAAAGCTTTACAGCAACTCCCCTGTAACAGTCGTTAAACTTCATGAGGAAGGCTCCGCCGTGTATTTGATATATGACCCTCTCCTTGTGCTCGCTGTTGTTGTCAATCAGAAGCTCGGCGGGCAGAGAGCCGCCGATGTTGAACTTTTTCAGCCCGTAGCCCTTTGGCGTTTTCCACTTGGACGGCTTAAACGATTCCTTCCTACCGTACTGCACAAGCCCGCCGTCGCGCATAGTCGGGGTGCGGCAGAGCATTCTCGTCGTTTCGGTCGCGATCGAGCCTATATTTGTCATACCCTGCGGCTTCTTTGATTTGATAGCCATAAAAACTCCTGCAAAAAACGCGCCCACAAACGACATGATCGTCAAAAACTGTTTTAACTTTTCCATTGCGTCCTCCGTTTCAATTTCTCCGGTTCCTTACTCGGCAAAGTCCATATATTTGCTGTAATGACCGGTCTGTCTTTCAAATTCGGCCTTGTCTATCGCATTGTTGTCCTGATAATATTTATTGTCGTCATCGTCCTCGGCATATTCCACGCGGTAATCGCTGCTGCTCTTTTCAAACTTTTCGCCGTCGTATTCGTAAAACGCAAATTTCAGCGTTCCCTTTGCTCCCGAGCTGTAGCTGAAATTGTTTTCGCTTATGACTATTCTGTCGCTCGCGTTGTTGACGAATACCTGAATATCGGTTTCGCCGCTGCTGCTCGAATCGGAAAAGGCGGTAGTTCTCTCGACCTCGCCGTTTTTATCCTCGCAGATATCAAGCTGCACCTTCGCACCGCTCTTGTAGTAGAGCAGAAGCTCCTTTGTGCCGTCGCCGTCTATATCCGCGGTCATAGAGCCTTTGTAAGACAGGCTCGTCCCTCCGCTCGTAACCGGCTTGCCCTTCACCTCTCCGAGATATTTTGATAAAGCCGTGGAGCTTTCGCGCACGGTTATCACAGCGCGCGCAACCGCGTCGTCAAAGCCCTTCATAACTCCCGTCACTATGCACGAGCCCGAGCGCACGCCCGTCACTATTCCGCTGTCGTTTACCTGAGCTATCTCCGGCTTATCGCTTTTCCATTCTATCCTGTCGAGGTACACGCTGTCAAGCTTGCAAGCGGGAGAAAGCTTGACAAATTTTCCCATAATGAGCGTTTCGCTGCGGTCTATTAGCTTTTCGTCAAGCTCTGAGCTGCCCCTTGTCATCGACGAAAGGGTTTTCATATACGCGGCCTCCTCGGCCTTTTCTCCGTCGATTTTAAATTCGCCCTTTTCCGCCGTTTTAAGCTCGCTGTCCTTGTATTTGTATACGTCCTCAAAATAATTTTTGTAGCTTACGCCGCCGTAGGTATATGTCGTGACGGTCACGTTTCTCGTGCGCGTCTTTTTCTTTTTGTCGCTCTTTACGGCAGTCGTCTTGATAAAGATATTCCCGCCGTCACCGAGCAAAAGCTCCTCCTCATAGCTGTCGTACTTTGCGCTGAACACCTCCGCATAGTCGCTGAAGTTCTTTATCTCATACGCGTTTCCGTATTGGTCGAGCGCAACTATGACGGAAAATTTATAACCTGACGCGCTTTCAAGCCGAAGCAAAAGCTCGGGAGCGCCGTCGCTGTTGAAGTCCTGTATCGCCGCCTTTTTGAGTGTGAGCATAACCGACGAGCCGCTGTCGTATTTTTCAAGTCGGCTGTCGGGTATTCTTATCAAATAGCTGTTAAGCGTATTGATTTTTTCTATATCCTCGTCCGTCACCGTTATTTTCAGCACGGACTTTACATTTGAGTCCGCCGCCGTCGCGGTTATCTCGCACTCGCCCATCGCGACCGCTTTTATCATTCCCTTGTCGTCCACGGACGCAACTCCCTCGTTCGAGCTCTGCCAGCTCAGCTTGGGCACGGGCGCGTTGGTCGGGGTGTATTTTACGGTGAGCTCCTCGCTGTCGCCCTTATTAAGGCTTTCCTTTCCGCTTATCGTCAGCGTTTTTATTTTTGCGGGTTCTGTTTCCGGCGGCTTTGTCGGCTGTGTTTCGGGCTCGGTTTCCGTCGTTCCAAAAAACGCAAGCTGAGAAACTATTGATGGATTAACGCACAAAACCGCCGCCGCTCCGCCTACAAGGAGCACAAGTATAAGGCAGAGAATTATCGCGGTTTTTTTCATATATAAGCTACATTCCTTTCACTTTAAACGAGGGCGGGCGTTGTCTGAATATATCTTGCCCTGCTTTTGCCGATTCTTTCACATTTAATATTATAAGGTAAGCCCGCCGCGAGGTCAACAGAAAACTCGACATTTAACAACAAATTCAAATACTCTCACAGCCTTAAAAGCTTGTTTTGCAAAAGCTTAAGTCCTTGCTCCGCAGCAGACGCTCGTTGCGGCCTTAGCTTGCAGCGCCAAGCGCGGCAAAACAAAAAGGAGCCCGCAGGCTCCTAAATGTCTAATTAATTTTGACTTTCAATCAAACGGCTCTCGTTACCTTACCTGAACGCAGGCAGCGGGTGCAAGCGTTTACACGCTTTGGCGTGCCGTTAACGATAGCTCTTACGCGCTGTACATTTGGCTTCCATGCTCTGTTTGAGCGCTTGTGTGAATGGGAAACCTTGATGCCAAAAGTAACACCTTTTCCGCAAATATCACATTTTGCCATGTGTCCGCACCTCCTTGACACTTATATAGAGTTTATTTTTTATAATGCAACATTGATAATGATAACAGATTTAAGCTTAAAATGCAAGTACTTTTTTAATTTTTTTGAATATCGCCATATCCGCGCTGCGCGCTCATGCTGTCGCGCAGCGTCACGTCGGTAAGCCGAGGATTTTAGGCTACGGCTTTAAACCCTGCAAATAGCGCAGCCGCCGCTCCTTAAGAGCCCGTTTTCGAGTCCGCGCGAGAATATGACCTCGCTGTATTCGATTTTCATCGGCTCGTCGTCCACGTTTGCTGCAACAAGCACGCTGCCATCCTTTATATATTTTATCTGTCTGTTATCCCCGCTGTCTATAAATTTCATATCAAGGCTCTTTAGCTCCGGCGTTTCCTTGCGGGCCTTTATCAGTGCCTTTACCTGCGAAATAATTTCGTCGTGCTCCCCGTTGTCTATTTCGTCCCAGGGCATACAGCGGCGGCAGTCCGGGTCGTGTCCGCCGTCCATCATGATCTCTGTACCGTAATATATGCACGGGCTGCCGAAGAGCGTAAACAGCAAAGTAAGCTGCTGGAAAAACTTATCCTCGTCGTGACCGCAGCGATGATAGAGCCTCTCGGTATCATGTGAATCGAGCAGATTAAACATCACTTTAAGCGACTGCTCCGGATACATTGTAAGGCATCTGTTGAGCTTCTGCTCAAGCTGCTTGGTCGTCTGCTGCTCGTCGAGCCAGAAGTCCGATACCGCCTCTCTCAGCGAATAGTTCATTATTGCGTCAAACTTGTCCCCTCTGAGCCACGGCGTGGAATCGTGCCATATTTCCGCAAGAAGATATATGTCGGGATTGACCGCCTTTACCCTCCTGCGTATCAGCTTTAAAAACTCATGCGACACCTCGTTTGCAACGTCAAAGCGCAGTCCGTCTACCCCGAATTGACCTGTCCAATATTCGCAGACCTGCGCGAAATACTCCATGACCTCGGGGTTGTTTGTGTTGAGCTTTGGCATATACTGAACGAAGGCGAAGGAATAATATCTGCCGTCCCTCGTGTTCCCGTCGAGCATGACGGGGAACTTGTTTATCATGAACCAGTCCTTATATTTAGAGCTTTCGCCGTGCTTAACAACATCGACAAAGGGCTCGAAGAAAAAGCTCGAATGATTCATAACCATATCAAGCATTATCCTTATGCCGAGCGAATGCGCCTTGTCGCAAAGCTCCTTGAAGTCCTCCTTTGTGCCGAAGTCATCGTCTATCTCGTAATAGTCGTCTATATTATACTTGTGGTCGGAGAGAGATTTAAATATAGGATTAAAGTATATAGCGTTTATGCCGAGGTCGTGCAGATATTCAAGCCTGTTTATAACGCCCCTGAGATTTCCTCCGTAGCGCAGGCTGAAGTTTACGCCCTTTATTTCCTCGTGCTTCCACGGCTTTATGCCCCTTTTTATCCCTCCTTCGCGCGCAAAACGCTCGGGGAATATCTGGTACCACACAGCGTCCTGAACCCAGTCGGGCGTTTCAAAAAGGTCGGCGCTGTTCATCCACGGAAAGCAAAAGCACTGCATTCTCCTGCCTTGAACGCCGATCCCCTCTTCGTTGTAAAATCCGTCCTCAAAATAGAAAACCTTCTCTTCGCCGTCCGACAGTGTGAAGTAATACATACATCTTTTATACGGCGGCACGACCCTTATAGACCACCAGAAATGATTTTCAAGCTCGAGCATTCCCGTCATTTTTTCGGTTTTTCCGCTCCATTTTTCGCCTCCGCCCATAATGCCGGAATCGAACGGATCTCCCCACTGGATCTCCACTGTTTTTATATCCTTTCCCGTCATCAGTGCGATATATATTTCATCGTCGTTAAGCTGATAGCACATATTGTCCTTTGCGGCGTGAAAAACAGCCTCTCTTTTCATAGCTTTGCCCCCGTGTTTTACGATTTTTTTCTTATATGTGTATTTGTCAGTATACCTATCGTGATTATTCCGCCTACTATTATAACTATCCACATCAACAGCCCATAACCGACATACTCAGTCGTTCCGGGCTTTGAGCTGTCGTCAATATTTTCCTCAACAGCATCGGTCTTCGGCTCCGTTTCCGCTTGTGAAACCGAGAACCAGTCGTACCAATTGCCGGATTCGGACGAGCTGTCCGCATATGTTTCGGGTTCGGGCTCAGGTTCGGGTGCTATCTCCGTTTCCGGCTCGGGGTAATATTCCGTTTCCGGCTCGTGCGACGTATCGTTTGAAGAGGTATCGTCCGGCGTATCATATCCCGACTCGCCGCCGTCCGACGAGTCGCCGTTTGAAATATCGTCTATAACGTCGCTCACGGTGCTGCTTACCCAGTCATATATATCGTCAATATAATTGCCGTCCTCAGGAGCCGCAAGCGCAGTCACCGCCGACGCGGCGACGAGCGCCAAGCACATCAAAGCCGCAACAAAATTTCTGAGCTTCATTACTTTTCCTCCGCCTCGCAGTTCCTCCGCTGTACTCCGATATGCTCAGGAGCCTTTCCTGCGCAACTATTTAATCGGAGCAAGGCTTGATAGGCTTGCTCTTGACAAAGCCCGCTCGACCGCAACCGTCGCAGCAGGCTCTTTCCAAACTTTTAAAGGGGCGTTGCAGCAGTCTGCGAGCGGGTTATTACATATTAGATTATATCCGCAAGAAAGCCGGTTGTCCATAGCTAAAAAAAATTTAACAAATTAGATATTTTTAAGACTTCACTTTACCCTCGCGGCACGACCGCCGTTTAAATATTTTTTATATTAAAGGGGAAACCGACGTTCCCCCTTTTAAGTCCCCGCTTATTTGCTCGAGGATATTATTTTGTTTTAAATATCAAGGCGCTCAAAAATCGCCGAGAAGCAAAAATATATTTTGACAAAACGTATTGTCAACCTTCATTTAAAAGTCCTATGCCAAGCTTTTGGACATTTATTGCATCGGCAAGCGTTACCTCTCCGTCGCCGTCCATATCGGCGACATATTCCTTCACGTCGGGGTCGAGCGGAAACGCGCCTATGACGTTCTTCTGTATCATTACAGCGTCGGCAAGAGTCAGCTCGCCGTCCTTGTCAGTATCGCCGCGCATTACGTTTGTAACAAGATTTATCGAAAAGTTGCCGCCTATGTTGTCGTCCGAAGACGCATAGTATTCGCTTAAGCTGTTGATTCCGCCGTATTCGCTGCTTCCGCTCGCAAAGAAGGAGCGGCCGTTTGCAGTTCGCGGAAGAAAGACGTATTTGTCGCTGAGGTTTGAAAGCCATTCGCAGCAGCCGAACGAAGCGTCGCCGTCGGGCGAGCTTATCCTTATTCCTATCGCGCCGGTCATCTCGGGTACTTTGAAATTATCGACCGCCGCGTCGTGAATACCGTTGTATTCTATTTGTCCGCTCGCAATCATCGTCCACTTGGCTCGGTCGTTTATTGGAACGCCGTCCGATACGGGAATGTAATATATCTCGTATTCCGAGCCTACTTTGTCGGTCTGAAATTCCACGTTGCTTATCACGGGCATGGCGCTCGTAAAATCAAACACGTTTATGAATACTATGTCGGAAGGATCGTCTATGTTCGGGCTTTCCAGGCTCATATTGTATGTCGGGCCGAATTGGTCTATGTTTAAAAGGGAGTTGCAGGTGTGATTTTTCAGTACGCCCTCAATGGCGTAGGCTCCGCCGAAATAGTCGCCCGCAAGGTAAAAGTCCTCGTACGATATCCAAATATAGTCGGCGTTGTTAAAGCCCTCGCCCCACGAATTTTTAACCAGCCATGCGCCGTCCTTCTCCGGACGATGCGACGTTAAAAAATTAAATTTGGAGTAGCTGTCGTCCCAGCCTACAATAATGACGCCGTGACCGCCGACGTTTGCTTTGTCGACGCTCAGCTCCTCATTGCAGCAATAGGAATTGTTTTCGCGGTTAAAATAATCATTGTTCATGCTGAACGAGGTTGCGACGGCTCCGCACCTTATAACCTCCCTCTTTATTTCACTTTGATCTTTGCCCAAAATTGTCTTAACCGAGTCGGCGTAAAACAGGGGCTCGTATGTGTCAAGCTCCTCAAAGCTCGACCTATCGCTGCTCATATACGGAAGCTCGTTTTCAGTTATAACGCCGCAGTAGGCAAGGGCGCTCGGCAAGGCAACCATAGCTATGCCGTCATTGCGATAATCTCTCAGCCAGCCGTTTCCGTCGCTTCTGGTGGCGGCCCAATAGTTTAAATATTCCTCGGATAAATCATACTCGCCGTATCCGTTTTTGAGCAGAAAGGATTCCATAGCGCCCAAGCCGGAAAAGAAGGCGCAGGTATTCCATGCTCCCTGATCCTTCGGCGGAGTAACATATCCCAGCTCGACGCTGCTGTACGATGCCGGAAGCTCGGAATCCTCGTCGTTTGCAGCCGCGCTCGGCCTTGCCGAAGCCTTTGAGCTAACCGGAGAGATTCCTCCCGTGTGAAAGCTCTTATTCACCTTTGCGGTATCTGTACCGACAGCGCTCGCGGAAACGAGCGGGCAGATTATCATCGCCGCTGCAAGCAGGGCGGAAATTATTTTTTTCACAACGCTTCACTCCTTAGAAAAAATTAAAGACTGCTTATAATTTATTTCAGAATAATTTTAGCATAATAAATATATTAAAGTCAATAAAGGAAGTGTTAACTTTGCAGATAAGAACAGACCTTGCAATGGAGGCGAGGGAGCTCGCCGGAGAGGACGCCTCGGGGGTAGAGGTCAGCAAAAAAGATTACGGCGACATAGCGATATCCTCTCTGATAATAAAGACCGAAGAGGCGGCGAAAAATATCGGCAAGGAGAAGGGCAGCTATATAACGGCGGAAATGAAAACCCTGACCGATGATTTTAAAGAAACCGACAAAAGACTTGAGATAATCGCAAGGGAAATAAGGGCGCTGCTGCCCGAGAAGGGGCTCGTGCTGGTGGCGGGGCTCGGCAACGAAAATATAACGCCCGACGCGCTCGGCCCAAAATCGGCCCGCGGTATCCTCGCGACAAGACACATCAGGGGCGAGCTGGCACGAAGCACCGGCCTCGACAGGCTGAGGGCTGTGGCGGCGCTTGCAACGGGCGTTACGGGTCAAACCGGCATAGAAACCGGCGAGCTCATACTAAGCGTGTGCAACAGGATAAAGCCTGCGGCGGTAATAGTCATCGACGCCTTGGCGTCGCGCAGACTCGAGCGGCTCGGCTGTACGGTGCAGATCTCGGACGCGGGAATATCGCCGGGCGACGGGGTGGGCAACCACCGCGCGAGGATAAACCGGAGCACGGTAGGCGTTCCGGTAATATCAATAGGTATACCGACGGTCGTAGACGCGTTCACTCTCGCCGCCGATTTGCTGCTCGACAGCGACGACAACTCGGCTGAGCTGATAAAGCGCAGCGTTTATCCGAACGGCAGGAAAATGGTCGTCACGCCGGGCGAGATAGATCTGCTCGTCGAGAGGGGCGCAAGGCTCATATCAATGGCTGTAAATACGGCGCTTCAGCCGACGCTCGAAATTTCAGACCTCATTTCACTTGTGCATTAGTCATAAATTTAATATCGCATAGCATAATTATCGGTAAGAAGGAAAAAGAGGTTGTTGTGCGATGAATAAAGATAAGGGGAGAAGAGCTGCCGCTATGCTCGTCGCGACGGCGGTGTTTTTTATGGCTGTTTACTGTACGTTAAGTCGCGTTTCCTCGTCGCTTATTGACCGAGAGAGCTTTTGTATGGCAGCGGCGGGGCTTGCCATGCCTGTGTCGGATTATGGCGGAGCAAATCGGGAGCAGACTGCCGAATTAATAAAAAATACCGCCGCGAAAAAGAGCGGCAGTTCACAGACCCAAGCAGGTGCGGAAGACGAGATCGAGAAAAAAGCGGAAAAGGCAGCGGACAATGACGAAAAGGAAGACGAGAGCAAAAAGGAAGGCAAGCAGGAAACGGAGCCCGCGCCGGTAAAGGAATACGGCGGCGAGGCATACCCTGTGATAGAAACGCAGTATGGCGAGGCGGGAGAAATAACCATAAAAAACACGACCGATTTCGAGATAGACGTTGCCGAGGAGCTATCCTCGCCCCTCGGCTTTGAGGTCGAGGATACAGACGAGCCGCAGGTGCTTATAGTTCACACGCACACGACGGAGGCATATCTACAAAGAGACGAGGGCGTTTACTATTCGGAATACACGGGCAGAAGCACCGACGACAGTGAAAACATAACCTCGGCGGGTCAGGCTATGGCCGACAGCCTGAGCAAAAACGGCATAAAGGCTCTGCACTCGAGCGTACACCACGACGACCCAAGCTACAACGGCTCATACGACAGAAGCGCCCAAACCATATACGATTACCTTGAAAAATACCCCTCGATAAAGGTTGTTATAGACTTTCACCGCGACTCCATAGGCTATGGCGGCGAGGACGGCAAGATGAAGCCGACCTTTGAGGTAGACGGCAAAAAGGCGGCGCAGATAATGATAATGAGCGGCTACGACCCGTCGGGCGAATATGACTTTGCTCACTGGGAGGAAAATCTGCGGCTTGCGCTCAGGATACAAAACCGTGCGGAGCAGATGTACCCGGGAATGACAAGGCCGCTTTACTTCGGTGATTTTGCCTACAACATGAACATAAACTCGG
This sequence comes from uncultured Clostridia bacterium, assembly GCA_947632045.1. GTDB lineage: Bacteria > Bacillota > Clostridia > Oscillospirales > Acutalibacteraceae > UBA7067. The sequence goes on from CANRNQ010000005.1 coordinate 87,485, forward strand.
GCTCTTTGCTCATCGAGGTCGGCACGGAGGTAAACACCCTCGACGAGGCGAGGTATACCGGCGAGCTTTTGGGAAATGTGCTGGCAAAGGTTTTAAAGGACGAGATGTGAGATTTTTTAAGCTTGCGGCTCATATTTTATTTCCCCTCGTGCTGAATCCTTGGCGAACTCAGTCCTCCGGCCAAGAATTTGTTTTTTTCTTTAAATTAAATTCGCGCCGAAAAAATAATTTATGCTTACAAGAGCTTGATCAAGCAAAGCTCTTTGAGCAGGAGCGCGGAGGCGAAGTATTAAAGCATAGACAAAATTAAATATCCTTAAAAAAACGCGCCAAGCTCACAGTGACTTGGCGCGTTTTGGCCCGTCCGGAGGGATTTGAACCCCCGATCTCCGGAATCGGAATCCGTTGCATTATCCAGCTATGCTACGGGCGGATTTTTTATTAAGCTTTAAACCGGCGGCTTAAAAACGGCGGAGCTCTCAGCTCCGCCGCAAGCTATGCCGTGATCAGATCAGCTCTATAACAGCCATCTCAGCCGCGTCGCCTCTGCGAGGGCCAAGCTTTGTTATTCTTGTATAGCCGCCGTTTCTGTCGGTATATTTCGGAGCAATCTCGTTAAAAAGCTTGTGTGTTACGTCTTCCTTTGTTACAAAGGACATCACCATACGCTTGTTGTGGAGATTGTTTTCCTTAGCTATCGTTATCATCTTCTCCGCCATAGAGCTTACCTCTTTAGCGCGAGTTACAGTAGTTTCAATTTTGCCGTTTTCAAACAGAAAGGTAACCAAGGCCCTGAGCATCGCCGTTCTGTGGGCAGTCGTCCTTCCCAGTTTTCTCGTTCCTGGCATTGAAAGTCACTCCTTTGCTTAATTTTTTTAAAGGATCATTCGTCGTCCTTCTGAAGACTGAAGCCAAGGCTTTGAAGCTTAAAGATCACCTCTTCAAGCGACTTTCTGCCGAGGTTCCTGACCTTCATCATGTCGTCCTCAGATTTATTTATCAAGTCTTCTACCGTGTTGATTCCGGCGCGCTTCAGACAGTTGAACGAACGAACCGAAAGGTCGAGCTCTTCAATGGTCATTTCAAGAACCTTCTCCTTGCCCTTGTCGTCCTTTTCAACCATTATCTCTGTGCTGTGACCCTTGTCTGAGAGGTCAACAAAGAGATTAAGGTGCTCAGTGAGTACCTTTGCGGCAAGCGAAACCGCCTCCTGAGCGTTAATTACGCCGTTTGTCCATACATCAAGCGTGAGCTTGTCGTAGTCAGTGATCTGTCCCACGCGGGTGTTCTCGACCGTATAATTCACCTTGAGAACAGGCGTGTAGATAGAGTCGATCGGAAGCACGCCGATCACGTTGTTTCCGGAGATCTGCTTATTGCGCTCGGCGGGAACATATCCTCTGCCCTTATCCAATGTTATTTCCATTATAAGCTTTGCGTCGTCCCCGAGAGAAGCAATATGCATATCCGGATTGAGGATCTCGACCTCGCTGTCGCACTTTATCGAATCGGCGGTCACAACACACGGGCCCTCGGCGTTGATCTCGATAGTTTTTGGACCGTCGCAGTGGAGCTTTGCAGTTAAGCCCTTCATATTAAGCACGATTTCGGTTACATCCTCTTTAACGCCCGGGATCGTTGAAAATTCGTGGAGAACACCGTCAATTTTTATTGAGGTAACTGCCACACCCTCAAGGGAAGAAAGAAGAACTCTTCTCAAGCTGTTTCCGAGGGTATTGCCGAAGCCGCGCTCCAATGGCTCAACTACAAATTTGCCATATTTGCCGTCGGCGGATAATTCTTCTATGTCTATTCTTGGCTTTTCAAATTCTATCATCAGCGAATCTCCTCCCTATATTAGGCGGCAAAACGCCGCCCTGCGTTTGTGTGCATACGATTGTGAAAGGGATTATTTGGAATACAACTCAACGATGAGATGCTCCTCTACCGGGAAGTCTATATCCTCTCTCTCAGGCATCGCAATAACCTTGCCGCTGAGATCATTCTCTGATTTTTCAAGCCACTTGGGAAGGAGCGTGGACTCCGTTCCTATCTCCTTATAGCGCGTTGACGATTTGCTCTTTTCTTTTACGGCAATAACGTCGCCCACCTTTACAAGATATGACGGAATATCAACCTTTTTGCCGTTTACTGTGAAATGCGCGTGATTTACAAGCTGTCTTGCCTCTCTTCTTGTTCTTGCAAAGCCGAGCCTGAACACTACGTTATCAAGTCTGCGCTCTATTGTTGTGAGAAGAACCTCGCCCGTTTTACCCTGCGACTTTTCCGCCTTCTCATAGTACATTCTGAACTGCTTTTCCATGATACCGTATATAAACTTTACCTTCTGCTTCTCTGTGAGCTGAAGGCTGTATTCGCTCTTTTTTCTTCTCATGTTTCCGCCGGGATTTCTGTTGGAAGTCTTTTTTGAATATCCCATTACCGCGGGAGAAATTCCAAGCGCTCTGCAACGCTTTGCAATAGGCTGCATATTTTTTGCCATGGGTCATTTCCTCCTTTATCTTTTGACTATACGCGTCTTCTCTTGGGAGGACGGCATCCGTTGTGCGGAATAGGCGTTACGTCTTTGATCATTGAAACCTCAAGACCGGCTGACTGCAAGGCTCTTATAGCCGCCTCGCGACCTGCTCCGGGTCCCTTTACATAAACCTCTACGGACTTCATTCCGTGCTCCATAGCCGCCTTTGCGGCTGTTTCGGCAGCTGACTGAGCGGCAAACGGAGTTGACTTTCTTGAACCTCTGAAGCCAAGCTCGCCTGCGCTTGCCCATGAAACAGCGTTGCCCTGTACGTCTGATATAGTAACGATCGTATTGTTAAAAGTAGACTGAATGTGCGCTGCTCCGCGCTCGATGTTCTTTCTCTCGCGGCGGCGGCGTACTGTGGTCTTTTTACCCTTCGGTGCTGCCATAGCTTAAAACCCTCCTTGCTTATTTCTTCTTATTGGCCATTGTCTTTCTCGGACCCTTGCGGGTGCGGGCGTTTGTCTTTGAGCGCTGACCCCTTACGGGAAGTCCCTTTCTGTGACGCACGCCGCGATAGCAGCCAATTTCAATAAGTCTTTTTATATCGAATGCGACGTCGCGGCGAAGGTCGCCCTCCACGCGGCAGTTATGGTCGATATACTCTCTGAGTTTAGAAACATCATCTTCCGTTAAATCTCTGACACGAGTGTCGGGATTTACCCCTGTTGCAGCAATTATGTCGCTTGCGGTCTTTCTGCCGATTCCGTAGATGTAGGTAAGACCTATCTCTATTCTTTTATCTCTCGGCAAGTCAACACCAGATATACGAGCCATTTTGTTGCACCTCCATATAATTTAATTAGTTATTTTTCTTTTTAAGGCATTAGCCCTGACGCTGTTTGTGCTTGGGGTTTTCGCAAATCACCATTACCTTGCCCTTGCGCTTTATAACCTTGCACTTTTCGCATATTTTCTTTACAGAAGGTCTGACTTTCATTGTGTAATCATTCCTTTCCTTGTATTGTCTGTTTTATTTGCTTCTCCATGTTATGCGGCCTCTTGTGAGGTCGTAGGGAGACATCTCAACCGTTACCCTGTCGCCCGGCAAAATTCTGATGAAATTCATTCTCAGCTTGCCGGAAATGTGCGCGAGGATAACCTGACCGTTCGGCAGCTCGACCTTGAACTGCGCGTTCGGCAGAGCCTCCGTGACTGTGCCTTCAATTTCGATAACGTCCTGCTTTGACATAAAATTACCTCCTCATATCGCGCCTGTGGGCTTTTAGCCTTTAAAGCTCCGCCGAGTCCTCGTTAAAGGCTCTCAGCGCCGCCCTGAGCTGCTTGTTGGTATTCAATGATTCCTGCGGAATAACCGTGCTTGTGAGAAAAAGATGCTTTGGATTTTTCCTCTTGGGCAGCTCGAGCCGCCTCGTTCTGCCGTCGGCAATATAAGCATATTCATCGTCAAGCGAGATAACAACAAAAAATCCGTCTTTATCTCTGCCGCTTTTCGCCCGCACCACAAGTCCTCTTTTTAAATCCATGCCGCACCTCTCAGTCGGGCATGGTCAAAATAACCGGTCCGTCGGCCGTTATAGCGACCGTGTGCTCAAAGTGAGCCGACAGCTTTCCGTCCGCCGTTACGGCGGTCCAGTCGTCGTCTAAGACCCTGACCTTGTGCGTGCCCATATTTATCATGGGCTCAATGGCGATAGTCATTCCCGGTAACAGGCGCACACCTCTGCCGGGTGTGCCAAAATTCGGCACGCTTGGATCCTCGTGTAATTTCGCACCTACGCCGTGGCCGACGTAATCCCGTACCACCGAGTAGCTGCGAGCTTCGACATATCTCTGAATCGCACTGCCTATATCGCCCAGGCGATTTCCGGCAATTGCCTGTTTGATCCCCTCGAACAGGCTCTCTCTCGTCGCGTCGAGAAGCTTCTGCGTTTCGTCGCTTATATCGCCGCAGGCGTAGGTCCACGCGTTGTCGCCGTGAAAGCCGCCGTAAAAAGCTCCGACGTCCACCGAAACTATATCTCCGCTTTTGAGTATGCGCTTCTTTGAAGGTATGCCATGGACAACCTCATCGTTTACTGAAATACAGGCGCTGCCCGGAAAGCCGCCATAGCCGAGGAACGAGGGCTTTGCGCCCTGCTCCTCGATATATTTGCGGACTATCCTGTCGATCTCAAGCGTTGAAACGCCCGGCTCGACCGCTTTGCCTGCGAGCTTCAGCGCGTTGGCGGAGATCCTGCCCGCCTCGCGCATTTTTGAAAGCTCTCTGGAAGTCTTTAATATTACCATACAGCACTTACGCCTCTACTTCTTTAAGAATAAGCGCCGTTGTGTCCTTGATCTCTTCCTGTCCCTCTACTATTGCAAGCTTGCCCTGCTTCTCGTAGTAATCCTTTAAAGGCTCGGTTTCGTTGTGATAAACCTGAAGTCTTGCAAGAACAGTGTCGGGATGGTCGTCCTTGCGCTGAACAAGGGTGCCGCCGCAGCTGTCGCAAACTCCGTCCTTGCTCGGCTTTTTGTAGTCGAGGTGGTAGCTTGCGCCGCAGTCCTGGCAAACACGGCGTCCGGACATACGCTTTACTATGTTCTCGTCGGGCACCTCAATGTCGATAACCTTGTCGATTTGAATGCCCATCTCGTCCAGAGCCTCGGCCTGTGGAATGGTTCTCGGGAAGCCGTCAAGAATAAATCCGTTCTTGCAGTCGTCTTTTGCAAGTCTTTCCTTGATGATGCCTATTACAACATCGTCCGGAACGAGCTTGCCTGAGTCCATAAAGGACTTCGCCTTGATACCCATTTCCGTGCCGCTTCTCAGCGCCTCACGGATAATATTACCCGTTGAAATCGTGGGGATTGAAAGATGGTTTGAAATAACCTCTGCCTGGGTGCCCTTGCCGGCGCCCGGGGCTCCTAATAGAATGATGTTCATAATCTTCTCCTTTACTTAGTCGAGGAAGCCCTTGTAATGACGCATCATCATCTGAGATTCCATCTGCTTAACCGTCTCAAGCGCAACGCCTACAAGAATGATTATCGACGTGCCGCCCATTGACAGCGCCCTCATGCCCGTTGCTCCGCAGAACGCGATCGGGAAGATAGCGATAACCGCGAGGAACAGCGCGCCTATAAGCGTGATCCTTGAAAGGATCCTCGCTATAAAGTCAGTAGTCGGCTTGCCGGGACGGATTCCCGGGATGGTGCCGTTGTTCTGACGAAGATTATTGGACATTTCCAAAGGATTATACTGAATCGTAGTGTAGAAGTAAGCAAACATTATAATCAGTATGAAGAAGAGTATCGAATACAGCCATCCGCCGTAATCGAACAGGCTCCAAAGTCCGTTCCAGAAATCTCCCATATTCGGGAAGAACTGGTGGATAGTAGCCGGAATTGAAAGAATTGAGCTTGCGAAGATGATCGGCAAAACGCCGCCAAGACCTACCTTTATCGGAAGGTGGCTCGACTGTCCGCCGTACATCTTTCTGCCGACAACTCTTTTCGCGTACTGAACGGGTATGCGCCTTTCGGCGTCGTTCATAAATACGATCACCCAGATAACCGCGAGGAAGAGTATTACATACAGCGGCACGAAGAAGAGGTACTGTGTAGCTCCCTGCAAGCCGAGGTTGAAGAACTCTCCAAGCTGTGAAATAGTGAGCGGGAATCTCGCAACAATGCCTGCAAAGAGGAGTATCGAGATACCGTTGCCTATGCCGTACTGGTTGATCTGCTCGCCCATCCACATCATAAGGGCTGTACCGGCAGTAAACGTAAGTATGATAACGAACGCCGCGAAAACTGCCTCAAAGCCGCTTCTGTATGAAACTATATTGCTTGCAAAGAGATACCAGAAGTAGGCCGCGCCCTGTAAAAGTCCGAGGCCGACGGTAACGTAACGCGTGATAGTCGCGATTTTCTTTCTGCCCTCTTCGCCCTCCTTCGCCATTCTCTCAAGCGGAGGAATGGCAACCGTAAGGAGCTGCATTATAATTGACGAGTTGATGTAGGGGGTAACGCCCATAGCGAATATTGTCGCGTTTGAAAAGGCGCCGCCGCTGAGTGTGTTAAGATACGCGAAAATTGAATCGCCGAGATTTTGCGGTGACATCGCGTTTGCAAGAGCCGTCATGTCGAGAAACGGAACCGGTATAACCGAACCGACTCTGAACGCGATTATAATTAAAAGTGTGAAAAGTAATTTTTTTCTGAGATCCGGAATCCTCCATGCGTTTTGTATAGTCTTAAACAATTCAGACCACCTCAGCCTTTCCGCCTGCTGCTTCTATCTTTTCCTTTGCAGAAGCAGAAAATGCCGTCGCCTTTACTTCAAGCTTTTTAGTGAGATTTCCGTTTCCAAGAATTTTGATACCGTCAAATTTATTCTTTACGATACCCTTTTCGAGAAGAGCCTGTGTGTCAACGACCGCGCCGTCGTCAAAACGGTTGAGCGCCGAAAGGTTTATTGCAACGATTTCCTTGGCGAAAATATTGTTGAAACCTCTTTTTGGAACTCTTCTCTGAAGCGGCATCTGACCGCCCTCAAAGCCCGGGCGTATTCCGCCGCCGCTGCGTGCCTTCTGACCCTTATGGCCCTTACCGGCTGTTTTGCCCCAGCCTGAGCCGTGGCCTCTGCCGATACGCTTTGATGCTTTCTTTGAACCCTGCGCGGGTGAAAGTTCGTGCAACTTCATCATTCGCACCTCCTTGCTTACGCTTCGCTTACCTCGATGAGGTGGATTATTTTTGCTACCTTGCCCTGTGTCATCGGATTATCCGGCTGAACAGTTACGTCGCCGATTTTCTTAAGACCGAGAGCATGGGCGGTTGCAATCTGGTCTTTCTTGCTGCCGATAAGGCTTTTCTTCAGCTTAATGCTTAAATTTGCCATCTTGCTGCCTCCCTATTATAAAATCTCGCTTACGGACTTGCCGCGTACGGCGGCAACTTCCTCTGCGCTGCGCAGTGCGCCAAGTCCCTGGAGCGTAGCTCTTACGACATTGCAGGGATTATTTGAACGCAAAGCCTTTGTTCTTATATCCTTGATTCCTACCGCCTCAACAACGGCACGAACCGGACCGCCGGCGATAACGCCTGTACCGGGAGCCGCCGGCTTCATCAGTACTCTGCCTGCGCCGAACTCGCCGATGACCTCGTGGGGAATCGTGGTGCCCTTGAGCGAAACCTTCATAAGGTTCTTTTTGGCGTCCTCGATGCCCTTGCGTATGGCGTCGGGAACCTCGCCCGCCTTGCCTATGCCGAAGCCTACCGTGCCCTGTCCGTCGCCGACTACAACGAGCGCGGCAAATTTGAAGATTCGTCCGCCCTTAACCGTTTTTGATACGCGGTTTATAGCGACAACCTTTTCCTGTAAATCCAATGTTGATCCGTCAATAATATTAGCCAAAGTCATATCCTCCTCTTCTTAGAATTTGAGGCCGCCCTCGCGGGCGCCTTCGGCCAATTCCTTGACACGGCCGTGATACAGATAACCGCCTCTGTCAAAGACAACGTCGGTTATGCCTTTGTCTGCTGCTTTCTTTGCAATCAGCTCGCCAACCTTTTTGGCTGCCTCCTTGTTGCCGCCCTGACCTTCAAAATCCTTGTCAAGTGAAGAAGCGGATACAAGAGTTACTCCGTTTACGTCGTCGATTATCTGAGCGTAGATATTCTTTGACGAACGGAATACATTAAGGCGAGGACGCTGCGCTGTGCCGCTGATTTTGCCACGAACTCTCGTGTGGCGCTTCCGGCGTGCTATATTCTTATCAGCCTTGTTTACCATAGTCATTCACTCTCCTTAATTATTTCTTGCCGCCCTTACCGGCCTTGCCTTCCTTGCGGCGGATATGTTCATCAACATACTTGATTCCCTTGCCCTTGTACGGCTCCGGCGGACGTTTTTCTCTTACTTCGGCAGCAAACTGACCAACCTTTTGCTTGTCGATGCCTGTGATGATGATTTTGTTTGGACCCGGAACCTCAATTTTGATGTCCTCCGTGTCCTCAACTATTACCTGATGCGAAAAGCCGAGGTTCATAACGCACTTGTTGCCCTGCTTCTGAACTCTGTAGCCTACGCCGTTGACGTCAAGCTCCTTTTTATAGCCGTTTACAACGCCCTCTACCATATTGGCTATGAGCGACCTTGTAAGGCCGTGGAGCGATCTGTTCTCCTTGTTGTCGTCGGGACGAGTAACCTCTATGATGCCGCCCTCGACCTTGACCGTCATATTCGGGTGTACCTTCTGGGTTAAAGTGCCCTTGGGTCCCTTTACGGTCACTACACCGCCGTCAACCTTAACGTCAACGCCGGCGGGAATATTTATGGGTTTTCTTCCAATTCGTGACATAAACGCGCCCCCTTACCAAATAAATGCGAGGACTTCGCCGCCCACATTCTCACGGCGCGCCTGACGGTCTGTCATAACGCCCTTTGATGTTGAAACGATCGCGATACCAAGGCCCTTTAAAACCTTCGGCATATCCTCAACGCTGCTGTATATACGCAAACCGGGCTTTGACACTCTTCTGAGTCCTGTGATAACAGGCTTTTTGCCCTCGCCGTATTTTAATGTTACCTTGATAACGCCCTGCTTGCCGTCCTCGGTAACTGTGAAACTCTTGATATAGCCTTCGTCAACAAGAATCTGGCAGATAGCCTTTTTCATGTTTGAAGAAGGAATTTCAACAGTATCGTGCTTTGCGGAACTCGCGTTGCGAATTCTTGTAAGCAAATCTGCTATTGCATCGGTGATCTGCATAGTGTTCTTCCTCCTTTGCTTACCAGCTTGACTTCTTTACTCCGGGAATCTCGCCCTTGTAGGCGAGCTCTCTAAAGCAGATACGGCAAATACCGAACTTACGGAGATAGGCGTGTGGTCTGCCGCAGATCTTGCATCTGCTGTATTCCCTTGAGGAAAACTTTTGCTGTCTTTTCTGTTTAACCTTCATTGAAGTTTTAGCCACAATAACCCCTCCTTATTTAGCGAACGGAGCGCCCATGAGCGTAAGCAGCTCGCGAGCCTCTTCGTCTGTTTTTGCGGTGGTAACGAAGCAGATATCCATACCGCGAACCTTGTCGATCTTATCGTAATCTATCTCAGGGAAAATGAGCTGCTCCTTAATGCCCATATTGTAGTTTCCTCTGCCGTCGAACGAGTCGGGGTTGATTCCCCTGAAGTCGCGCACGCGCGGGAGGGCTACGTTAAAGAGCCTGTCGAGAAACTCATACATTCTGTCGCCTCTGAGCGTTACCTTGGCTCCGATTGGCATACCCTCACGGAGCTTGAAGTTTGCAACCGACTTCCTCGCGCGGCAAACCAGCGGCTTCTGACCGGTGATCGCGCCGAGGTCGGTGAGGATCGCGTCGATAACCTTTGAGTTATCCCTTGCTTCGCCGGCACCGACGTTTACAACTATCTTATCGAGCTTCGGTATCTCCATAACGCTCTTATAAGAAAACTTGTTCATCAACGCAGGAGCAACTTCGCTTTTATACATTTCTTTAAGTCTTGCCATGTTGTCTCCTCCTTACAGTGTTTCGCCGCATTTTCTGCATATGCGGGATTTTGTGCCGTCTTCAAAAACCTTGTGTCCTATGCGGGTGGGCTTGTTGCAGCGCGGGCAGATTATCTGAACCTTTGAGGCGTACATTGCGCCCTCGGCCTTGATTATGCCGCCCTGTTCGCCCATTCTGCGGGGCTTAACGTGCTTTTTTACCATATTGACCTTTTCGACAATGACCTTGCCCTCCTTCGGGCTTACAGCCATGACCTTGCCCTTTTTGCCCTTGTCCTTGCCGCATAATACCATAACGGTGTCACCTGTTTTTACATGAACCTTATTATTCATACTGCAACACCTCCATTAAAGTACTTCGGGAGCGAGAGAGAGGATCTTGAGATAATCCTTGTCGCGAAGCTCTCTTGCTACCGGCCCGAAGATACGAGTACCTCTCGGGTTTTTATCTTCCTTGATGATAACGGCCGCATTCTCGTCAAAACGAATATATGTGCCGTCGTCGCGACGCACACCCTTTGCAGAGCGTACGATAACTGCTTTAACTACGTCGCCTTTCTTAACAACGCCGCCTGGTGCTGCTTTTTTGACCGAAGCAACAACGACGTCGCCAATATTGGCGTACCTCCTTCTGGTGCCGCCGAGAACACGAATGCACATTAACTCCTTTGCGCCGGTGTTATCAGCAACCTTGAGGTAGGTCTGCTGTTGAATCACAGTGCGTTCCTCCTTTACTGAAACCGCTAAAATTATTTAGCCTTTTCTATAATCTCGACGAGACGCCATCTCTTATCCTTAGAAAGAGGACGAGTCTCCATAATGCGTACTCTGTCGCCCACGCCGCACTCGTTGTTCTCATCATGAACCTTGAGCTTGATCGTGCGCTTTACGATTTTATTGTAAAGCGGGTGCTTTACGCTGTTTTCGATAGCAACAACGGCGGTTTTGTCCATCTTGTCGCTGACAACCGTGCCGACGTCGGTTTTTCTCATGTTTCTATCGCTCACGACTTTATCCTCCTTCATTAAGCTTCCGCGTTCTCAAGCTCGCGTTGACGAATGACTGTCTTTATTCTTGCAATGTCCTTCTTAACGGCCTTTAAACGCATCGGGTTGTCAAGCTGATTGATGGCATGCTGGAAACGGAGCTGGAAAAGCTCTTCCTTGAGCTCTTTTTCCTTGAGCTGAAGCTCTTCGCCCGAGAGCTCTCTTATCTCTGACGCTTTCATTACTGCTCAACCCCCTCTTCCTTTTTAACGAACTTGCACTTAATGGGAAGCTTGTTGGCGGCAAGGCGGAGCGCCTCTCGCGCGGTTGCCTCCGGAACGCCAGCCAGCTCGAACATTACTCTGCCCGGCTTTACGACCGCTACCCAATATTCGGGCGAGCCTTTACCGGAACCCATTCGAGTTTCCGCCGGCTTTTCTGTCACCGGCTTATCCGGGAAAATCTTTATCCAAACCTTACCGAATCTTTTGCAGTAACGCGTCATGGCGACACGGGCTGCCTCGATTTGGTTTGAGGTTATCCATGACGGCTCAAGAGCCTGAAGGCCGTAATCGCCGTAGGTAACCTTGTTGCCGCGGTAGGCCTTGCCCTTCAAGCGGCCTCTGTGTACTCTTCTGTATTTAACACGCTTAGGTAAAAGCATTACTTACCGCCTCCTTCTTTGCGGGGTCTCTTCTGCTCTTGAAGAACCTCACCCTTGTAAAGCCAAACCTTTACGCCGATTATGCCGTAGGTTGTGGCTGCCTCTGCAAAGCCGTAGTCTATGTCGGCTCTGAGCGTCTGAAGAGGAATAGTTCCCTCGTGGTACATCTCGCTGCGGGCGATTTCCGCGCCGCCAAGACGACCGCTGCACTGGGTCTTGATACCCTTTGCGCCGAATTTCATCGCTCTGCCGATAGCCTGCTTCATGGCGCGGCGGAATGAAATTCTCTTTTCAAGCTGCTGAGCAATGCTCTCTGCAACAAGCTGCGCGTTCATATCGGGGGATTTTACCTCTACGATATTTATAACAACGTGCTTGCCGAGCATTTTTTCGCATTGCAGACGAAGCTTTTCTATCTCGCTGCCGCCCTTGCCGATAACCATGCCCGGCTTAGCGCAGTGAATGTGTATTCTGACCTTTGACGCGTCACGCTCGATTTCTATCCTCGGAACGCCTGCTGCCGCAAGCTGCTTCTTCAGGGTTTTACGGAGGTTGTAGTCCTCAACAAGTGTGTCGCCAAAGTCCTTTTTATTTGCGAACCAGCGTGATTCCCAATCCTTTATTACGCCGACACGCAGACCGTGCGGATTAACTTTTTGGCCCATTTACTTTACCTCCTTTGATTATTCCGTTTCCTTGAGAACAAGTGTGATGTGTGAAGTCTTCTTATTTATCCTGTATGCACGTCCCTGTGCTCTCGGACGGATACGCTTGAGGGTCGGACCCTGACTTACGCTGCACGATGCAACGTAAAGCTTTGAAACGTCCATATTGTGATTGTTCTCAGCATTTGCCATAGCGGACTTGAGCAGCTTTGAAAGCGGCTCGCAAGCGGCCTTTGGAGTATGCTTGAGAATTGCCATAGCAAGGTCTGCGGGCTTGTTCCTTATAAGGTCAAGCACAACGGCGACCTTTCTCGGCGCAATACGGACATAATTTAAATATGCCTTTGATTCCATTGCTGTACTCTCCTTCCGCTTATTTGCTTGTCTTGGAACCGGCGTGACCTCTGAAGGTTCTGGTCGGAGCAAACTCGCCGAGCTTGTGTCCTACCATATCTTCGGTTACATATACCGGAACGTGCTTGCGTCCGTCATGGACTGCAAATGTATGACCTACGAACTCAGGGAAGATTGTTGAAGATCTGCTCCATGTCTTGAGGATCTTCTTCTCGCCCGTTTCGTTCATTGCCTGGATCCTCTTAAGCAGCACAGGCTGCACATAAGGACCCTTTTTTACGCTTCTGCCCATAATTTAAGCTCCTTTCTGTGTGCCTATTACTTGCCGTTTCTGCGTCTGACAATGTACTTGTCTGAACGGTTGTGATGCTTTCTCGTCTTATAGCCGAGAGCGGGCTTGCCCCACGGTGTGCACGGGCCCGGGCGTCCAACAGGGCTTTTGCCCTCGCCGCCGCCGTGCGGGTGGTCGTTCGGGTTCATTACGGAACCTCTTACGGTCGGTCTCCAGCCCATATTTCTCTTGCGGCCCGCTTTACCTATCTTGACGTTTTCATGGTCGGTGTTTGAAACCTGACCGATAGTCGCCATGCAGCTTGCGGGAACGTTTCTCAGCTCGCCCGAAGGGAGTCTTAAAAGAGCCATTCCGTTTTCCTTTGCCATAAGCTGAGCCATATTGCCTGCCGCGCGGGCGAGCTGTGCGCCTCTGCCGGGGTAAAGCTCTACGTTATGGATAAAGGTACCTGTCGGAATGTTTGCAAGCGGAAGCGCGTTGCCGGGCTTTATATCGGCCGACTCGCCGGCCACTATCTTGTCGCCGACCTTTACGCCGTTAGGAGCTATGATGTAGCTCTTCTCGCCGTCCTCATACTCAACAAGAGCGATGAACGCGCTGCGGTTCGGGTCGTACTCAAGAGTCGCTATTGTGCCCTGAACGTCGAACTTCTGACGCTTAAAATCAATAATACGATATTTTCTGCGGTTTCCGCCGCCTCTGTGACGGACGGTGATTCTTCCGTAGCTGTTTCTGCCCGACTTCTTTTTAAGCGGAGCGAGCAGGCTCTTTTCCGGAGCAGTCTTTGAAAGAACCGAATAATCTGTAACCGACATATTTCTTCTTGCGTTTGTAGTCGGCTTAAATACTTTTATGGCCATTCGATTTCACTCTCCTCATGATGGCTTTGCGGGGATATGGCTTTCCCCATACTTTCTGCCTGTTTATTTGGTATTTTGTTTACAGGCTTACATCATGCCTTCAAAAAATTCTATACTCTTGCTGTCCTCCGTAAGAGTTACATAAGCCTTTTTCCAGCTCGGGGTATAGCCCTCGCTTCTGCCCTGACGGCGGAACTGGCCTCTTACGTTGACGGTGTTTACCTTTTTAACCTTGACCTTGAAAAGCTCTTCAACAGCCTTTGCAATCTCGATCTTTCCCGCCGACTTTGCAACCTCAAAGGTGTACTTCTTGCCGGCAATTCCTGACATACTCTTTTCGGTCACAACAGGGCGGATTATAATATCCTGTGCTGTCATTATGCGTACACCTCCTCTATTTTAGCTACGGCGTCCTTAACGATGATAAGCTTATCTGCATTTAACATATCATAAACATTAAGCGTATTTACCTGAGCCGTCTTAACGCCGGGAATGTTCCTTGCCGAAGCTATTACCTTGCTGTCTACCTCGGGAAGAACGATAAGTGCCTTCTTCTCGGCGCCTACTGCCTTAAGCATATCGGCGATGACCTTTGTCTTATATGTGTCTGTCGTCAGTGAATCGAGAACGATTATCTCGTCCGCCGCGCACTTTGACGAAAAGGCTGATTTCATAGCGAGTCTTCTCACCTTTTTATTTACAGAGAAACGGTAGCTTCTCGGCTTCGGTGCGAAAACGATTCCGCCGTGGGTCCACTGCGGAGCTCTTGTCGAGCCCTGTCTTGCATGACCCGTGTCCTTTTGCCTCCACGGCTTTTTTCCGCCGCCGGAAACCTCGGCGCGTGTGAGAGCCGACTGTGTGCCCTGACGCTGATTTGCGAGGTAGTTAACTACCATCTGATGCATAACCGCCGCGTTTGGCTCGATTGCGAAAATGGCGTCGCTTAAGGTTATTTCAGAAACCTTGTTGCCTGCCATGTCTACTACTGCTGCATTAGGCATTTTACTTCCTCCTCTCTTTAAGCCTTAACGGAATCGCGGATTACTACCGTGCCGCCGTTAGGACCGGGAACAGCGCCCTTGATAGCGATAAGATTGCTTTCGGCGTCTACCTTAACAACCCTTAAATTCTGTACCGTTACCTTTTCGGCTCCAAGATGACCCGCCATCTTTTTGCCCTTCCATACTCTTGACGGAGAAGAGCACGAGCCGATGGATCCGCCTGTTCTTACGCAGGGACCCGTACCGTGCGACTCCTTGAGTCTTTGGAAGTTCCAGCGCTTGATAACGCCTGCATAGCCCTTACCTTTGCTTGTGCCGGTGACGTCTATCTTGTCGCCCGGTGCAAATGTGTCGGCCTTGATTATGTCGCCAATACTGTAAGCGTCCGTGTCGTCGAAGCGGAACTCTCTGAGAGTTCTCTTTGGCGCAACGCCCGCCTTGTCAAAATGACCCTTCATTGGCTTGTTTACCTTGCTGGCTCTGAGATCGCCAAAGCCGATCTGCACAGCCGCGTAGCCGTCGTTTTCAACGGTCTTTTTCTGAGAAACGACACATGGTCCTGCTTCTACGACCGTTACGGGAACGACGTTTCCCTTTTCATCGAAAATCTGCGTCATGCCGATTTTCTTTCCGATGATTGCCTTTTGCATATCTATGCCTCCTGTAAGGTTATTGGTTGGGTTGCCCCAACATGACCCTGTCTGCGGTTGGTTGAGAATTATAATTTAATTTCAATTTCAACACCGGCAGGGAGCTCTAAGCTCATAAGAGCCTCGACTGTCTTGTTTGACGGTCTTAAAATGTCGATAAGTCTTTTGTGGGTTCTCATCTCAAACTGTTCACGGCTATACTTGTACTTGTGAACGGCGCGCAGTATTGTGATGACCTGCTTTTCCGTCGGAAGAGGCACCGGGCCCGAAACTCTGGCTCCTGTGCGCTTCGCCGTCTGAACGATTCTTTCGGCGGACTGATCAACCAGCTGGTGATCGTAACCCTTTAATCTTATCCTTATTTTTTCCTTGACTGCCACGAAAATCGCCTCCTTGAATTATTAGTGGCGGGCGTGCTTTTTCGTTACACCGCTCCGGGTGTTTCATAAACCGCTGTTTAAAAACCGGACTGACATAAGTCAACCCGGAACAAAAAAGCATACGAGCACAGCCGCACCGCAGCCAAAGCGGTGTACCAGCTCACAATTATTTTCTTCGCCCGGTTTAAAATCGGACATACTCCACGGAAAAACCGGCTTTAAAAGCCGCAACCTCCCGCTTCAACGCATATCTGTTGCAGTCACGCAAACAGTATTATACCATAAACTCACTGCGCAAACAACGAAAAAGGTGAAGATTTTATTTTAGAACTTTTGGAGAATTTTTATAAAAATTTTATGCAAATTTTACAATTTGCCGCTTATCACTGTGCCGCTCCGGCCGACAGCAAAACGGCAAAGACGGAGCCGACCATAAGAAGGACTATTACGAGCGCGACTATCCTCAAAAACCAAGTGCGTTTATCCGCTCTTCTTTTTCCTCTTGACTTATTCTGATTCACATGAATCCCCCTTTCTTGACAAGCAATCATATATATAATAAGATTTTAGTGTTGAAAATTCAAGACCCATTTTGCGCACAAGCTGCCGCGCGGCACGTTTTCACATTGAGCCTGCGGCAGGACGGGTTCGGGCGGCGACCGCTTGCCCGCTGCGCGGGCAAGCAAGAAAACACGGCGGGGGCAGCCTGTCTGCCTCTCCGCACAAACCCTGCCGCCGTGTTTTCGGTCCATTTCCGCCTGCGGCGGAAATGGACCGGTCGCCGCCCGAACCCTCTCCTCTCGCTCAAAACAGCCGAAGCGCAACGGCGCGGCAGCCCTTAATTCACCGCGCAAAATCAAAAAAAGCACCCGAGGTGATACTATGCTCCACATATACTATGGAAACGGCAAGGGCAAGACCTGCTCTGCGGTAGGCGCGGCTGTGCGCGCCGCCGGACGGAATAAGCGCGTCCTTTTCGTGCAGCTCTTCAAATGCTCAAGCACCGGCGAGCGCGCCGTCTTGTCGCAGCTCCCGTCGGTTGAGCTTTTCCCCTGTCCAAAGGAGCTTAAATTCACGTTTGAAATGAACGAAGACGAGCTTGAGCGCGAGCGCGTAAAATACGAGCGTGCTCTTGAGTATATAAAGGAAAGGCGCGAGCGCTGCGATATGATAGTAATAGACGAGTTCTTCACCCTCTTGGACTGCGGTTTTTTCTCCTCCGACCACCTTTACGAATATGTCAAAGACCTTTCTGGCGGGAACTGTGAAATTATCCTCACCGGCCATGGTGTTGACGAACGCTTTACGGCTCTCGCCGACTACGCGACCGAGTTTATCTGCGTAAGTCACCCTTACGGCTGCGGCACTCAGCCGAGAGTCGGAATTGAGCTTTAAATTATTTGCCTCGAACCGCCTTGACAAAGCCTAAGAAAAATATGCAAAAGCACCCCTTTGCGTTCTCTCGCGCAGAAGGGGTGCCATTTTTAGTGTTTATTAATTTGTCTTATCCGCGACATAGGGCAGGGTTTCATAGCCCTTCCACTTTGCTATATGGCGCGTGATTATCATTCTGTCCGCAGCGTCGACCTCTCCGTCGGAGTTTACGTCAGCCGCAGTCTTGTCTATACTCTCATAGCCCTTCCATTTGGCTATGTAGCGCGTTATGGTCATTCTGTCCTTAGCGTCTACTGCTCCGCTGCCGTCGATATCGCCGGATTTTTTCTCCTCGAGCGCGATAAACTCAAAGCCGTTGTCCTTGGCGTATCTTTCCGCTTCCGTGCCGGCGTAACCCTTGATTGTGAAGCCCTCGACTTTTGTATATCCGTTATATCCGAAGGCATTAGAACCTATCTCGGTAACGCTCGCGGGAATCATTACAGACTTAAGATTTGGGCAATTGTAAAAAGCGTCAAATTCGATCGTTGTCAGCCCTGATGACAGGGTCACATTTTCAAGCGATTTGCAGCCACTGAAGGAATGATGTCCTATTTTTTTCAAGCTTGAGGGGGTCGAAACGCTCTTAAGACTCGTGCAACCGCCAAAAGCATCATATGTCATTGAAGTAACAGATTTGCCGCCTAATTCAGCCGGAATAGACACATCGGTCAGTCCATCCTTATCCCCGTAATAAGCAATCAGTTCAAGAGTTCCATCCCCGAGCTCTTTACCGGCAAAGGGGTTGACCTCTCCAAGGCTTGTAAACTCAAATTCTCTGGCGCGCGCGTAAGCATATGCGGCTGAATTTGTATATCCCGTGATTTTAAAGTCTTCAATCTTGATGGCTAATACATCGTAGCTGCTATAATATCCAAATGCGTATCTGTGTATCTTGATAACGCTCTTTGGAATCGTTACAGTCTTGAGGCTTGTGCAACCGTGAAAAGCATATCCTCCGATTACAGACAAACCCTCTGGAATAGTCACACTTGTAAGACTCGTGCAGCCTCTAAAAGCAGACTCTCCGATTTCAGCCACTTTTTTCCCGTCTATCTCTGCAGGGATATCAAGCTTTGTAAGCTCTTCTTTATCGCCGTAATAAGCCACCAGCTCAAGATTTCCGTCCTCAAGCTCTTCATATGCCAAGGGATCTACCTCGCCAAGGCTTGTAAAGTCAAATTCATTGTCGCGCGCGTAAGCGTATGCGGCCGAATTTTTGTAGCCTGTGATCGTGAAACCGTCGATCTTGATATCTTCCCATGTTTCCTCGCCCCTATAATATCCAAAGGCCTCATTGCCTATTGATGTCACACTTGCAGGAATAGTTACAGTCTTAAGACTTGGGCAGTTGTAAAAGGCGTCATAATATATATTGGCCACGCTCTCGGGAATCGTTACAGAATTAAGATTCGTGCAGCTATAAAAGGCATTGTCTCCGATATAAGTCACGCCATCGGGAATAGTCACGCTTGTAAGGCTTGTGCAGTTTTTAAAAGCATAGTCTCTAATTTCAGTCACTTTTTTTCCGTCTATCTTTGCGGGAATATTAATCTGTGCTTCATACCCGTTATAGCCTGTGATTGCAATTGTTCCGTCATAAAGCTCATAATAGACAAAGGGACTAACCTCGCCGAGGCTCACAAATTCAAAGCCGTTTTCAATGGCGTATCTGTAAGCTGCGGAATTTTTATAGCCCGTGATAGTGAAGCCTTCGACCTTGATGTCATTCCCCGTTTCCTCATCCTCATAATAGCCAAAAGCATTATCGCCTATTGAGGTCACGCCATCGGGTATAGTCACGCTTGTAAGGCTTGTGCAATTTCCAAAGGCATCGTTCTCGATTGCAGTCACGCTATCGGGGATAATCACACTTGTAAGGCTTGTGCAGTTTTTAAAAGCATAGTCTCTAATTTCAGTCACTTTTTTTCCGTCTATCTTTGCGGGAATATTAATCTGTGCTTCATACCCGTTATAGCCTGTGATTGCAATTGTTCCGTCATAAAGCTCATAATAGACAAAGGGACTAACCTCGCCGAGGCTCACAAATTCAAAGCCGTTTTCAATGGCGTATCTGTAAGCTGCGGAATTTTTATAGCCCGTGATAGTGAAGCCGTCGACCTTGCCGTCAACATAATTATCGTTTTCATCCCAGTATCCGCTGCAATATCCAAAGGCATTATCGCCTACCTCAGTAACGCTCGCAGGAATTGTTACGGCCTTAAGATTTGGACAATAGTAAAAAGCCTCCTCGCCAATTTCCTCCACACTATCGGAGATAGTCGCGCCCGTAAGGCTTGTGCAATTTTCAAAAGCATAATCTCCGATACCGATCACGCCGGTCGGAATAGTAACATCCGTAAGGCTTGTGCAATTTGCAAAAGTATAATCTCCGATATTAGTCACACTATCCGGAATAGTAACGCTTGCAATATTGACGCAGTCTTCAAAAGCGCTGCTATTAATGTAAGTCACGCCATCAGGGATAGTCACACTTGTAATGCTTTTGCAGTTTTTAAAAGCATTGTATCCGATTTCGCTCACTCTTTTTCCGTCTATTTCCGCGGGAATATCAAGCTTGGCTTCATTGCCGTTGTAGCCGGTGATTTCAATTATTTCATCATCAAGCTCCTCATATACAAAGGGGTTTACCTCGCCGAGGCTTACAAATTCAAAGTCGTTTTCCATAGCGTATCTGTAAGCAGCGGAATATTTATATCCTGTGATTGTGAAGTCGTCCATCTTTATATAATCGTAATCTTCCTCGTCCGCATAATATCCAAAGGCATAGTTGCCTATTGAGGCAACGCTCGCGGGAATAGTCACAGCCTTAAGATTAGGGCAATCATAAAAGGCGCTATATTCGATATTGGTTACGCTCTCGGGAATGGTCACCTTCTCAAGACTCGCGCAGTATGCAAAGGCATTTCCGTCAATTAATGTGACCGCAGCTCCGTCGATTTCTTCGGGAATGACAAGCTCTGTCATAGTGTCCTTGTCGTCGCCCACATAGCCTGCGATCTCAACGGTTTCTTCATAGTCGTCATAATAATACTCAAAATTTGCAGGGTCGGTGGCAGTGCCGTCCGCCGCGAAGGCAGGAACAGTTGTCATTGTAAGCAGGAGCATGAGGGAGAGGATAAGGGCGAGCGCCCTGCTTGCGCGTTTGCCTGTTGATGATAGAAATTTCATAATCAGTCTTCCTTTCGCAAATAAAGTATTTATAAATTGAGGCGCGCGCCTTATCCAGTGTAGGGCAGGGTTTCATAGCCCTTCCACTTTGCTATGTGGCGCGTGATTATCATTCTGTCCGCAGCGTCGACCTCTCCGTCGGAGTTTACGTCAGCCGCAGTCTTGTCTATGCTCTCATAGCCCTTCCATTTGGCTATGTAGCGCGTTATAGTCATTCTGTCCCTCGCGTCTACTACTCCGTCGCCGTCGATATCGCCGGATTTTTTCTCCTCGAGCGCGATAAACTCAAAACCGTTGTCCTTGGCGTATCTTTCCGCCTCTGTGCCGGCGTAGCCCTTGATTGTGAAGCCCTCGACTTTTGTATATCCGTTATATCCGAAGGCATTAGAACCTATCTCGGTAACGCTCGCAGGAATCGTTACCTCCTTAAGGTTCGGGCAGTTTAAAAAGGCGTAATATTCGATTGTTGTCAATCCCGAAGACAAGGTCACGTTTTCAAGCGATTTGCAATCCTCGAAAGAAGAACCTTCTATGCTTTTTAAGCTCGCTGGAGTAGAAACATTTTTAAGGCTTGTGCATCCTTTAAAGGCTTTATACGCTATTTCGGTAACGGATTCTCCGTCTATTTTTTCCGGAATAGATAATTCTGTCAGCTTATCCTTATCTCCGTAATAGCCGTATATAATAATCCTTCCGTCATTAGTGTGCATATTGTTAAATGGGTTATCAGTAACGCCAAGACTTACAAATTCAAATTCGTTGTCGCGCGCGTAAGCATATGCGGCTGAATTTGTATAGCCGGTGATTTTAAAGCCGTCAACTTTAATATTATAATCCCCGGCTTCTTCATTGTCATAATAACCAAATGCGCCTCTGCCTATATGAACGCTCTTCGGAATTGTCACACTTGTAAGACTTGTGCAGTTTTTAAAAGCATATCCTCCGATTACAGACAAACCCTCTGGAATAGTCACACTTGTAAGACTCGTGCAGCCTCTAAAAGCAGACTCTCCGATTTCAGCCACTTTTTTCCCGTCTATCTCTGCAGGGATATCAAGCTTTGTAAGCTCTTCTTTATCGCCGTAATAAGCCACCAGCTCAAGATTTCCGTCCTCAAGCTCTTCATATGCCAAGGGATCTACCTCGCCAAGGCTTGTAAAGTCAAATTCATTGTCGCGCGCGTAAGCGTATGCGGCCGAATTTTTGTAGCCTGTGATCGTGAAACCGTCGATCTTGATATCTTCCCATGTTTCCTCGCCCCTATAATATCCAAAGGCCTCATTGCCTATTGATGTCACACTTGCAGGAATAGTTACAGTCTTAAGACTTGGGCAGTTGTAAAAGGCGTCATAATATATATTGGCCACGCTCTCGGGAATGGTCACGCTTGTAAGGCTTGTGCAGCCATAAAAGGCATTGTCTCCGATATAAGTCACGCCATCGGGTATAGTCACGCTTTCAAGACTTGTGCAGTTTTCAAAAGCATTGTACCCGATTTCAGTCACGCTTTTTCCGTCAAGCTCTGCGGGAATATCAAGCTTGGCTTCATCGCCGTTATAGCCTGTGATTGCAATTGTTCCGTCATCAAACTCCATATAGACAAAGGGGCTTACCTCGCCGAGGCTTACAAATTCAAAGCCGTTTTCAATGGCGTATCTGTAAGCTGCGGAATTTTTATAGCCCGTGATAGTGAAGCCTTCGACCTTGATATTATCCCCTGTTTCCTCGTCCTCACAATATCCAAAGGCATGATTGTATATGTAGGTCACGCTCGCGGGAATTGTCACGCTTGTAAGGCTTGTGCAATTTCCAAAAGCATCGTTCTCGATTGCAGTCACGCTATCGGGGATAATCACACTTGTAAGGCTTGTGCAGTTTTCAAAAGCATAGTCATTGATTTCGGTCACGCTATCGGGGATGATCACGCTTGTAAGGCTTGTGCAGCCTTCAAAAGCAAAACTTCCGATTTCAGTCACGCTTTTCCCGTCGATTTCTTCGGGAATGACAAGCTCCGTCATAGTGTCTTTGTCGTCGCCGATATAGCCCTCAATAGTAATTGTTCCGTCGCTATAATCGGAATACGCAAAATTTGCAGGGTCGGTGGCGGCGGCGCTGTCTGCCGCAAAGGCAGGAACAGCCGTCATTGTAAGCAGGAGCATGAGGGAGAGAACAAGGGCGAGCATCCTGCTTGCGCGTTTGCCTGTTGATGATAGAGATTTCATAATCTGTCTTCCTTTCGCAAATAAAGTATTTATAAATTGAGGTGAGCGCCTTATCCGGTGTAGGGCAGAGCCTCATAGCCCTTCCACTTTGCTATATGGCGCGTGATGACCATTCTGTCCTTCGCGTC
Organism: uncultured Clostridia bacterium; assembly: GCA_947632045.1. GTDB lineage: Bacteria > Bacillota > Clostridia > Oscillospirales > Acutalibacteraceae > UBA7067. Next base: position 110,334 of record CANRNQ010000005.1, read on the forward strand.
GATGGCTCCGTCGGAGTTTACGTCCGCCGCAGTCTTGTCTATGCTCTCATAGCCCTTCCATTTGGCTATATGGCGCGTTATAGTCATTCTGTCCTTCGCATCGACCGCTCCGTCGCCGTTCACGTCGCCGAGCATAGCGCTATCTAAATTGTACGGGTTTACAGCGTATATCGTCGGTGAGGAGTCGTTTGTCGCGTACCACCTTATCAGGCCGTCGCTGCACAAAATCGGCTGACAGTCCGAAAGGCTCATGCTCTTGCTGATAACGCGTGAGGTTTTATTGCCGTTTGTGTCTATGGTAAGCATCTTAGTCGTCAAGCTGTTAGTTTCCTCGTTAGTTTCCTCCCACATAACAAAGAATTGGCCGTCGTTTATTTTTACCAGCTGAGGGTTTCCTACTTGGATATTGCTCGACTCCTTATATGCCGTCAGCCATATCAATTTATCTTTGCTAAAGTCCTTGTCCGTGATTGAAACAAAAATATTTTTTGTTCCGTACAAATCCACATTTTCGCTTTCATGGTCAACCGAGCTCCCGACTATAATACACTCATTCGCCGACAGCTCAAATCCGCCCACTGTGGTTCCTGTAAAATTATATCCTATATTGCCGGATATTTCAAGCGGCAAGCTGTAATCAACATCGGTTATCGCCCCATCGACATCAGATTTTATTATACTGATGGCCCTCGGATACGCGTCGCCATGGTCCACTCTGAATATGCTCTTTCCGTCTGTTTTTATAAACTGATTAAACGAGTGGCTGACATATCCCACCGAGATATTCATAACATCATAATGCGAGTCAACAACCGTCATATCGCTTTCGTTTATTACAAATATCATATTTGCCTGATGATGCACACCGTCGCCCTCTGAGTACATCTCATGACAGGTATAAACGTAAAGCTTTCCATCTGTTTCGGTCATTCTCAGCGTGCCTGCGTCAAAGGGTATATAGGTGTTAGCGCCTTTGATCGAAGTCGAGCTTATTTTTTTCCAGTCCTTTGAATATTTTACTATTCTCACGACCTCTCTATCATCGCTTTCATTTGGGTTTTCCTGCCCAAAAGCAAGATAGTTGTAGTCTTTGCCGCTGTAAAATCCGCCGAATATAGGCAGCTCAGCCTTCACCTTTTGACTGCTTTTAAGCTTGCTCCCGTCAGCCGTGTATGTTTCTATCAGCACTCCTTCCTCCGAGTCGATATACTCTATTCGCGACAGAGTATTATCCGAATTTTGCACGAGATAAGAATTTATCGTCGCAGACCAGTACCAAAAATAATTATTGTCGGAGACATTGTATGTCTTCTGCCCCGATGTTTTTACCGCTTCGTTTTTCGGGTCTTTAACATCCGAATCGACAGTTACCTTGACCTCGTAGGCTGCGGTGGCCCCGCCTTTGGTGCTTGCCGTTATCTTTACCGTGCCCTTTTTCCATGCATAGACCTCGCCGTCGCCGGTAACGCTTGCAATTTGTGGATTTTCACTTTCCCATGTCAGCTCCTCGTCGAGCTCTCCGTTTGTTTTCGCTGTAAGCTTCGCCGAGTCGCCGACCTTCATAGACTTCGCATCGCCCGTTATTTCAACGGAGGTTGCCTTCTTCCACGAAAAATATTCGTAATAGTAGCCTTCGCCGTCTTTTTCAATCGCCACTACGCCGTCCTTGTATTTCAACAGTGCAAAAATCGGGTGCGCCGCAGTAATCTTTGTTCCATAGCCTTTTCCCGATAAAGAAAATTCCATAATTTCATCGTCGTTTACTACCGCCAATATTGAATCTTCTCTTTCAAGATATACGGCACGAGTTCCTGCGCAGCTATTATAGCCATTAGAATTTCCTCTTCCACTAACGGAGAAAATCACATCGCCTTCGGATTCATCTACCGATATTGAGCTTGAGTCCAATATGTATAACGAATCATTTATCGTACTGTCAACGCAAAGATATCTTCCGTCAAGCAATTCAGCCTGCTGCGGGTATTCGTTATAGTATTGCTGGCTTATAAGTTCAATGTAATTTTCATTTAAGGCGATTTTATTATTTTTTACATTTCCGCCCCTCAACACATTTACATCATGGTCATAACCCCAATATATCCAATTCATGTATCCGACTACATAGAAATTGCCGTTTGTGCTGTCAAAGCCCGCAAAATAATATATACGCTCTTCGGAGCTTGTCTCGGATAACAATTGCCCGCTTTTTGACAAAAGGGCAATATAATTATTTCCGTCAATATTTCCCGCAAGATATATCCTTCCGCTGTCGTCGGCGCCTATAACGTCGGCGCTCTTCTCGAAATCAATCCTGCTTTCAACCTTTTTCGACGCAAGGTCATAAACAACTATCTTGCTCTTGTTGTCCTGTCCTCCTCCGAGTACATAAAGCTTTTCGCCGGCCGCATATGAGCTCTCAATATAATTCATCTCGCCGTCAAAGTTATACACAACTCTTCCTTCTCGGCTTTCCGGATTATATAAAATAAGCTTTTTATTACTCAGAAAATATATTCCTCCCGCAGCCTCGCAGGGAATGATTTTAGGTTCGGAATAATTAAACATACTGCTGTCAAGCAGCCCCTCGGGGAAGATAACGCTTTCAAAATTTTTATTCTCGCCGAAGGCAAGATCGCTTATTGCACCGACTCTTTTGCCGTCGATCTCCGGCGGAATAACAATCTGCGCTTCATGTCCTTTATAGCCCGTGATTTCAATACTCCCATCGTCAAGCTCATCATAAATAAACGGCTCAAGCTCTCCAATGCTTACAAATTCAAAGCCGTTTTCATAGGCGTATGAATAAGCTGCGGAATATTTATAGCCGGTTATTACAAGGTCGTTGATTTTGTTATCAACATAATTGCCGTTTTCGTCCCAGCGGCCATCTTTGTATCCTAACGCTTCATCAGCGATATATGTAACGCTCTCGGGCACCGTCACATTCTTTAAGTTTTCGCAGCCATAAAACGCATGATAATTAATAGAGGTAACTCTCTCAGAGATAGTCACATTTGTAAGACCTGTGCAGCTTTCAAAAGCATTGGATCCGATTACAGTCACACTATCCGGAATATTCACACTTGTAAGGCTTGCGCAATTTTTAAAAGCGCTGATTCCGATTTCGCTCACGCCCTTGAGAATGTTCACACTTGTGACATTCAAATTATTTTTAAAAGCGTCCTCACCGATTTTAGACACGCTTTTTCCGTCTATTTCTGCGGGAATAACAATCTGCGCTTCATGTCCTTTATAGCCCGTGATTTCAATACTCCCATCGTCAAGCTCATCATAAATAAACGGCTCAAGCTCTCCAATGCTTACAAATTCAAAGCCGTTTTCATAGGCGTATGAATAAGCTGCGGAATATTTATAGCCGGTTATTACAAGGTCGTTGATTTTGTTATCAACATAATTGCCGTTTTCGTCCCAGCGGCCATCTTTGTATCCTAACGCTTCATCAGCGATATATGTAACGCTCTCGGGCACCGTCACATTCTTTAAGTTTTCGCAGCCATAAAACGCAAAATAATTAATAGATGTGATACCCTCGGATATATTTACGCTTTGCAAGCTGTGGCAGTTTTCAAATGCGTATCGTCCAATAGAAATAACCTTTTTGCCGTCGATCTCCGGCGGAATAACAAGCTCGTCTTCATAGCCGTTGTATCTCTGAATTTCAATCGTTTTATTGTCATTTTCATAATATACATACGGCGAAATTTCACCGAGACTTTCAAATTCAAAGCCATTTCCCATGGCATATTTGTAAGCGGCTGAATTTTTATAGCCTGTTATCTTAAAGCCGTCGACCCTGTTATAAATATAATTGCCGTTTTCATCCTGTTGACCGTCTTTGTATCCTAACGCCTCGTCACCGATGTATGTAACGCTCTTAGGTATAGTGATATTTTTAAGATTGTCACAAGAATAAAAAGCGTCGTGTTCAATTTCAGTCACGCTTTCCGGTATATTAACGCACTTAAGATTTACACAAGAATAAAACGCATAATAATCAATAACTGTAACCCCCTCGGGAATGGTTACACTATTAAGCTCTGATTTATTATAAAAAGCCCAATGCCCGATTTTGCTTACCTTTTTGCCGTCGATCTCAGAGGGAATAACAATGTCGATCAAGCCGATGCTGAAATATTTGTAATTTGTTATTTCAATGCTCCCGTCGTCAAGCGTACTGTAACTGAAAAGCACAGGGTCCGACGGGTCAATGTCCTCAGCCGCAAGGGCAGGAACGGCTGTCATCGTGAGCAGCAGCGCAAGCGACAGAGCGATAGCGAGCGCTCTTAGTCCGCGTCTTTTTACGATTGATAAAAATTTCATAGCTCTATCTTCCTTTTTATAGCGATTTTGCGACGCCTTTACCCCAACATTGGCAAAAGCGCCGCAGCCTTTTGTTTGTCAATAAATTAAAATGTGGACTCACACAAAAAATTATTTGCCCGCTTCGTCTTCCTCGCGGATCTCTACTCTTCTAATTTTTCCGCTTATCGTCTTTGGCAGCTCGTCTACAAACTCGACCACTCTCGGGTATTTGTACGGGGCGGTCTGCTTCTTGACGTAATTCTGTATATCCTTTTTCAACTCCTCGCTCGGCGTGTAGCCATTTGCAAGAACTATGGTCGCCTTTACGATCTGACCTCTTATCGGGTCGGGCACGCCGGTTATGGCGCACTCGGTGCAGCAAGGAAGCTCCATTATTACACTCTCAATCTCAAACGGCCCTATGCGGTAACCCGAGGATTTGATTATATCGTCGGTTCTGCCGACGTACCAGTAATAGCCGTCCTCGTCCTTCCACGCCGTGTCTCCGGTGTGGTAGAGGTCGTTGTACCATACGCTCTTAGTAAGCTCGGGATTCTGATAGTAGCCGTTGAACATTCCGCAGGGCTTGCCGTTAGTCGTTCTCAAGACGACCTCGCCGACGACGCCCGTATCGACCGGATTGCCCTGCGCGTCCACAAGGTCAACGTCATATCCCGGCGACGGCTTGCCCATTGAGCCCGGCTTTGGCGTAGTGCCGATGAAATTGCCGAGTGTGAGCGTCGTTTCCGTCTGGCCGAACGCCTCCATGAGCTTTAATCCCGTTGCGGCGTATATCTGATTGTAAACCTCCGGATTGAGCGCCTCGCCCGCCGTAGAAACGTACTTGAGGCTTGTCAGGTCGTATTTTGACAGATCCTCCTTGATGAAGAAGCGGTAGATAGTGGGCGGCGCGCAGAAGGTAGTTATATTATACTTTGCAAAAAGCGGGAGCAGGTCGGCGGGAGCGAACTTGTCGAAGTCGCAGACGAAAATGCCGGCCTCCATAAACCACTGACCGTACAGCTTGCCCCACATCGCCTTCATCCAGCCGGTATCGGATATGGTCAGATGCAGTCCGTCGGGGTCGACATTGTGCCAATACTTCGCCGTTATTATGTGGCCGAGCGGATATGTATTGTCGTGATAGACCATCTTCGGCATACCGGTCGTGCCGGAGGTGAAATAGAGCAGGCTCGGGTCGTGCGCAAGAATATTTTCGCGGGGGAACTCGTCGCTCTGCTTCTCTATTTCCGCATCAAAGTCTATCCACCCCTCGTCTAAGCCCTTACCCTTGACGGAGAATTTATACTTAACGCTGGGGGATTCGGGCAGAGCGTCGGCAATGTGCTGCTGAACCTCGCCGTCGGAGGTTGCAAGCACAGCGGTCACCTTGGCTGCGTTGAAGCGGTACACATAGTCCTTTTTTGTGAGAAGATTTGTCGCGGGGATTCCGATAGCGCCGATCTTATGCAATGCGAGAACGGCGAACCAGAACTGATAGTGGCGCTTCAGCACCAAAATAACGGTGTCGCCCTTTTTTATTCCGACCGACTTAAAGAGATTTGCCGCCTTGCTGCTATATCGCGAAAAATCGCCGAAGGTGAATGTTTTTTCGTTGCCGTGCTGGTCGCACCACACCATGGCGCGGCGGTTCGGCTCGGCCTTTGCAATTTCGTCGATAACGTCGTATGAAAAGTTGAAGTTTTCCCCATACACGGGCTTAAAATCGACAAGCTGCCCGTTATGGAAGGTTTCTCTGCAAAATTTTTGATGAATGTTAAGCATCTTTTTTTACCCCTTGAATAAAATTTATTTTTTAGGCGCGTGAATGGTCACTGCTAGGAACTCGCAGTCCTGTCCGCCGGTGGCGATCATGCCGTGGCCTCTGCTTGAGTCGTAGTAAATCGAGTCGCCCTCGCCGAGGGTTTCAATGTGATCCTCCAAAGCGACAAGAAGCTGACCCTTTAATATATAGTCGAACTCCTGACCCGGGTGCACCGAGAGAGCGATAGGCTTATCCTGCTCCTCCTCATTGTAGGGCGCGGTAACGCAGAATACCTCGGCGAGCTTATTTTTGAAGCGATACCCAAGATGCTCGTACTTAAATCCGGCTCTTCTTTTTATATCTAAGCCCTTTCCCTTTCTTACGACCGAATAATGTGAAAGGTGTGGATTTTCGCCGGTCAAAATCTCAACGATGTCGACGCCAAGCTTTTCCGCGCAGTTATTCAGGAAGGTAAAGCCGAAATCCTTTTTGCCGCTTTCAAGCTCGATATACTCCTCGACCGTAGTGTTAGTTGCCTGCGCCATTTCCTCGGGCGAAATTTCCATAAGCTCTCTAAGTCCGCGGATACGGTTTGCAGTTTCAACGAGTTTTGCCTCCATGATTACATCTCCTTTTTTAATATATAATTTTTCTATTATATTATAAATATTGCAAATTAAGGTGTCAAGGAGAAGTTATTCCGACGGCTGTTAAAATAAGCTATGGCAAAAGAAAACCCCCTTCGTTTCCGAAGGGGGTCTTCCCGGCTATTTCATATGTCGAATATTCTTGCGGGTATTCAACACGTTTTGGCATGAAACTCTTTATTTTTTTGAGTTAAATTTTTATCAGTCTTCCTTGATTCTCTTGCGTGCAAATACTACGATGCCTGCCGCAGCAGCGAGGATAAGGAGAAGCATAGCTACATTTGTGCTGTCGCCTGTTACTACCTTACCTGTTGTTGAGCTGCCGCCGCCTGTTGTAGAACCGCCGTTGTTGTTTCCGCTGTTGTTGCCACCGTTTCCATCTGTTGATGTTGCGGGCTGAGTTTCTGACGGAGTTTCAGAAGGCTGCTCTGAAGGCTCTTCTGACGGAGTTTCAGAAGGTTGCTCTGAAGGCTCTTCTGACGGAGTTTCAGAGGGCTGCTCTGAAGGCTCTTCCGTCGGAGTCTCAGAAGGCTGCTCTGAAGGCTCTTCCGTCGGAGTCTCAGAGGGCTGCTCTGACGGCTCTTCTGTCGGCTCTTCTGTCGGCTGTTCTGTCGGCATATCTACAAATTCTTCTTTGATGTTTTCGCTGGTAGAATCAATACCCCATGTACCTGTTACAGCGTCGTACCAGATTGTTACTGTTGTTGAATCGTCAAAGGTGTAGAACTTCTGATTGTT
>CANRNQ010000006.1 GCA_947632045.1 uncultured Clostridia bacterium
GTTCTTTCCAAGCTGTTTACGATTTTTGATGTTTTAGACACAGCCGGAATGGACTGCCGCCATGCGATCCCCTCGGCAGTCTCGGACTATGAGGACGCTGTTATGGTGGAAACCGCCGTGCGTACCGAATCGGACTGTATCGTCACGCGAAACGGCCGAGACTTTCAAAAGTCAGGCGTTCCCGTATATACGCCGGAGGAGTTTTTGCAAAAACTCAAAACACTGACGGAAGATTGATTTGACATCCCCATCCGCTTTTGCGGGTGGGGATTTTCATATTTCGCTCGGGATAATATCGTCAATAAACTGCCTGTTCCGTCAACCTCGTTGATTATACCGGCACATTTTTTATTACAGGCAAAAGGCTCTTATTTGTTTCTTTGATAACGAGTATTTCACCCTTTTTCAGGTTAAGTAATGCCTCCTACTCAATTTTTCAAGCAAACATAGCCCCGCACAGCGCGGTGCTATTTTTCTTGCAATTTTTCAAGGCAAATTATGCAAAAAAGTGTCGCGCGCGACACTTTTTTTCGCGCGCCGCCGCGTTTTGTCGCGACAAAAAACGACGATTCTCAAATATTGCCCAGCTATTCGCTGTTAATTCATATTTATATCAGCATTATGCACAAAAAATTAATAATTCCCTAAATTTGATATTAACTCAAAAACCTAACGAAAAACAGTCAGTTTCACCAGTTAAATTAGAATATTCTCTTGTGGTAAAATTAAAATATAAAATTGGACTAATTGGCTGATTTTTAGAAGGTTTTTTTGTGAAAAATATGAATAAGCTGTGAATAAAAACAAACAGAAAAATTCAAAAAAACACATATCCTTCTCCACATTCAGGACGCATGGTGATTTTTAGGAGCGATATTTATGAAAAGAATAATTGCAAAAATAAATTCGGCCGGAAAGAGGGCAAAGGCGGTTCCTTTCCCGTTTTCCGGCAAAACATCAAAGAGAGTAACCTCCGTGCTGTTGTGCGTTTGCATGGCGGCGTGCTTGCTGTGTAATTTGGGCGGCGGGGCGGCGGCCTCGGACGGATTCACCCAAAAAATCGTGCCGGAGAGCCGAATTTCCGACGGCAACACTATGGAGTCCTACGTAGACAAGCTGCTGTCCTCTAATGATGGCAGTCGCTACGCCGGGCGCGTGTGGACAGATAAGAGCGTCTTTGCTCACAACGGCAACGCAAGCGGCACACCGATAACCCTTAAATATGATTACGACGGCTACGACGGCGCAGTGAACTTAGACTCGGATTTTGGAACGGTCTTTTCCGCCTTATCAAGCTCCCAAAGAATCGACGAGTACTCAACGTCACCGGTTGACGTTCTCTTTTTGCTCGATATGTCCGGCTCAATGGCGGAGGATGTTAAAGATGGAAAAGAACATAGCGATTATAATACAGCAGATCCGGAGGATAGCCAACGTATTACCCACTCCCGTATTTATAACGTTTTGCAATCCATAAATAACTCTATCCAAAAATTGATGGATATGGGCGAAGACAACCGTGTGGCTGTAGTGGGCTACGGCGCTTCGGCATACACCCTGTTGGAATTGGGTCATTATAAACCGGCGACAACCGGCAAATATTTGGAGGTAAAAAACTTCCGAAGATATTTCTATCTTTTTAGTCAAGACACTCGCAAACCTGAAGATAGCGGATCAGCTACTTATATGGTTGGAACGGTTGCCGGACTGAAAAAGCTGGATAGCGCGACCCCTGATGCTGAGTATAAAAGATATGCCCGCAACGACTACAAAAGCACCAAATTTCCCTGCGACCCTACAGGAACGGTCAATATCGGCTTTAGCACCGACATGCAGGCGGGAATTTATCAGGGCGTTGAAGAGCTTTATAAAAACTACAACAGCATAGAGGACGTAAGAAAAATCTATGAGTCCGAAGAAACGGGAAAGAAAACCGCCGTTCAGCGGGTACCCGTCGCCATAGTGATGACCGACGGCGGCTCGAACTACGCGTTGAAACGCAACAGCTCAAGCAGAACCTCGGGCGACGAATGGTATAACGTGCAAATTTACTCGGGAAACATACCAGAATTAATAGGAAATTATACAAAATACCGCACAGAGAATGGTGGCGGCGACGTGACGATTTTGGATATTTTATTAACTGCGTCTTATGAAAAATCAAAGATGCAGAATAAATATACTAAGCTGGTACAGCAGGCAAGAGGAGACAAGGAGTATCCGTTGCCAAACGATCCAAAGAAAAACGATTTCCGTATTTTTACGCTCAGCGTGGATACGCCGGTCGCTGCTTGGCAGACGCCGCGCGTCTATTCGACGCTTGACCCCGTGGATTTTTTCAGTAACACTTTACAGGAACACGACGGTATAGACCCTAGTAAGTGGGAGAAAAAGCAGGATGTTATCGACGCTTATAAACTTTTCTTGCAGTGGAAAGAGGGGAAAACCGATCCACTATTGAAGACATTCACCGATTCGGATAAATCTAGGACCGTAAGATTCAAACAGCTTCCCCAAAATGACGAGGTTACAAAAGATGACGTTATAAAAAACATAAACTACAATAACTCCTTTGCGGATATTAAAGCCTCTGAGATAGATAAGACATTTGATGATATGCTCGACAAGATTCGCGGAATTGCCGGCGCTGCCTTTACGCCGTTTTCGGGCTATAACGATGCGGGCGTTGCAAATTCCATTACTTATAAAGACCCGCTCGGCGAGTATATGGAGCTCAAAAACGGCTCGATTACGGTCGACGGCAATGTTACTGCCGAAGGCACTGCCAATACTAATGAAACCGCGTTTGATATGTCAATGCTGCTTTACGGCGAGATGCGCGGCATGGTTCGCGCCGGCGTGTACGATTACCACTGGAACAAGGAGTATATATCTAACCATAGCGGCGAGAAGGTAGAAGAGAATAATAAAGACCCGTTCCCCCAGGGGTGGTACAAGGGCGAGGATCCGGCAAAGGCTTACACGCCGGATGAAGATAAAATCAAAAGTGACGACTACGGCAGTTGGCCTACGGAAGACCCGGTAACCGGCACGACTTATACGAACGCCGAGGAAGCCTGGGCGGACGGCTGGGTGATGCGTTTTGATTTTAATACGCTGCTGGATTTTGTGCCCATCGCCAATGCTAAGGAGGACGGCTCGACGAAAAATCCGGACGATCTGGACGAATCGATAAAAAACACCGTTTACACCTGCTACCGCTTTGCCGACAGTCAACAGGAGCGAAATAAGCTGCGCTGCAATCCGATTTTCGGCGATGTTCCCGAAGATCTGCAAAATGAATGGAATAAGATACACGACGACACAGGCTCCTATCCGACCGACTCGGATATGTACAGCTCTTACCCCGGCGTATATCGACTTTCGGATATAAGGGTTTGGGAGGAGCATACCGGCGACTTCATCGACCAGACGGGCTCCATCACGCCGGAGGATCAAAGCGGCTATGACGATTTACTTTATGTCAATCTCCCCGTTTCGGCAACGCCGATCCAGCTCGCCGAGATAGCCCTCGGCAAAGACGGCCCCATTTCCTACAAGGACAATTTAGACAACAAAAAGCAATCCACCCCGTTCCGCCTGTTTTATGCGGTGGGACTGACCGAGGACCTTATCATACGCGACGCGAGCGGCACGCAGACCGGCGTGGACGTTTCGAAAATTTCGGGAGAATACATCTCGACGCACAGCAACCCCGATAACGGCAACATTTCCTTTATTTCAAACTGGTACTCCAACACCGTTTATCACGGGTATGCCGGCGGCGATGGCAGCACTCGCGGCGACGCGGGAGTCAGCTTTTCGCCCGACGCGGAGAATAGGTATTACCTCTTCCAAAAGCCCCTGCCGCTCACCGCTCACGCCTACCGCGTGAAGGACAATGACGGTAACGTCGCCCCGGTAGACAAGACAGACGGCACAGAATGGGGCGCAAACGGCGCTGGCAACGGCTCGACCACATGGGAAACGGTGGGAGATGACGTACAATCGGCGGCAAGCTGGGTTGGCGGCGAGTTCATCGGAACTTATAAAGACGACACTTCCTTCAAAGAAGCGCTTAAAAATAAAGAAGAAAAAGAAGACGGCGTGAGATATATTAAGGACGACAAGGGGAAGGTTTACCCCCTGCCCGCAACCATTACCGACGCAATCATCACCTACACGAGCGACCAGCTTTCGGACGTGGATGCCAACGCCGACGGCGAGGGCTACGCAGCCGGTGCAAAATCCTTCTCCTCGGACGATTATTTCTTCCTGTGTATCGAGTACTATATGCCAATGGATGGCACGGGCAAGGATATTTACGGTAATGTAGACGCGGGAACGCAGGCGGTGCGCAAGGTCTACCGCATGATCGCCCGCAAAGGCTCGGCGTTCGGTTCGGGGCTGCCCTCGGAGAATATCAACAACGGCGATATGCTCTGCTGGACCGATATCAACCACAAATACAAACTTGAAATAGAATACAACTCCCTCACCGACACCGGCGACATCACTCGCGGCAGGCCGACGCTTGAAAAGCTGACGCTGAGCGATGATGATTTACGCACCTACTTAAAAGAGCAATGCAAGCTGGACGATACGAAGAATATCGAAATTAAAGACTCGACAACGGGTGAGGTTACGAACAAAACCTACCTCGATCTCGATGTTGATTATTGGACGGACGTGCAAAAAGACACGCACATGGCGGAGCTGATTAAGGAAATCACGGATGAACCTGAGGCAAATCGACAGGCAAAATTCAACGCTCTGTTCGACTGGTCGGTTGCGGCGAAAACGGGCGGTATCCGCGTCGGCGATATGCACAACAACGTGCAGGCAAAAGGCGATAACGCAACCGAAACCGCCAGTAACTACTACGTTCCGACCCTGTCGGAGACCGCCACCGCCGGCGATGGGCTGATCATCAATAACTACCTCGGCAACAACGGACGGATGGAGATTGCGAATGCCAATTTGATTGTGACAAAGACTCTCGCCGCGCCCGACGGCTTCAAGCTGACAAAGGAGCAGGAGGAAAAAGAGGAATTTGAGTATCAGGTTTTCGAGGAGGAAATGGTCGGAGAACGACTCGCCCAGCGCCTGAAATGGAACCCCTTCTCGCAGTCGTGGCAAAAGCGAATCGAATCGCTCGACATTCTGACCGACAACTCCTCGCTGCTGCTGGACACAAACGGCAAACGCGCGCTGTTCTGCTGCACGGACGGCCAACCGCCGAAGCAGGTCGTCGAGGTCATTATTGGCGACGAAATCAAATATGTCTACGCCGACAAATCCGGAGAGGAGACCGAGATAGAATGTAACGAAGCTCCTGAAAAACTTTACTATATGTACCTGCCGAGCAACAATAGCGGCGACAGCAACTTGACTTACCACCTCTTCGGCTCCCGCTACGAGGGCTATTCGGGAGGTACCGGCACCACCGAATAAATTGACGGCGCAGGCACCACAGTCTATTGCCCGGCGGGTACGGATACAGAGACGGCATGGGGGACAACGCAAACCAGCATTTCGCAGAGGCCACAGGGGAACTAATCGCCGGAAGCCGTGAATATTGGACGACCAAGGCGGAGCTGATCCCGTATCAAAAGGTCTACGCCGCCGAGAATCCCTCGGAAAGCGTCGAAGGCGATAGCGGCTCGACTCGCTGGAACCACACAACCGACCCGGAATATATACCGCTTTCGGAGTTCACCCTCGTGACCGTTATCCTCGACACGACCGGCGTTGAATCTAAGGTATATTCTCCATATAGCAGTCGCACGCAGTACATGACCGTGCCGCTCTATTTCGGGTATAAGTCTACGCTGGCGGAACATCTGAAAGATGCAAACGAAACCTTTGCGACCTGCCAACACACGGGCGGATTCAAACTGACCAAGGAAGACCTTTACGACCAAACCGCCGGGAACACCGAAACCACGGCGCAGCACACGGCGAACTTCACGCTGAAATCCGGCGAAGGCTTGCTGCTCACAGGCCTCGGCAACGGAACTCCCTATCGTTTCACCGAAAAGCTGACCGATACTCAGCGCGCACAGGGCTACGTCTTGCAGAGCGTCAATCAGGTGACGCAGAGCGGCGACGAATCCTTCACACCGCCCGACCCGCAAACCTATGTCTACTCCGTCCCCGGCAACACCGACTCCTCCACCACCGAGCAGACGCATTATACGAACGCCATCGAGCCGGAGATGCTTGTCCTGACCAAGGCCATGCAGGACGAAAACGGTACCGCTGTCAACGCCGCGCCGGACGAAGAATTTACCTTTACCTTGACCCTTACTCCGCCCGCCGATGCCGCCATGACCGACATAGACGGCGCTCTGCACTATTGGAAGGGCAACAAAGACAGCTTTGAAAGCGACCTTAAATGGAAGAGCGGCGACACTGAGTATCAGATGCCGCAGAATGCGCCGCCGCTAAGCAACTATGATAAGTATCTGACGAGCGAAACCGACGGAGAGCGTCTTGCGACTATCACGCCGGTCGAGGGTAAGTATACGGTTAATTTGAAAGCCAATGAAGCCATCGTTTTCTACGGTCTGATCGCGGGCACGAAATTCACCGTCACCGAAACGGAAAACGCGAAATATCCCGTTGTGCCGGACAGAAGTTACACCCAAACCGGTACGATTAAACGTGCCGACGAGCACCCGGAGGAGATGGAGCCTGCAACAGCTACCAACCGCGCGAATTTTACCAATCGTTTGCAATCCGGTATCCTCACGGTGGAAAAACGCATCAAAAATACCGACCCGGACTCTGCGCAGAAATTTAAGTTTAACGTCAGCCTATCCGGAACAGATTTGAATCAAGAGAATCTTCATGCCGTTAAATACAAGGCGGACGGCACGGCATATTCCGCCTCCGAGTTTACGCTGAGCTGGAACGTCGAAACGGACGACAGCTTGCGGGCGGAGGTCACCCTGTGCCACGGCGAAAAGCTGACGATCGAGGGTGTTCCGCTGAATACGAATTACACCGTTACGGAAACCAAAGGAGCCGGCTACAACCTCCAGCACGTGGCGGACAACACCAGCGATAGGCCGAGTGATGCAGAAGGCAATTATCTGACTCTTACCGATACCGACGACGGCGTTTCCGGCATGATCACAGCCGCCGAGGCAAATGCCTATCTGCTCTTTGTAAACGAAAAGGCTGCATATGTACCGTTCGCCGGAGGAATCGGATTCGGCGGAATCATATTTACCGGCATTTTGCTGATTGGACTGGCAACGGTGCTTGCCGGACTGCAAATGCGCAGAAGCCGCAGAAACCGCAGGAACGCTCGAATAGGAGGGGTGAGAAAATGAAACAAATTCACTTCTCAAATTCGCTGTTTAAAGGAGAGAAAAATGCCGTAGGTTCAACTCCGAGCATAAACCCTCCATAGATAGAAGAAAAGACGCGTTTTGAAGTAACCGGCGTTTCCGGGCGCGTTGATACCCCCAAAAGCGCCGGCAAAACATAAAGCATCAAATTAGCAACGGAGGAAGAAAAGAATGAAACTTGCAAAACAAAAATTCGTCAGGCTGTTGACCTGCGCGCTGGTATTCCTGCTGGCGTTGACTGCCGCCGTCCCCGCTTTTGCGGCTAAAGAGGGAACACCGGTCGATAAAGAAAATCAACAAAACCGGACCATAACCATCAAAAACAATAAAGGTCTGCCCGCAATGACGCCCAATCAGTTCACCGCGTATCAGATTTTCACCGGCACCCCCAAGGAGGAAACGGAACCCCATGGAAACACCCAAAATGTTTGGGAAGCGACAAACTGGAACAACTATTCCTTGGCGGACATTCAGTGGGGCAAAAACATCAAGGGCGACGATCTCCTTCTTGGTCTGAAAGCATTACAAAGCGATGTAAAAGAAGGAACCGCTTGGCCCGGATTTTTCGATGCGACCGGCGATAATATTATCAAAAAATATCTTAATTCAAACAAATTAGAAGAACTGAAGAGCGCTGCCGATTTGGCTGCTCTCCTTGGCAACCAAAAAAACGCTTTTCTGCAGGAATTTTCCCGCTTCGTCGTTGAGGGCAGCAGCACTGGTGTAAAAGGCGAAGGACTACTTAAGGAAGACGGTGCGAAAAAATCTGAAGTCACATATAAGGACTCAGATAATCATGAAAACGATGAATCTTCGATCACCGTGGACGAAACCGGATATTATTTGATAGTGGAAAACGGCACGCATATTCAAAATGATGCAGTGTCCGAATATATTCTTGCGGTACTCGGCGATCAGGTCATCAACTTGAAAGCCACCGTTCCGCAGGTTGATAAGTACATTATCACCGACGGCGGAGATAAAAAAGGCGACGCTGCCGGTGTGGGCGATTATGTGCAGTTTAAGCTGACCGCTACGCTGCCGGAAAACTTTGCCGATTTCACTTCCTACAAATATGTCTTCCACGATACCCTGAGCAAAGGTCTTAAGTATGTGAATGATAACTCGCATCCGCTTCAAGTTCGCGTGTACGCAGACAAGGATGCTGCTGCAAACCCGGAAAACGGCACGCTCATAAACGAAAAGAAAACCGCTGAGGGAGGAGCAAACTATACCGTATCAACCGGTGGTACGGAGGATCCCAATCCTTGCAATTTGGAGATTTCTTTTGACAATTTGAAAACTCTTTCCAATGAAGATACCGTCGCTATTGAAGTTACATCCACATCTGTGTTCGTTGTCACTTACTATGCACAGGTCACGAAGGAAGCCGTCCTTATCAACGCAGGAAACCCCAATACCGTACTGCTTGAGTACTCAAACAACCCGAACAGCAACACCACCGGTAAAACAAAGGAGAGCACAGTCTATGTCTATGCCCTCGGTCTTGACCTCAAAAAAATCGGCTCGGACAAACCGGATGGCTTGGGAGGCGCGGGCTTCGTGCTGAAAGACAATGGTGGCAATTACGCCATCTTTGAAAATCAGTGGGTCGTTAATAAAACCGCTGAAGACGGGACAGTCACACAGACATTTTATGATTCCAAGGAAGCTGCTGTTGCTGCGGCAGGCGAGGACGGCAAAGTAGACCAAGTTTGCCGCCTGACCGGCTGGACGAGCGCGGAAACTACCACTAATGTTGCAAATTTGATCAAAGAATATAAGGAGAAGAAAAAGGCTTTTGACAACGCAACCAATGAAGAGCGTGAGCCGGAAGGTACGGCTTATACGAACTTGCAAAAAGCGAAAGATGATTTGAAACAATATCTGCTTCTCTCCGATGAGTCAAACGGTGATATTCCTGACGTATACGGCATCAATGCGGGAATCGGCGCAGAGGTGGCTAAATATGCACTCGAAGAGGTGATCGTGCCCGACGGCTACAATTCCCTTAAGGGTGATTTTGATATCAGCGTTCAGGCAGAGATTGACGATAATAACGGTTCTCTCAAAAGCGTTACTTATAAGCACGGCACAGAGGCGGAAGTCGTTTATAAAATCTACAGCCAAGACGAAATATCGAATTTCCCTGGCGGGGAAACAGCTGCCAAAAATTTGATTGCCCACTTTGAAGCGGGTCTGGTGCAAGATTCTATCGAAAACCAGAGAGCGCCAATCCTGCCCTTCACCGGCGGCGTCGGCAGACTTATAATCTACGCCCTCGGTATAGCGCTGATCGCGGGTGTTGCCGTTCATCTGACGATTGTATTCAAAAAGCGCAAAAGAGTAAAGGAAAACGCATAAGTAAAATAATTAACACGTCCGTTAGGGAGGGGGAGCCTACCTCTCCCTAATACGGCGGCAGGGAGCGCCTTATGAAGCAGGTGGAAAAATCACAACAAAAAAGTCACAGCTTGATACACGCCATAATTGTGACGCTTGTTCTGCTCATAGGACTTTCCCTGCTGCTGTATCCCGCAGTAGTGGATTATATCAACTCACTTGATTATAAAAAATACATTGAAGATTACCAACAGGATTTTCTAAAGCTGGACGATACCGCGCGGCAGGAACTGCTCACGGCGGCGCAAGAATATAACGCCGAGTTGCTGAAACGCTCCACTCGCATCGGGGAGCTGACCGCACAGCAGCGTGCAGTATACAAATCCCTGCTCGACCCTTCGGGCAATGGCGTGATGGGCTATATCGAGATCGAAAAAATCGGAATTTACCTGCCCGTCTATCACGGCACCGGCGAAAGCGTATTGCAGACAGGAATCGGACACGTCGAGGGCTCCTCTTTGCCGGTCGGCGGCGTAGGGACTCGCGCAATTTTGTCAGGCCATACCGGACTGCCATCCTCCGAGCTGTTCAGCAAAATCGACCAACTGAAAAAAGGCGACGTATTCGAGCTGCACATTTTAGGTGAAATCTTGACCTATCAGGTGGAGTCTGCGGCCGTGCTGCTGCCGGAAGAAGCCCAAAAGCAGGAAATTGATCCACAGCGCGATCTCTGCACGCTGATGACCTGCACGCCCTATGGAATTAATACCCATCGTCTGCTGGTTACCGGCACGCGCATCGAAACGCCGCCAAAACAGCCGTCAGATATGAAGGATCAGCCGATAGAAATAATTCCGGCTCCAATGCCGCCTATTCTTTTGGCGGCCATAATCGGTCTGACGGTTCTGCTCATTCTTGTGATCGTGGTCGTTGTGCGCAGGAAGAGGCGAAAATAAGAATTAGCTATGAAAAAGCAAAGTGAAAAGCCAAAAAAGAAAATATCACAAATTATCTCCGGCCTTGCAACCGCTCTGATTTTGTTGCTTGGAGTTGCTCTGGTGCTGTACCCTACGGTGGCAGACAAAATCAACGACGCTGTAAACAATCAAGCGATTGGGGAGTATCAAAAGCAGCTGTTGACGCTCGACGACAGCAAGTACGAGAAAATGCTCAAAGCGGCGCAGGACTACAATGCCCGCCTGTTCCGCTCAGATCCGTATATCGGCGCTCTAACCGTCGAGGAACGAAAAGAATATGAAAGCCTTTTGAATATTGACGGCACAGGCATGATGGGATATATAGAGATACCAAAAGCAAAAGTTTATCTTGCGATTTATCATGGCGCCGATGAAGCGGTGCTGCAAACCGGCGTGGGGCATTTGGAATCCTCCAGCCTGCCGGTCCCGGGAGAGAGCGTGCATACGGTGCTTTCCGGTCACAGCGGCCTGCCCTCCGCAAGGCTGTTTACCGATCTTGATCAATTGGAGCTCGGCGATATCTTCACTATTCATATTTTGAGGGAAACGCTGACCTACCAAGTGGAGCGCATGGAAAGGGTAGCTCCCGATGAACTGAGTGATTTGCGGATAGAGCAAGGGCAGGAGCTCTGCACGCTGATGACCTGCACTCCATACGGAGTCAATACCCACCGACTGGTCATCACGGGTCGCCGCATTGAAACGCCGAGTGCAGAAAAAGCGGAAGAAGCGCCAATCGTACAAGCCGTCACATCAAAATGGAATCGGTGGTTTGTATTTCTGCCGGTGATTTTGTTTGCGGGAATTTTGACCGCTGTTATTTTGCTTCGCAAACACAGAAAAAAGAAAAAACAACCAAGTGTGTAACGCCGCGAGGAGGATAATTGCTCATGAGAAAACGTATTTTTTCGATTGTATTTTGCATATTGCTCTTGCTTTCCGCCGCGCTGCCGGTCTCTGCCGCCAAAACGGGAACCATTACCGTTTTATTTCAGCATCAAAATCAGCCGGTGGTCGGCGCGGAATTTGAAATTTACAAGGCGGCAGAATGGAATGGCAATAGCTATGCTTTAGCCGCACCCTTTTCGGGCTATCCTGTAGAAATGGCGAACGCTCCAAACAACGAGGAGTGGCAAACGATTGCTTCCACGCTTTCCGCTTATGCGGCAAGAGATGAAATAGCGCCCCTTGCCTCCGGCAAGACGGACGAAAAGGGCGAACTGCGTTTTGAAGGATTTTTGGACGGATTGTATCTCTTGGTGGGAAGCTCCGCAGAGTCGGGCGACGCGCTCTTGTTTCCCCAGCCAATGCTTGTGACTGTACCTTATGCGCCGACAAACGACGAGCCGGATTACAACGTCATAACCGAGCCGAAGTGCGACTCTCGTAAAATCACAGAGAAAACGGTGACTCGCCGCGCTTTGAAGATTTGGAAGGACGAGGGGAATGAAAATAAGCGGCCTTCGGAAATCACGGTGCAGCTTCTTTGCGACGGGCAGATCTGCGACGAACAGGCGCTGAACGCGAAAAATAACTGGTCCTACACATGGGAAGACTTGGGCGCTGCGCACGATTGGCAGCTCACTGAAAAAGAAGTGCCGAAGGACTATACCGTTCAAATCACTCAACAGGATATCACCTTCATCGTAACCAATACCGGCGATAATTCGCCGCTACCGCTGCCACCGCAGCCGGACGAACCGACTCTGCCGCAAACGGGGCTGCTTTGGTGGCCTGTGCCGCTTTTGGCCGGAGCAGGCGTGATATCACTCTTCTTTGGGATTTTCCTGCTGCTTCGCGGCAAGGACGGCTTCAATGCGTAGGCGTAAAGGCGCGTTTGCGCTCATCAGCATTGGCTGCCTCCTCCTTATAGCCGCTCTCACCTTGGGCGGCTATAACCTTTGGGACGATTACCGGGCGGGGCAATCCGTGAGCGGTATTTTAGACCACCTGCCCATTCAAAAGCCGCCCGCATCGGGCGCAACACCGGATTATATTCTGAATCCGGATATGGAAATGCCGACAGAGGAAATCGACGGGTATTTATATATTGGGAAGGTGACGATACCGGCGTTAGAGCTGGAACTGCCGGTGATGGATACTTGGGATTATACGCGAATGAAAATCGCCCCTTGCCGCTATGTCGGGACGGCCTATCGTCCCGGTTTTGTTCTATGCGGGCACAACTATACTTCCCATTTCGGGAGGCTGAAAAATCTCACACCCGGCGACAGCGTGTTTTTCACCGACGTGACCGGCAATGAATTTTCGTATGAGGTGGCGGAGAAGGAAACGCTTGCACCGAGTGCCGTGGAAGAAATGAAAAGCGACGATTGGGACTTGACCCTGTTCTCCTGCACCCTCGACGGGCAAGCGCGGGTGACGATACGCTGCCGGCAAATCCGCGCGCAGGATAAATAGGGGATGAATAGGCTCGGCGGCAGATAAGGAAAACTGACCGTTACAGAAAATTTCGGCAAACGACAGGGGCGCGCCGCCCTCCGGTACTACAGTTGTGACTGCTGCGGCAAATGGAAAACGCGGTCGCGCTTATAGCTTAAAAACTCCGCGTTTTGCAGGTGTTATCGCTTCCGCCCTGCAAAATGCAATACCATACGAAAGATTACTTTTTTGAGTAAAGATGGTTCATATCAATTGAAATCGCAGAAAAGCATTGCCAAAATTTAATTTTAGAGGTTGACACGCGAAAAGAAAATAAGTATAATTATATTCAGTGTGAATACGAAACAATGGCTGTGAAAGGATAAATTATCGCATATGCTGTCAAGAGAGAGGACCCTCGGCTGAAACGTCCTCCTGCTGAGCGATATGAGCCACCCCTGAGCCCGCGGCGATGAGCTGCGCGTAGGTCGGCGTTAACGGCGTATGAGAGGCGGAACGACGTTCCGCAATTTGGGTGGTACCGCAGGATTTGACTCTTGCCCCATGTTGGGGCAGGAGCTTTTTTGTTTCGCAGAAAAATTTGATTGTAAGGAGAGTCAAGATTATGGAATGGACGGGACTTAACGAACTGAGAGAAAAATATTTATCCTTTTTCGAGAGCAAGGGGCACCTGCGCCTGCCGAGCTTCTCTTTGATACCAAAGGACGACAAGAGCCTTCTGCTCATCAACTCCGGCATGGCGCCGATGAAAAAGTATTTTACCGGCGAGATAGAGCCGCCGAAAAGAAGGGTGACTACCTGCCAAAAGTGCATAAGAACGCCCGACATCGAGAGAGTAGGCATAACCGCGCGGCACGGCACCTTTTTTGAGATGCTCGGCAATTTCTCATTCGGAGATTACTTTAAGCACGAGGCTACCGCGTGGGCGTGGGAGTTTTTTACAAAGGTGCTTGAAATACCGGAGGAAAAGCTCTATGTTTCGATTTACGAGGAGGACGATCAGGCGTTTGATATATGGACAAAGGAGATAGGCGTCGCCGAGGACCATATGGTAAGACTCGGCAAGGAGGATAACTTCTGGGAGCACGGCACAGGCCCCTGCGGCCCCTGCTCTGAAATATATTTTGACCGTGGCCCCGAAAAGGGCTGCGGCAAGCCCGACTGCGCGGTCGGCTGTGACTGCGACAGATACGTCGAGGTGTGGAACCTTGTGTTCACTCAGTTCGACAGCGACGGAAAGGGCAACTATACCCCGCTCGATCACCCGAATATCGACACCGGAATGGGGCTTGAGCGTCTCGCCTGCGTAATGCAGGGGGTGGATAATCTTTTCCTTGTTGACACGGTACAGAATATAATGAAGAAAATATCGGAGATAACCGGAGTTAAGTACGGCGAGGACAATAAAAGAGATATATCCCTGCGCGTTATAACCGACCATATTCGCAGCACAACATTTATGATAAGCGACGGTGTAATGCCGAGCAACGAGGGCAGAGGGTATGTGCTGCGCAGACTGCTCAGAAGAGCGTCGCGCCACGGCAGATTGCTCGGAATGAACAAGCCCTTTCTCTATAAGGTGTGCTCTACCGTAATAGAAGAAAATAAGACGGCGTATCCTATACTTGAGGAGAAGAAGGACTTTATCGAGCAGCTTATACGCGTTGAGGAGGAAAACTTCAACAGGACGGTCGAGCAGGGCTTCGCAATACTCAACGAATTTATGGACAAAGAGGACAGCAATGTTTTCTCGGGTGAGAGCGCGTTTAAGCTCAGCGATACCTATGGCTTCCCGATAGATCTCACTAAGGAGATACTCGCGGAAAAGGGAGTTACAGTAGACGAGGAGCGCTTCAGAGAGCTTTTGGATGAGCAGAAAATAAATTCAAAGAAAGCGCGTGAAAACGCCGGAGCCGACGCGTGGATAAGCGACAGCACCGATTTAAGCGGCATAGAAAAGACCGAATTTGTAGGCTATACGGATTACTCCGCAAACGCAGAGATAAAGGCGATAATTAAGGACGGCCAAAGGGCGGACGCTGCCTATGAGGGAGATCGCGCCCTGATAATCCTCGATAAAACGCCGTTTTATGCGGAAAGCGGCGGACAGGCGGCCGACTGCGGGGCGATAAAAAGCGGTAATTCGACCGCCGTGGTGCAAAATGTAAGTAAAACTCACGACGGAATATTTACCCACAGCGTAATTGTTTCAAATGGTATGTTTGCCGTCGGCGATAAAATATTTGCCGAAATCGACAGTGAAAGACGACAGGACACAATGAGGAACCACACCGGAGCCCACCTTCTGCAAGCGGCTCTGCGCAAGGTTCTCGGCACGCACGTCGAGCAGGCGGGTCAGCTTGTCAACAACGAGAGGATACGCTTTGACTTTACGCATTTTTCGGCTATGACCGCCGAAGAAATTTCAGAGGTAGAAAGGCTTGTCAACGAGGAGATACTAAAGGCGGAGTGCGTCGATACAAAGGAAATGCCGATAGAGGAGGCAAAAAAGCTCGGAGCAATGGCTCTCTTCGGCGAAAAGTACGGGGATATAGTAAGAGTTGTCAAGGCGGGCGACTTCTCGGTCGAATTTTGCGGAGGTACGCACGAGGACAACACCTCAAAGCTCGGACTGTTTAAGATTTTGAGCGAAAGCTCCGTCGCTTCCGGCGTGCGCAGAATCGAGGCTGTAACGGGTCGCGGCGTGTTAAATATACTAAACGGCTGTATTTCGACGATATATAAAGCGGCCTCGGTCACAAAAGTAAATAACCCGGCAAATATTCTCAGAGGCTGCGAGCAGCTTATGAGCGACAATAGAGAAATGTCCAAGGAGATAGAAAGACTCAACGACTCCATAGCCTCAATGCGCATGGGAATGTTGTTTGACAACGCCTATAAGGTTAAGGGAGTTAAGGTGGTTTCCGCGGCGTTTAATAACGTAAACGCCGACGTGCTGAGGGTTATGTGCAACAACGCCATCGAAAAAACTCCGAGGTGCGTCGTGGTGCTTGCCGGAATCAAGGACGGCAAGGCGACGTTTGCCTGCTGCTGCGGCAAGGAGGCGCGCGAGCTTCACGGGGCAAACGCGGGCAAGATAGTAAAGGAGGTCGCGAAAATAGCGGGCGGCAACGGCGGCGGCAAGCCGGATATAGCGATGGCGGGCGCGCGCGATGTAACCAAGGTGGATGAGGCTATAATGGCTGTAAACGATATAGTGACAGATTTAATTCACGAATAAGGGCGGAGAAACGATCATGCTTTGCGTAAAACCAACCGATGACGAAAAATTAAAAGACAAAATTCTCTCGATGCTCGATATAAAGGGAGAGAGTCCGGCGCTTCTTGTTGCGACGGAAAACGACAAACTGCTGGGATATGTCGCGGTCGACCCCGTCGGATATGCTTTGTATATTCCGGCGCTTTCGATCACCGATTGCTCCGACTATGAAAACCTCTCGCAAGACGAGCGGGAGATTGCGGAGTATCTTATCAGAGCCGCCGGCAACTACGGCTATAACAGAATGCTTTTAAGCATATGCTGCGAAAATTTAGATTTAAAACCGCTTTTATCGCGCTTCGGCTTCAAAGAAATTGACAATAAATTATCACTTGATATAAAACATTTATTTAAAAAGTGCGAAAATTGCGGATCAAATCATTAACACTTGTAGTTTTTGACGATTTATTCTATAATTAAAGCATATATTTTTCCAAAAATTACAGTGTGAAACGGAGGAATTTGAATGAGCTCACTCAACAATTACGATGCGGCGGTACAGGCCAAGGCCGAGATACAAAGCTCCGTCGCATATAAAAGACTCATCGCCCTCTTTGACGAAGGAACATTTACGGAAATTGACGCCTTTGCCAAGAGCAGCGATACCTACGCCGAGGCGGTCGCAGGTTACGGAGCGGTAAACGGCTGTCCGGCATATGCGTTCGCACAAAACAGCGAATTTGCGGGCGGCGCAATGTCCAATGCGCAGGCGGCAAAAATCAAGAAGATATATGACCTTGCAGTAAAAACAGGCTGCCCGGTCATCGGACTTTATGACTCTAACGGAGCAAGGCTCGGCGAAGGAGTGGATATGCTCGCGGGATACGGAAATATTCTCAACAGCATAAGCAACCTCTCGGGCGTAGTGCCGCAAATTTCCGTTATTCTCGGAAACTGCTTCGGCGCGGGAGCGCTTAACGCCTCGAACGCCGATATTATAATCATGAGCAAAGACGCGAAATTCTCCGTTTCAACAAACGGACAGGGCGGCGACTGCGAGGAAAATGAGAAAAAGGGTATTGCTGATATTATCGCGGACGGCGAAAACGAGGCGATAGGCAAGGCTCGCGAGCTTATGACATATCTTCCGACAAACAATTTGAGCGTGGCTCCGATTTCCGACAGCGCAGAGCCGGAGGCCGCCGGCGACGATCCGATAAAGCTTGTTGCCGACGGAGGAACATTCTTTGAGCTGAAGCAAAAATACGGTGAAAACGCCAAAACGGGCTTTGCAAGGATTTGCGGCAGCACCGCCGCCGTCGTTTCGACCAACGGAGAGGAGCTTGACTGCGCAAGCACCAAAAAAATAGCCGAATTTGTAAGCTTCTGCGACGCGTTCGCTATTCCCGTCGTCACGTTTGCAAACAGCAAGGGCTTCACATGCGTGAAATCCGCGTCAAGACTTGCGGCAGCTTATGCGCAGGCTACCACCGTTAAGGTAGCTGTCGTAACCGGCGAGGCTTACGGTCCGTTTTATATTGCCGTTGCCGGCACGGGGGCAAACTCAGACCTCACCTTCGCGTGGACAGACGCATCCATTGCTCCGCTTCCGCCGATTACAGGGGCGACAATACTTTGGGCGGATAAAATGGCTGTTCCCGTCGCCGAGCAGGAGTCGGTAGTAGAGGAGTTCAAACGGGCGGAGTGCAGCGCCTTTGCCGCCGCAGGCAAGGGCTACGTCGAGGACGTTATCGCTCCTGAGGAAACGAGAGCAAAGCTCTTTGCGGCGCTCGATATGCTCGCCGGCAAGAGGGTATCTACTCTGCCGAAAAAGCACGGCACACGCTGATTTAGAATATTATTTTGATATATTTATATTGATTATAAAAAGCAAAGGAATGAAAGCTATGAAAAATTTGAGAATTACCGTAAACGGCACGGCATACGACGTACAGGTAGAAGAGCTCGGCGGCTCTGCGGCGCCGGCAGCGCCCGCTGCACCGACTTCGACTGCTCCCGCACCCGCACCGGCTCCGGCTCCGGCTCCCAAGCCGGCTTCAGGCTCGGGCGAGCCCGTTAAGGCTCCGATGCCGGGAACCATCGTATCGGTCAATGTAACGAACGGCCAATCGGTAAACGAGGGCGACGTGATAGCCGTTTTGGAGGCTATGAAGATGGAAAACGAGATAATGGCTCCAAAGGCGGGCACTATAACCTCCGTCTGCGTTTCAAAGGGAGAAACCGTGTCGTCCGGCACTGTTTTGGTCACACTGCAATAAACTACCGAACGGCGAAGCGTTTCGCCGTTTGCGCATATTGACGAGCTTAAGGCTTCAAGGCGTTTTGCAGTCGCCTTGGGCGGGCTGTCGCAATAGGCCCGGTCACTTTGAGCGGGCGACTGGGAGTCGGGCGGCGACCGGCGCGGCGCAGCCGCGCGGAAAAACGCGGCGGGAAACGCAAGCGGCCCTTTTCAGCAGGACATTGCGCCGCGTTTTTGGCTGCTTCCCGCCGACGCGGGAAGCAGCGGGTCGCCGCCCGACGACCCTCCCCTCAAGCGCCATAGGTGAAACTGGCTATCGCGACAGCCCCTCTGCTCCGATATAAAAGAAAGGATTGACTGAATTTGGCTAAGAAAAAAATTCTCGTAACGGAAACCGCGCTCAGGGACGCCCACCAGTCCTTGATCGCCACAAGAATGTCAACCGAGGATATGCTCCCGATACTGCCTATGCTCGACAAGGTGGGCTATCATTCGCTCGAATGCTGGGGCGGAGCGACGTTTGATTCATGCCTCCGCTTTTTGAACGAGGATCCGTGGGAAAGACTCAGAACGATAAAAAAGAACTGCCCCAACACAAAGCTCCAGATGCTTTTCAGGGGACAGAATATGCTCGGCTACCGCCACTATGCTGACGATGTGCTCGAATATTTCGTACAGCGCTCCGTGGCAAACGGAATAGATATAATAAGAATTTTTGACGCGCTCAACGATATAAAAAATCTCAGAACGGCAATAAAGGCGGCTAAAAAAGAGGGCGCTCACGTTCAGGTCGCCATATCGTACACAACGGGGCCGGTGTTCACAAACGACTATTATGTAAAATACGCAAAAAAGATAGCTGAGGCGGGAGCCGACTCAATCTGCATCAAGGATATGGCGGCGCTTTTGACGCCGACAAAAACGGTGGAGCTTGTAAAGTCGCTCAAAAAGGCGGTCGATCTGCCGATAGCTCTGCACACCCACTACACCTCGGGCCTTGCCTCAATGTGCTTGCTCAAGGGCGTTGAGTCCGGCGCGGATATTATAGACACGGCCATTTCACCGCTCGCGCTCGGAACCTCTCACGCGCCTACCGAGTCAATGGTAGCCGCGCTCCAGGGCACGGATTACGACACGGGTCTTGATTTGAAGCTCTTAAACGAGATAAGAACATACTTCATGACGCTGAGAGAAAAGTATATAAAATCCGGACTTCTTGACCCAAAGATGCTCGCGACCGACACAAAGGCTCTAATGTACCAGGTGCCGGGAGGAATGTTGTCAAACCTCCTCTCGCAGCTGAAGCAGGCGGGCAAGGAGGACCAGTTTACCCAGGTGCTCGAGGAGGTGCCAAGGGTAAGAAAGGACGCGGGCTATCCTCCGCTCGTTACGCCAACCTCGCAGATAGTCGGCACACAGGCGGTGTTCAACGTCATAACAGGCGAGCGCTATAAGATGTGTACGCACGAATTTAAGGACCTCGTCGCCGGCAAATACGGCACAACGCCGGTTGCGATAGACGACGACTTTAGAAAGAAAATAATCGGCGACGAAAAGCCCGTGACCTGCCGCCCCGCCGACCTTCTCTCTCCGGAGCTTGAAACGCTCAAGCAGGAGTGCGCGCAGTGGACTCAGCAGGAGGAGGACGTTTTGTCATACGCTATGTTCAGAAATGTAGCGGTGGATTTCTTTAAAAAGCGCCGCGACGCACAGGCGGGCATAGACAGAGCTAATCTTGACGAAAAAAGACAGATACATCCCGTTTGATAAAATCCGATCATCTGCCGGCCTTCTTAAGACCGGCGGGTGATTTTGCGTTTAGGGGGGCAAAAATTGTATAAAAAAGGAGTAATTTTTGATCTGGACGGCACTTTGTGGAGCACAATAGATACGGTAACGCCGGTGTGGAACAGCGTGCTGAGCGAGCACGAGGAGCTTAAAAGACAAGGCATAACGATTGAGGAAATGAGCGGTTATATGGGCAAAACCCTTGATGAGATAGCTAAGCTGGCTCTTCCGGAGCTGTCAACCGAGAGAGGACTTGAGATTTTGCACGAATGTACAAGTCGCGAGCAGAAGGTGCTAAGAAATAAAGGCGGCAAGCTCTATAACGGACTTTACGATACGCTAAAAGCACTGAATGTCAACTGCTCCGTATACCTCGTCAGCAACTGTCAGGAGGGATACGCAAAGGCCTTTTTGGAGCGTCACGAGCTTTCCAATTTGTTTTCCGACGTGGAAACAGCCGGAAGAACCGGCAAATCAAAGGGCGAAAATATCAAGCTGATAATTGAGCGCAATAGGCTTGATAAGTCGATATATGTGGGCGATACCGAAGGCGACCGCGAAGCGGCTAATTTTGCGGGCATACCGTTTGTGTACGCGTCTTACGGCTTCGGTACGGCGGAGCAGTACGATTTTAAAATCGACGCCCTTTCCGAACTGCCGGAAGCTATAAAAACGGCGTTTGAATGAGCGAGCGAAAAATATAAAAAATTTTTCTTGACACACGCTTAATCTTTTGCTATAATCTTTAAGAACAATAAAGCAAGGCAGAAATGCTTTCACCTGTACGGTTCCGTCTGTTATGGGTCAATACTTAAAAACCATTTTATTAATGTTTTTGCGTATTGCTGCGGGCGGATATATTCTGTCCGCTTTTGTTTTATGTTTTAAATGCTTTTTGGAGGTGCTTACAATTAGCAAACAGGAACTTCAGATTAACGAGGAAATTCGAGACAAAGAATTGAGAGTCATCAATTCCGACGGTACCCAGCTTGGTATTATGGCGCTCAACAATGCCCTCAACATGGCAGCCGAACAAAATCTTGATCTGGTCAAAATCGCGCCGCAGGCAAAGCCGCCGGTATGCAAGATCATGGACTATGGCAAATATCGCTTTGAACAGGCAAAGCGTGAAAAGGAAGCGAGAAAAAATCAAAAGGTCATCGACATCAAGGAGATTCGTCTGTCCTTAAATATCGACACTCACGATTTCAACACAAAGCTTTCTCACGCCAAGAAGTTTATTGCATCGGGGAATAAGGTCAAGGTTTCTATCCGCTTTCGAGGACGTGAAATGGGTCATCCTGAGATTGGAACCGAGATTATGAAAAAATTCGCAGGCTGCTGCGAAGAGGTCGCAAATGTTGAAAAGCCGGCAAAGCTCGAAGGTCGCAGTATGATAATGTTCCTTGCTCCAAAGCCAGTTAAGTAAAATTTCAAGGAGGAAATAGAAATGCCAAAAATCAAAACACACAGTGGTGCGAAAAAGCGTTTTAAGCTTTCAAAAAACGGTAAGGTTATCCGCGCTCACGCAAACAAGAGCCACATCCTTAACAAAAAAACTACAAAGCGTAAAAGAGGTTTAAGACAGACAACCGTTGCCGACAAGACAAACACGGCTCAGATCAAAAGACTTATTCCTTACAAATAATAACTGTAAACTAAGTATTTAACGGAGGTAATATATAATGGCTCGTGTAAAAGGTGCGATGATGACTCGCAAAAGAAGAAAAAAGACTTTAAAGCTTGCTAAGGGCTATTGGGGCGCTAAGAGCAAGCACTTTAAAATGGCCAAGCAGGCGGTAATGAAAAGCGGAAATTACGCCTATATCGGACGTAAGCAGAGAAAGAGAGATTTCAGAAGACTCTGGATAACCCGTATTTCTGCCGCTTGCCGCATGAACGACACAAACTACTCAACATTTATGAACGGTCTTAAAAAAGCCGGAGTTACTCTCAACAGAAAAATGCTTTCCGAGATTGCAATAGCAGACCCGGCCGCATTTACAAAGCTTGTGGAGCAGGCAAAGAACGCTCAATAAAAAAGCTAAAGCTGCGTTTGGGTTTGATCCCAAACGCTCTTTTCGCATAATTGTGAATTGTTTGGTGATCGTGTGAAAGAGATAAAAAGCCGTGACAATAAAATAATCAAGCATATCGTTCGCTTGGCTTCAAGCGCGTCCTTTCGTAAAAGAGAAAAGATGTTTTTGTGCGAGGGGGCGCGGCTGTGCGGCGACGCCGTAAAAAGCGGGGTCGCGGTTTTATCCGCTTTTTTCTCAAAAAGCGCCGCCGACAGATATCCCGATTTTTTAGCCGAAACGGCAAATAAATGCGGCGATATCTATATTTTGACCGACTCATTATTTAAGCACATATCAGACACTCAGTCGCCCCAGGGCATAATGCTTCTGTGCGCGGAGCCGGAGCGCTTTTATGACAGCCTCGATTTTAAAAACGCCGTCGCTCTTGAGTTTATACAGGACCCACAGAATATGGGAACGATACTGCGAAGCGCCGAGGCCTTTGGACTTGATCGCGTGATTTTGTCAAAAGACTGCTGCGATATTTTCAGCCCCAAGGTTTTAAGGGGAAGTATGGGAGCAGTTTTTCGTCAAAAAATTATGCTTACGGATGATTTTTATTCGACGGTTTCCGATATGAACGACTGCGGCATAAAAACATATGCTGCCGTGCCGCGAAACGGCATTGATATCATATCGGCCGATTTCGCCGAAGGTTCGTGCATTCTCATCGGCAACGAGGGCAAGGGGCTGACGGATAAAGCGCTTGAGCTTTGCTCTAATAAAATCACAATAAAAATGGACGGGAACGCCGAGTCTTTAAACGCGGCGGTGGCAGCTTCTATTGCAATGTGGGAAATGGTGAGGAGGTGCGCAGAGTGAACAACAATATTATCTATTCCATTTGGCTTCAGCAATGCATCGGTTACGCATCGCAAAAAATAAAAACAATAATTTCTCGATTCGGCTCGTCCTATAACGTCTACAATTCGAGCGATTCATCCAGACGGACAAGCGGACTGTTTACGGCGAAACAGCTAAAAAATATGCGTGAAACTTCTATTGAAAGTATTCAAAAAATATTCGACTGCTGCACAGATCTCGGATATAATGTTATTTCAATAGAGGACGATGAATTTCCGCGGCGGCTTTATGAAATAACAAACCCTCCCTGCGTTTTGTATGTCAGCGGAAAAATGCCCGATTTTGATAACACTCTCACAATAGCGATTGTGGGAACGAGAACGGCGACCTCGGAGGGGATACGCAACTCCTTTACATTCGGCAGAGATCTGGCCTACGCCGGAGCGATAGTGGTAAGCGGAGGCGCGCTTGGCGTAGACGGCGCATCGCACAGGGGCGTTTTGGAAAGCGATGGCATTACCGTTTGCGTTCTCGGCTGCGGCATCAATTACCATTATCTGAACGAAAACTTTCAAATGCGTCAACTCATCGCAAAAAGAGGGGCGGTAATATCCGAATATCCTCCGAACACTCCTCCGGTGGGCCATCACTTTCCCGAGCGCAACAGAATAATATCCGGACTTTCAAACGGAGTGCTCGTAATTGAGGCGGGCGCTAAAAGCGGCTCGCTTATAACCGCCCAGCTTGCCCTTGAACAAAACCGAGATGTTTTCTCCGTCCCCGGCAGTCTGATAAATAGAAAAGCCCATGGCTCCAATGAGCTTTTACGTCAGGGAGCCATAACGGTCACCTCGTATAAGGATATAATAGCGGAATATGCGCAAATGTATGAGCTCACAATCGAGCGCGACTCTGAAATCGCGAGCGAAGAGGAGGTTGCAGATGTTCCGATTGCCGGAAAAAATATAAAAAATCAAAACAAACGCAATAATAAAATAAAATCGGAAACAGTTAAATATATTGATAACAAAGGGCAGGATAATACTCAAGACATACGCAGCGCCAAAAGACGGGAGCCAAAATGCCCCGACGAGGCCTCAAATGAGGCGCACGCCGTTTTCGAAGCGCTTTCGGATACGCCGCTGTATGTGGATCAGATTTCAGAAAAGCTTAATATGCCGCCGCAGGCCGTAATGTCGGCTCTTACGGAGCTTGAGATTTTTGACGCGGCGGAAAACGTGACAGGCGGCAGGTTTGTCCGCAAATATCAGGAGGATTGATTTATGTCAAAGTTGGTAATAGTTGAGTCGCCGTCCAAGGCAAAGACGATAAAAAAATATCTCGGCACGGGGTATAATGTTATCGCGTCTAAGGGACATGTGCGCGATCTGCCGCAGTCGCGGCTTAGCGTTGATATAAAAAAGCACTTTGAACCGAAATACGCCGTTATCAAGGGCAAGGAAAAGCTTGTAGACGAGCTCAAGGAGGCGGCCGAAAAAAGCGACGAGGTCATTCTCGCCACCGACCCCGACCGCGAGGGCGAGGCTATTTCGTGGCACCTTGCTTATTTGCTCGGGCTCGATACCACCCAGCCGAACAGAGTCGAGTTTAATGAGATAACCAAAACGGGAGTCGAAAATGGAATGAACAACCCGCGCGCGATAGACCAAAATCTTGTGGACGCGCAGCAGGCGAGGAGAATACTCGACCGCCTTGTGGGATATAAGCTCAGCCCCTTCCTCTCGCAGAAAATAAGGAGAGGGCTTTCGGCGGGCAGAGTGCAGTCGGTCGCGGTGAAGATAATAGTCGACCGCGAAAACGAGATACGCGCCTTTAAGCCCGAGGAATATTGGAGCATAGACGCAAAGCTGCTTCCGAAGGGCAGCAGAAGGCTGTTGACGGCCTCGCTTTACGGAGATATGGACGGCAATAAAATCAAGGTTGAGAACAAAAAGCAGGCGGACGACATAGTCGCCGAGCTGAATAAGTCTGAGTACACGGTCATAAAGGTAAAGCACGGAAGAAGAAAAAAATCGCCCGCGCCGCCGTTTATAACCTCAACTCTCCAGCAGGAGGCCTCGAGAAAGCTCGGCTTTCAGTCGAGGCGCACAATGAAGGTCGCTCAGGAGCTTTATGAGGGCATAGAGATACCCGAGCTCGGCGCGGTCGGACTTATAACCTATATGAGAACGGACTCGCTTAGAATTTCAAACGACGCAATAAACGACGTTCAGGAGTATATAAAGGGCAGATGGGGCGACAAATATCTTCCCGCAAAGCCGAGATTTTTTAAATCAAGGGCAAACGCCCAGGACGGACACGAGGCCATCAGGCCGACTATGCCCTCGCTTGAGCCTACAAAGATAAAGGCAAGCCTTACCTCTGACCAATTCAAGCTTTATAAGCTCATATGGGAAAGATTCACAGCCTGCCAGATGGCGGACTGCATACAAAAGACTACCCAGGCCGATATTTCAGGCGGAAAGTATCTTCTCAAGGCTTCGGGCTATATAGTTGATTTCGACGGCTTCACGGTTCTTTACGTCGAGGGCAAGGACGTCGAGGAGGAAAAGGAGAAGCAGCTCCCGCCGCTTGAGCAGGATATGCCGCTGAAGCTTAAGGAGATAGTGCCGGCGCAGCACTTCACACAGCCGCCGGCGCGTTATACCGAAGCGTCGCTGATAAAGGCGCTGGAGGAAAACGGAATAGGCAGACCCTCGACCTACGCTCCCACCATAACTACGATAACGCAGCGCGAATATGTCACGAGGGAAAACAAGGCGTTCAAGCCCACCGAGCTGGGAGAAGTCATGACGAAGCTTATGCAGGAGAGGTTTCCAAAGATAGTAAACGTCAAGTTTACCGCTCAGATGGAGCAGGACCTCGACAAGGTGGAAAGCGGCCAGGAGGAATGGGTGAATATCCTCGAGGAATTTTACGGCGACTTTGACAAGACGCTCAAAAAGGCAAAGGAAGAGATGGAGGGCGTAAAGATCCATCTCAAGGAGGACGAAACCGATTATATCTGCGAATTTTGCGGCAGGAGAATGGTGGTAAAGGTCGGCCGCTACGGCAAATTCATAGCCTGTCCGGGCTATCCCGAGTGCAAAAACATCAAAAAATTTGTCCAGGAGATCGGGGTAAAATGCCCGAAATGCGGCGGAGACGTAATAGTGAGAAAGACCAAAAAGGGCAGGGTATTCTACGGGTGCAGCAATTACCCCAACTGCGACTTCGTTTCGTGGAACGAGCCGGTAGAGGAGAGATGCCCGCAGTGCGGCGAGATACTCTACAAGAAAAAGGGTAAAAAGCCCGTGCTGTTCTGCGCGAAAGAGGGCTGCGGCTTTCAAAAAAATATAGAGGAAGAATAATCGTATGACAATAAACGTGATCGGAGCGGGACTCGCGGGCTGCGAGGCGGCTTGGCAGGCGGCAAAGAGAGGGACAAGGGTGAGGCTTTTTGAGATGAAGCCTAAAAAGAAAACTCCCGCCCACAAAAGCGACGCTCTCGCCGAGCTTGTGTGCTCAAATTCGTTAAAGGCATCAAGATTTTCGAGCGCGGCGGGAATGCTCAAGCAGGAGATGAGAATGCTCGACTCTCTGCTCGTTTCATGCGCCGATAAATGCGCAGTCCCCGCCGGAGGGGCGCTTGCGGTGGACAGAGATATTTTTTCCTCAAGCGTTACCGAGAGAATAAAAAGCCACAAAAACATCGAGCTTATCTGCGAGGAGGTGACAGACCTCGATAAGCTCGAGGGTATAACCGTCGTCGCGACGGGGCCGCTCACGAGCGAGCCTCTGGCAGAGTGCATAAAGAAAATTTTCGGCGGCGCGCTCAGCTTTTTTGACGCGGCAGCTCCGATAGTGACTGCGGAAAGCATAGATATGGACTGCGCCTTTACCGCCTCGAGATATGACCGGGGCGGCGAGGACGACTATATAAACTGCCCGATGAATAAAGAAGAATTTGAACGCTTCGAGCAGGAGCTTATAAACGCCGAAAGAGCGCCCCTGCACGATTTTGACGTTTCGGACCCCAAGGTGTACGAGGGCTGTATGCCGATAGAGATAATGGCGCACAGGGGCAAGGACGCAATACGCTTCGGCCCCATGAAGCCCGTCGGGCTCAGAGATCCCAAAACAGGGCGCAGACCGTGGGCGGTGCTCCAGCTAAGGCGGGAAAACGCCGCCGGAACGCTTTATAACCTCGTCGGCTTTCAGACAAATTTGAAATTCGCTGAGCAAAGGCGGGTGTTCTCAATGATACCGGCGCTTAAAAACGCTGAGATAGTGCGCTATGGCGTTATGCACAGAAACACCTTTATAGACTCGCCGCGCATATTAAGCTCCGATTTCAGCGTCAGAGAAAACGGCGGACTGTTTTTCGCCGGTCAGATGACGGGGGTGGAGGGATATATGGAATCCGCCTCCTCCGGACTTATCGCGGGAATAAACGCGGCGCGGCTCGCCGTGGGAGAGAATACCGTTACTCTCCCGAGGGAAACCATGATAGGCTCGCTCAGCCGCTACATCTCTGACGAAAGCGTTAAAAAATTCCAGCCGATGGGGGCTAATTTGGGCATCATGATGCCGCTTGAAGAGGCGGTGCGCGACAAAAAAATCAGAGCGGAAAAATATTCCGAGCGTTCATTTGCCGCACTTAGGAAATTCATAAATGACAACGGTATATAAATTCAGGTGATAATATGAAAATAATAATCGACGCCTTCGGCGGAGATAACGCGCCGCTTGAAATAATAAAGGGCGCGCGCCTTGCAAGGGACGAATATAAAATAGACATAGCGCTTACGGGTAAAAAAAGCGAGATAGAACGGGTAGCGGAGGAAAATAATATAGATATTTCCGATATTGATATTGCCGACGCCCCCGGGATTATAACAATGGAGGACGACCCCGCCTCGGTCATAAAGACAAAGAGCGACTCGTCAATGGCGCTCGGCTTCAAAATGCTATCGGAGGGCGGCGGCGACGCATTTATCTCCGCAGGAAACAGCGGAGCCCTCGTCGTGGGCGCGACTATGATAATAAAGCGCATCAAGGGCATAAAGCGGCCGGCGTTCGCTCCGGTACTTCCTACGCTCAAGGGCTGCACCATGCTGATAGACGGCGGGGCAAACGTCGAGTGCAGACCTGAAATGCTCTTGCAGTTCGGCATTATGGGCTCGATATATATGAACAGGGTTATGGGCATAAAAAGCCCGAGGGTCGGACTTGCAAACTGCGGAGCCGAGGAGCACAAGGGAACTCCGCTTTATCAGGAAACATATCAGCTTTTAAAATCCTCGGGGCTTAATTTTGTCGGCAACGTCGAGGGCAGAGGAGTGCCCGAGGGCGAAAGCGACGTTGTGGTAGCCGACGGCTTTACGGGGAATATAATACTTAAAATGTACGAGGGAGTCGCGGCCGCGCTAATGGGAAGAATAAAGGACGTTTTCACAAGCGGAATAAAAAACAAGCTCGCGGCGGCGCTGGTGCTTTCGGACATGAAGGCGATGAAAAAGGAGTTCGACTATAACGAATACGGCGGCTCGCCCCTGCTCGGCACGTCGAAGCCCGTCTTTAAGGCGCACGGCAGCTCTAAAGCGAGGACAATAAAGAGCGCGGTCGGGCTGACGGCGGAATTTGTAAAAAACAATGTTGTAAGCGAAATAGAAAGCGAAATTTCCTTGCGCAGATAATGCCTTGGCGGAAATTTAAGCCGACTGCAAAAACGATATTGATTTATGAAATTTATATAAACCTAAGGTGATAATGATGGAAGATTTTTGCAAGGTACTGGGATATGATTTCAAAAACATTAACTATCTGAAAATCGCGCTCACCCATTCGTCCTATGCAAACGAAAGAAGGGGCGAGATAGTCTGCAACGAAAGGCAGGAATTTCTCGGAGATTCCGTGCTGAGCATCGTCGTGTCAGATTATATATTCAAGCACTGCCCCGAGCTTCCCGAGGGCGAGCTTACAAAGCTGAGAGCTTCGCTCGTGTGCGAGAAGACTCTTGCGGAGTACGCAAGGTCGATAGACCTCGGCAAGCACCTGCTTCTCAGCCACGGCGAGAGCAAAAACGGCGGCAGGACGCGCTCGTCGATACTTGCCGACGCGTTCGAGTCCGTAATAGCGGCGATATATCTCGACGGCGGCATTGAAAACGCACGGAAATTTATCCTCCGCTTTGTTGTCAAGGATATTAAAAATCACAAGGCAAAGACGTTCAGCGACTACAAGACCAAGCTCCAGGAGATAGTGCAGAAAAATCCGGAGGAGAGAATCTCATACGTCCTGACCGGCGAGTCAGGCCCCGACCACGACAAGCACTTCACCGTCGAGGTGCATCTTAACAGCAACGTAGTCGGAAAGGGCGGCGGCAGAAGCAAAAAAGAGGCGGAGCAGCAGGCGGCGCGCGAGGCATTGGAGCTGATGGGATATTGAAGCGTTCTAACGTCGCGCTGTTCGTTCCGCACAACGGCTGCCCGAAGCAGTGCAGCTTTTGCAATCAAAAGGAGATAACCGGCTGCACCGAGAGGGTAACTCAGAGTGACGTTGAGGCGGCGGCTGAAACCGCGCTGAAATCAGGATACGATATGGCGCAAAGCGAAATAGCCTTTTTCGGAGGCAGCTTTACCGGAATAGAGCCGGAATATATGAAATCCCTGCTTGAAGCCGCATACAGCTATGTGTCAAAGGGGCTTTTCAAGGGGATAAGAATATCCACAAGACCGGATTATATCTCTCAGGATATATTAAATACGCTCAAAGCCTATGGGGTCACCTCGATAGAGCTCGGCGCACAGAGCATGGACGACGGCGTGCTAAAGCTTAACTTGCGCGGTCACAGTGCGGACGACGTTGTAAAATCGTCCGAGCTGATAAAGAAAAACGGCTTCTCCCTCGGCCTCCAGATGATGACGGGGCTGTACGGAAGCGACGACGAAAAGGATATTTTCACGGCGCGCAGGCTTATAGAGCTAAAGCCCGACACGATCCGCATATATCCCACAATAGCGCTCAAAAACACAAGGCTCGGCGAGCTTTGCCTGTCGGGGGAGTATAAGCCGCAGACACTAAAGCAGGCGGTCGAGCTTTGCTCAAGGCTCATAGTTATGTTTAATTCGGCGGGGATAAAAATAATCCGTTTGGGACTTCACGACAGCGAATCGCTGAGAGCCGATTACATATCGGGGCCTTATCACCCCGCGTTCAGAGAGCTTTGCGAAAGCAGGATATTTTTAAATAAAATCATCGCCTCAATAGACGACCTTGATTGCGGCGCGAAAAAATATACGGTTCATGTCAGCCCGCGAAATATATCAAAGGCGGTCGGACAAAAGAGAAAAAATATTGAGGAAATGAGATTTAGGGGAATCGAGATAAAAATAATTCCCGACGACAGGCTTGAAAACGACGAGCTAAGGATAACTCCGGTCGTATAAAATAATTTTACAGGGGTGGAACAGTGCTACTCAAATCACTTGAAATACAGGGCTTTAAAACCTTTCCCGATAAAACCAAGCTCAGCTTTGACAAGGGCATAACCGCCGTGGTCGGCCCAAACGGAAGCGGCAAGAGCAACATAAGCGACGCGATAAGATGGGTGCTCGGCGAGCAGTCGCCAAAGTCGCTGAGATGCTCAAAGATGGAGGACGTAGTTTTCAACGGAACCGACGGCAGAAAAAGGCAGGGCTACGCCGAGGTGACGCTTACAATAGACAACAAAGACAGAGCGCTTGAGTTTGACGGTGATGAAATAGCCGTTACAAGGCGATATTACAGAAGCGGCGACAGCGAATATCTCATCAACCGCGCAGCGGTCAGATTAAAGGATATTCACGAGCTGTTTATGGATACGGGCCTTGGACGCGACGGTTATTCCATGATCGGACAAGGCAAGATAGACAGCATAGTAGCCTCAAAAAGCGAGGACAGGCGCGAGATATTCGAGGAGGCGGCGGGCATATCGCGCTATCGCTACCGCAAGAGCGAGGCGGAGCGCAAGCTTAAAAACGCAGAGGAAAACCTTTTGCGCCTGCGAGATATAGTGTCGGAGCTTGAGGAGAGAGTGGAGCCGCTGAGAAAGCAGTCGGAAAAGGCGATGGCGTTTTTGGAATATTCTCAGGAGAAAAAGGATATCGAGATAGCCCTGTGGCTCGATACGCTGGAAAAATCGGCGGACGTTCTGCGCGAGCACGAGGAAAAAATAGAGATAGCCAGAAGTCAAAACGAGGCGGCCTCGGACGAGCTTGACGCTATATCGAAAAAGACCGAGGATTATTACTTAAAGGGCGGAGAGCTTGCCGGCAAAATCGACGGAATAAGAGCCGAAATATCAGAGCTTGAAGAAAAAACGGCGGAAAAGCGCTCCTTTATTTCCGTAGCGGAAAATAATATTTTTCACAACGAGGAAAACATAGAGAGAATAAACGGCGAAATAGAACAGCTCGCCTCGTCTTATCTTAACCTCGAAAAAGACGTTGAAAATAAAAGAACGCGCATAGAGGAAAAAAAGACCGAGATAGAGAGCCTGCGCGCTGAGCACGACGAGCTGTCTGATAAGCTCAACGAGATAAATCTTGTTTCGGGCGAAAACTCACAGCTCATTCAGCAGCTCAACCTCTCGCTGAATAAGCTCGCTTCTCAGGTCGCCGACATAAGGGTCAGGCAGATGAGGTGCGAATCGAGTGTCGAGGACAACGAAAGCAGGATAAACGCTCTGAACGGCGAGATAGACGAGCTTAACGAAAGCGTAAAGAGCCTTACGGAGCTGCTTGCGGATTACGAGAGCAAAAAAGCCTCCTGCGCGGAAAAACTTATTTCACTCAATAACTCCTGCGACGGGTACAGAATGAGAATAGACGGCAAGCGTAAAAAGGCCGAAAACCAAAAGGCGCTTGCGGACAAGCTGATGCTTGATACTCGCGAAAACAGGCGAAGGATAAAGCTGCTGGAGGATTTGGAGAGAAACCTTGAAGGCCTCAGCCACAGCGTAAAGATAGTGATGAAGGAAAGTGAGCGCGGCATACTCACGGGCATACACGGCCCCGTTTCGAGGGTCATTCATGTTCCGCAGGAGTACACAGTCGCAATAGAAACGGCTCTCGGAGCCGCCATGCAGAACGTGGTGACGGGAACGGAAAACGACGCTAAGGCGGCGATAAACCTTTTGAAAAAGCGCGACGGCGGCCGCTGTACCTTTTTGCCGATAAACACAATAAAGGGCAGAGAGCTTAATGAAAGCGGCATAGAAAACCACGACGGCTTCATAGGCGTAGCGGGAGCCTTATGCGACTGCAAGTCCGAGTATAAAAACATTCTCTCCTCGCTGCTCGGCAGGATAGTCGTCGCGCAGGATCTGAACTGCGCTGTAAAAATCGCAAAGGCGTATTCTTACAGGTTTAAAATCGTCACCCTTGACGGGCAGGTGGTAAACGCCGGCGGCTCGCTCACGGGCGGCTCGCTCGCGAGAAAGTCCGGACTTTTGAGCCGCGTAAGCGAAATAGAAAATCTGAAAAAGCTCGATGCAGAGCTGAGCAAAAAGCAAAGCGACGCGAGCGGCGAATATGACGCGCTCATCTCGGAGCTTCAAAAGGAAGAAGCGGAAATGCAGAATCTCCGAGCTGAAACGGTTCGATTAAAGGAGCAGCAAATCAGAGCGGAGGCGGAGGGAGCCGCCTGCAAAAACGAGCTTGAAAGCGAAAAAAACGCGCTGAGCGAGCGTATGAACGAGCGCGACCGCCGCACAGTCGACGCAGACAGATTAAAGCGGGAGTTAAGCGAGGCCTCAGCGGAGCTTGAGAGGGTGAACGCGGAAAAGAGCGAGCTTGAGGAAAGGTCGAGGCAGGTTGCGGGAACGAGCGAGAAATACTCGGCGCAGAGGGAGGAAATCTCTCATCAGCTTCAGGAGCTGGGACTGCGCCGCGTGTCCATAGATAAGGACATAGAGGCGTTAAACGCCGAAATAGCCCTCGCAAAAAGCACGGGAACGACCCAGGACGCGAGAAAGAAAAGCCTTATCGCCGAAACCGAAATGCTCGCGGAGAAAAACGCCTCCATAAGGCGGCAGATAGACGAGCTTAACCGAGCGATAGACGAGCTTGCCGAAAATATCAGCTCAAAGCAGGAGAGCATAAAGGATATAACGAATCAGCGAATGGAGCTTGAGCGGGCGAGCGCGGAGCTGCGCAAAACGGAAAAGGATAAGATAAACGAAAGAGAGCTTTCGGGCAGAGAGCTTGCAAGACTCGAGGAGCGAAAGGCAAATCTTCAAAAGCAGTACGACGATATAATCGCAAAGCTTTGGGAGGAGTATGAGCTCACCCGACGTGAAGCGGAGCAGACTGTCGCGCCTCTAAAGGACGTTCCGGCGGCAAAAAAACGCCTGAACGAATTAAAAAGCAGGATAAAAAATCTCGGCTCTGTAAACGTAGGGGCTATCGAGGAGTATAAGGAGGTATCCGAGCGCTACGAGTTTTTAAGCGCGCAGGTATCGGACGTCGAGCGGTCGCGAAGCGAGATAATCCGCCTTATAAACGAGCTTACAAAGCAGATGCAGGAGCTGTTCATAGAGAGATTTGACAAAATAAACAGCAATTTCAAGTCTACGTTTAAGGAACTTTTCGGCGGCGGCGACGCGTCGCTCGAGCTTTCTGACCCAAACGATATTCTGCAAAGCGGAATAGAGATAAACGTACACCCCCCGGGAAAAATAGTGGTTCACCTTGAGGCGCTGTCCGGCGGTGAAAAAGCTCTTGTTGCAATCGCGCTGTATTTTGCTATAATGAAAGTAAGCCCAGCGCCGTTTTGCGTGATGGACGAGATAGAGGCGGCGCTCGACGACGTAAACGTATATCGCTTCGCCACGTATCTTAGAAATATGAACGACAGAACGCAGTTTATTCTGATTACTCACAGGCGCGGCACAATGGAAGAGGCTGACGTGCTGTACGGCGTAACAATGCAGGACAAGGGCATCTCAAAGCTATTGGAAATGCACTCCACCGATATAGCCAACGCGCCGGGAGTAAAATAAGAAAAGGATTGATGTAAATGGGATTTTTCAGTAAAATAAAAGAAGGACTTAAAAAAACAAGAAACGCCGTTGTCGGGCAGATAGACTCTATGCTCAAATCCTTCACGAAGATAGACGAGGAGCTTTTTGAAGAGCTTGAGGAGCTGCTCATAATGGGCGACGTAGGCGTAAACACAGCCACAAAGATAACGGACGAGCTGCGCCGCAAGGTGAAAAAGCAGGGAATCAAGGACCCAAACGAAATACACAGGCTGCTTGAGGAAACAGTAGCGGAGATGCTCAGGGGCGGCGAGGAGCTCTGTATCAATACAAGACCGTCCGTCATACTTGTAATAGGAGTAAACGGAGTCGGCAAGACGACCACCATAGGGAAGCTCGCGAATAATCTCAGATTGGACGGCAAGAAAGTTATACTCGCGGCCGCCGATACCTTCCGCGCCGCAGCGATAGACCAGCTTGAAATATGGGCGCAGCGCGCCTGCTGCGACATTGTAAAGCAAAACGAGGGCTCTGACCCTGCGGCGGTTGTGTTCGACGCTATTTCGGCCGCAAAGGCGAGAGGCGCTGACGTTATAATCTGCGACACGGCGGGCAGACTTCACAATAAAAAACATCTTATGGACGAGCTTTCAAAAATAAGCAGGATAATAGATAGAGAGCTTCCCGACGCGGACAAGGAATATCTTCTTGTTTTGGACGCAACAACGGGACAAAACGCCGTAAATCAGGCGAAGGAATTTAAAAACGCCGCCGGAATAACGGGAATCGTGCTTACGAAGCTCGACGGCACTGCAAAGGGAGGAGTAGTTTTGTCTATCAAGGAGGAGCTCGATGTTCCGGTAAAATACATCGGCGTAGGAGAGCAGATAGACGATTTACAGCCGTTTAACAGCGACGATTTTGCAAGGGCTCTCTTTGCAAGGGACGATAGGGAGTAATTATGAAGAGCTTTATAATAGCGTCGAATAACGCGCACAAGGCGCAGGAGCTTAATAGAATACTCAATCCGCTCGGAATAAAGGCTCTGACAGCAAGGCAGGCAGGGGTGGAGCTTGGCGACGTTGAGGAAACGGGAGAAACCTTTGCCGAAAATGCAAGACTTAAGGCGAGGGCGGCGTTTGAGCTTACGGGTATGCCCGTTGTCGCGGATGATTCGGGGCTTATGACCGACGCGCTCGGCGGCGCGCCCGGAGTTTATACGGCTCGCTTCGCCGGCGAAAACGCGAGCGACAGCGAAAACATAAATAAGCTTCTTGACGAGATGAAGGACGTACCGGAAAATAAGAGAGGCGCGCGCTTTGCTTCGGCAATATGCTGCATACTCGAAAACGGCGAGATGATAGAGGCGAGCGGCTTCTGCGAGGGGAAAATAGCTTTTGAGCCCAAGGGCAGCGGCGGCTTCGGATACGACCCGGTGTTTTTGGTAGATGGAGGAAGGAGCTTTGCTGAGCTGAGCGATTCCGAAAAGGACAAAATAAGTCACCGCGGCCGCGCCCTGCGAAGTCTGAAGGCGGAGCTTGAAAAAAAGCTTAAAGAATAAAAACCGAAATGGGGATATTTAATGTTGACAAGTAAACAGAGGGCGTACCTGCGCTCTCTTGCAAACGGATACGATACCATACTTATGGTCGGCAAGGGCGGCATGAACGAGCAGATAATAAAGCAGGCCGCCGACGCGATAAAGAAAAGAGAGCTGATAAAGGGCAAGGTGCTTGAAAGCGCCGGAGCCTCTCCGAGGGAAATATCCGAGGAGATCGCCCGCGAGATAAAGGCTGAGGTAGTCCAGGTCATCGGCACGAAATTTGTGCTTTACAAGCGCAACGAGAAGGAGCCAAAAATAGAGCTTCCCAAGGCGGGCAAAAAATAATATGAAAATCGCAATGTTTGGCGGCAGCTTCAATCCGCCGCATATCGGACATTTTCAAATCGCCGAAAAATTTATAAGGCGGCTGTCGCTCGACAGGCTTTTGCTCGTGCCGGCGTTTATACCGCCGCACAAGCTCGGCGCTGATATGGCCTCAGCCGAGCACAGGCTTAATATGTGCGGCTTTTATGAAAAATACAACGAAAAAATCACCGCAAGCGATATTGAAATAAAGCGCGGCGGAAGGAGCTATACTGTCGATACTCTTAAAGAAATCGGGGAGATTTATCCCGATAGCGAGCTTTATCTGATAGTCGGAGCGGATATGTATATGTCGCTTCAAAGCTGGTACAAAACAGAGGATATATGCTCAATGGCAAAAATATGCACGGCGTCAAGAAATGACGACGATGTTTATGAGCTTGAAAATCACAGCAGCTTTTTAAAAAGATTCGGCTGCGACAGCGTGATACTCACGGATAGGGTTATGACCGTATCCTCGACCGAGGTAAGAAAAGCCGTGAAGGACGGTGCTTCTATAGGCGGCCTCGTGCTGCCGGAGGTGTATGATTATATCCGCGCCCACGGTCTTTACATTTGATAAAATTTAAAAGCT
Source organism: uncultured Clostridia bacterium (assembly GCA_947632045.1). Lineage (GTDB taxonomy): Bacteria > Bacillota > Clostridia > Oscillospirales > Acutalibacteraceae > UBA7067. The sequence continues at coordinate 36,756 of CANRNQ010000006.1, forward strand.
GTTTCAGGGAGGTATGAGTATGACCTATAAGGAATGTAAAAGGATAGTCAAATCGAGAATGGGCGATAAGCGATTCACCCACAGCGAAAACGTCGCCAAGGAGGCTGAGAAGCTGGCGGAGCTTTACGGTGCGGACGAGCAGAAGGCGAAGCTCGCCGGAATTTTGCACGACGTGACAAAGGAAACTCCGAACGAGGAGCAGTTGCAAATAATGGAACGAGATGGTATAATACTTTCCAAAATGCAGCTGTCGTCGCCGAAGCTCTGGCATTCAATTTCCGGCGCGGCATTTATCCATGCTGAATTAGGGATAGACGACGAGGACATACTAAATGCCGTGCGCTATCATACTTCGGGCAGAGCCGGTATGAGCCTGCTTGAAAAGATAATTTTCGTCGCAGATTTTACAAGCGAAGAGCGCGACTACGACGGAGTTGAAACGATGAGAAAAAAATCAAGAAGGAGCTTAGAGGAGGCAATGCAATTTGGGCTTTCGTTCACGCTTTCCGACCTTATAAAGCGAGAGCGCACGATAGAGCCGAACGCAGTTGCCTGCTATAACGATATAATTTTAAACTACAAGTTTTGAGGTGAATAGTTTGACGTCATTGGAAACTGCAAAAATTGCCGCAAAGGCTCTTGACGGCAAAAAGGGGCAGAATATAAGGGTTCTGAAAATAGACGCTGTTTCGACGCTTGCCGATTATATGGTGATAGCGGCGGGCACTAACAGCACGCAGATCAAGGCTATGTCCGAGGAGGTCGAGTACAGGCTTGACGAGGCTGGAGTCAGTGTGAGCCACATCGAGGGGCACCGCAACGACAGCTGGATACTGCTTGACTATGTGGACGTGATAGTTCACATTTTCTCGGAGGAGGCGCGGGAGTTTTACGACCTTGAGCGCCTTTGGCAGGACGGAGCAGAGGTAGATATAAGCGACGTTTTGGAAGAAAATTGACGCCGCTCCGAGTTGAGGGCTGTCGCGAAATGCCGCGATAAGTCTGAGCGGAGTTAGGGGTTCGGGCGGCGACCTGCGCGGCTGCGCCGCGCCAAAATCGCGGCGGCGGGAGGCCGTGACTGTAAAAGCCCCAAAAGGCTTACCCGCCGCGATTTTCCGCACGCGTCCGCGCAGCGGACGCGTGCGGGTCGCCGCCCGAACCCGCTCCCATAAAAGCACCTTCCCAAAACGAGCCTCACGACAGCCCGACCCGCCCATGCGCTCGGCTGTCCTTTGATGAAATACGACAATATAAAAACAAATAAACAAAGCAATATTATAAAGCAAGATTGAAAATCGGGGGGGATAATTTTGAAATACGACCACAAATCAATTGAAAAAAAATGGCAGAAAAAATGGGAGGAAGCAGGAGTTTTCCACGCGGAGGAAAACAGCGATAAGGAAAAATTCTACGCCCTTATCGAGTTCCCGTATCCGTCCGGACAGGGACTCCACGTCGGCCACCCAAGACCCTACACGGCGCTCGATACTGTGGCGAGAAAGCGCAGATTACAGGGCTATAACGTGCTCTATCCTATCGGCTGGGACGCGTTCGGACTGCCAACGGAGAATTACGCGATAAAGAACCACATTCATCCGGAAATAGTTACCAAAAGGAACATAGCTCACTTTAAGGAGCAGATACAATCTCTCGGCATTTCCTTTGACTGGAGCAGAGAAATAAATACGACTGATCCCGACTACTACAAATGGACGCAGTGGATATTCCTTAAGCTCTTCAAAAAGGGACTCGCATACAAAAAGGAAATGGCGGTCAACTGGTGTACCTCCTGTAAGTGCGTGCTTGCAAACGAGGAGGTAGTAAACGGAGTCTGCGAGCGCTGCGGCAGCGAGGTCGTAAGAAAGGTAAAGTCACAGTGGATGCTCAAAATCACCGAATACGCCGACAGGCTCATAGACGATCTCGAGCTTGTCGATTACCCCGAGAGAGTCAAGGCGCAGCAGAAAAACTGGATAGGCAGATCAACGGGAGCGGAGGTCGACTTTAAAACCTCGGCGGGGGATAAGCTGACGGTTTACACAACAAGACCCGATACGCTTTTCGGCGCTACATATATGGTAATCTCTCCCGAGCATCCCTATATTGAAAAATGGAGCGCTATCCTCTCAAATATGGACGAGATACGCGCATACCAGAAGGAGGCGGCGCGAAAGTCCGACTTTGAAAGGACGGAGGTCGCCAAGGATAAAACGGGAGTAAAGCTGAGCGGCGTGACCGCGATAAATCCCGTCAACGGCTCCGAAATTCCTATCTTTATCTCCGACTATGTGCTTGTGTCATACGGAACGGGCGCGATTATGGCTGTTCCGGCGCACGATACGCGCGACTGGGAGTTTGCTAAAAAATTCGACCTCCCGATAATAGAGGTAGTAAAGGGCGGCGATGTTCAAAAGGAGGCCTTTACCGACTGCGCAACGGGAATAATGGTAAACTCCGGTATTCTCGACGGATTAAGCGTAGAGAACGCAAAGGCAAAAATCATCGACTGGCTCGTGGAAAACGGAGTGGGCAGACAAAAGGTGAATTATAAGCTCCGCGATTGGGTGTTCTCACGCCAGCGCTATTGGGGCGAGCCTATACCGATCGTTCACTGTGATAAATGCGGATATGTCCCGCTCGACGAGAGCGAGCTGCCGCTGAGACTGCCGATGGTAGAATCATACGAGCCGACCGAAAACGGAGAGTCGCCGCTGGCGAATATAACCGACTGGGTGGAAACCACCTGTCCGCACTGCGGAGGCAAGGCGCACAGAGAAACGGATACAATGCCCCAGTGGGCAGGCTCATCGTGGTATTATCTCAGATATATGGACCCACACAACGACAGTGCCTTAGCGTCCAAGGAGGCTCTCGAATATTGGTCGCCGGTCGATTGGTACAACGGCGGAATGGAGCATACTACGCTCCACCTGCTGTATAGCCGCTTCTGGCACAAGTTCCTTTACGACATAGGCGTTGTGCCGACGAAGGAGCCGTATGCAAAGAGGACAAGCCACGGTATGATACTCGGCGAAAACGGCGAGAAAATGAGCAAGTCGAGGGGCAACGTGGTAAATCCCGACGACATAGTAAACGAGTACGGCGCGGACACCATGCGCCTTTACGAGATGTTCATAGGCGACTTTGAAAAGGCCGCTCCGTGGAGCCCGTCGAGCATACGCGGCTGCCGCCGCTTCCTTGAAAGGTACTTCTCCTTGCAGGATATACTCACGGACGATGAAAATTACAGCCCAAAGCTCGAGTCAGCCTTCCATAAGACCATCAAAAAGGTGTCGAACGACATTGAAAATATAAAATTCAACACCGCGATAGCAGCCTTAATGGCGCTTATAAACGACGTCGGCGCGGCGGGCAAAATAACCAAAAAGGAGCTTGCAACCTTTACAATACTGCTCAATCCCTTTGCTCCGCACATAACCGAGGAAATATGGAGCATATGCTCGCTCGGCGAGGGAATGGTCGCGCAGCAGACATGGCCCGAATACGACGAGAGCAAATGCCGAGAGGAGTCTGTTGAGATAGCGGTGCAGGTAAACGGCAAAATCAAGGCGAGGATCAATGTTCCCGCCGACTCCGACAAGGATACCCTGCTTTCGCTTGCAAAATCGGACGAGAGGATAGCTCCTCTGCTCGAAGGCAAAAACATATTAAAAGAAATATGCGTGCCCGGAAAGCTTGTCAATATTGTCGCAAAATAAAAAACTGCAATTTGTGGTCGATTTGTGAATAATATGCTTGACATTTGCTGTAACAATATAGTATAATTTATGTTGCAATTATGCGATTAACCCCTGCCGAACGGCGGATGGGAGGGAAGATAGATGGCAGAAATCAGAATTAAAGACAACGAGTCTTTGGAGAGCGCTCTCAGAAGATTTAAAAAGCAGTGCGCCAGAGCCGGTGTTATCGCTGAGGTTCGCAAAAGAGAAGCTTACGAAAAACCTTCTGTAAAGCGCAAGAAAAAGTCTGAAGCAGCTCGCAAGCGCAAATACAGATAAGCTACCGTCAGTTGCTTAATACTTATTGAAAATCAAAAAGCAGGCTTTTGTGCCTGCTTTTTTGAATATTCATTCAGAAAGTTCGGGGTTCGGTGCAGTAATGAAAACCATATATCTTCCGTCAATATACAGCTTAACGCCTCAAATGCTAAACGGGCTCGGCGTTAAGTGCCTTTTTCTTGACGTTGACAACACCATAAAAAAGTATAATGATCCTGATCCGAGCGACAAAACAAGGAAATTTATCAAAAAATTAATTTCAGCCGAAATCGAGATCGTTCTCTGCTCAAATAACACAAGGAGCAGCGTAAAGCCCTTTGCGGATAAGCTCGGCTGTAAATTCGTTTCCTTTGCCTTGAAGCCGTCGCCGCTCGGAATGATACGCGCACAGCGCATAGCGCGGGTGCGGCACAATCAGATACTGCTTATAGGCGATCAGGTGTTCAACGATATACTGGCCGGCAAGCTGTACGGAATAAAAACAATGCTCGTCGACCCGATAGATCGGGAAAACGAGCCGTCAACCGTTACTCTGAGAAGAAAGCTGTTCAGATTTTTCGAAAGAAAGATCCGCGACAATGGAAATTTATTTAAGGAGGGATAAAGATGAAAAAAATACTTATTCTGCTCGGCCCTAATCTCAATATGGTCGGTATTCGCGAAAAAGGAATTTACGGCGAAGAAACGGCCGAGAGCATCGAGCAGGAGCTAAAAAAATATGCCGAAAACAAGGGCTTGGAGCTCGACGTGTTCCAAAGCAACAGCGAGGGCGCGCTAATAGATAAAATACATTCAGCCCTCGGCAAATACGACGGCGTTGTCTTAAACGCGGGGGCGTACACTCATTACAGCTACGCCATACGCGACGCTATCGCAAGCGTAAGGTCGGTTCCCTTTGTCGAGGTGCATATGTCAAATATCCACGCAAGGGAGGAGTTTCGGCACAAATCCGTAATAGCGCCGGAATGTGTCGGACAAATCGCAGGCTTCGGCAAAAATGTTTACTTTCTCGGCATAGAAGCCCTGCTTATGATGTGAGGTCGCCATGGAACACAGAATAAAAAAAATACGCGCCGCCCTTACCGAGGCGGGCGAGGCGGCAATAATTCTTTCGGACAATAACAGGCTTTATCTAACGGGCTTTAAATCCTCGGCGGGGCTTGTGCTGATAACGAGGACGAGCGCTTATCTGATAGTGGATTTCCGCTACGGCGAGGCGGCTCAAAAAAAGGTAAAGCATATGGACGTAGTCGTCTATGAACGCCTTGGCGATACGCTCATATCCCTTATAAAAAAGCACAGGGTAAAGAAGATATACTTTGAAAACGAGGGCATTACCCTGAAGCAGGCGGATAGATATAAGAAAATATTGAAGGAATGTGAGGCAAAAGCGTCGTTCACGACTTATCTCGACAACGTGATAAATAACCTCAGAATAATCAAAACGGACGACGAGATAAAAAAGCTCGAAAAGGCGCAGAGGATAACCGAGAGCGCATACACCGAGGTGCTGAATTATTTAAAGCCCGGAGTGAAGGAGAGAGATATAGCCCTCGAGCTCGAGTATCTTATGAGAAAAAAGGGAGCGGACGGTATTTCCTTCGATTTGATAACGATAACCGGCAAAAACACGTCGCTGCCTCACGGGGTACCGGGGAATAACGTCGTAAAGAGCGGCGATTTTTTCACAATGGACATAGGCGCGCTCTTTGACGGCTACCACAGCGATATGACGAGAACGGTCGCGGTCGGAGCGGTCAGCGAGGAGCAGGAGAAAATCTATAATATAGTTTTGACGGCTCAGCTTGCGGCACTGAAAAAAATAAAACCGGGAGTGACCTGCGGCAGCGTTGACAAAACCGCAAGGGATATAATCTCGGACGCGGGCTACGGCGAGTGCTTCGGGCACTCAACAGGCCACGGCGTGGGTCTTGATATTCACGAAAGCCCGACTGTGACTGTTAAAAACGACAAAATACTCAGCGCCGGCATGGTTATAACCTGCGAGCCGGGAATATATCTTCCGAATAAATTCGGCGTAAGGATAGAGGATATGGTGCTTGTGACGGAAAAGGGCTTCAAAAATTTTGCAAAGCTCACAAAGGAGCTCATAATTATTTAAGATATTGCTCCAAACGGTTGATTTTTCCGTTTGAATTTTGTATAATAAATTAAGTTAATGGCGCGATTGATTTAATCGCCAATAATAACAGGAGGAAAAATTTATGATTTCAGCAGGAGATTTCAGAAACGGCGTAACCTTTGAAATGGACGGGCAGGTCGTTTCGATTATTGAATTTCAGCACGTTAAGCCGGGCAAGGGCGCTGCCTTTGTTCGCACAAAGATCAGAAATGTAATTACGGGAGCGGTTGTCGAAAAAACCTTTAACCCCAACGACAAGTATCCAACCGCATATATCGAGAGAAAGGATATGGAGTATCTCTATAACGACGGCGATCTTTACTACTTCATGGACAGCGAAACATACGAGCAGACTCCAATCGGCAAGGCGGTTCTCGGCGACAGCTTTAAGTTCGTCAAGGAGAACATGACCTGCAAGATACTATCATATAAGGGCAACGTCTTCGGCGTAGAGCCGCCTAACTTTGTGGTTTTAGAGGTTACCGAAACCGAGCCGGGCGTAAAGGGCGATACCGCCACCAACGTTACAAAGCCGGCGGTCGTTGAAACCGGTGCCGAGATAAAGGTTCCTATCTTTATCAACGAGGGCGACAAGATAGAGATCGACACGCGCACAGGCGAATATATGTCGCGCGCTAATTAAGGAGAATAGATTATGACTTTAACTGAAAAGGCTGCGTATATCAGAGGGTTGGCAGACGGCTTGAAGCTCGACGAGAGCAAGGACGAAACCAAACTCCTCAAGTCGATTATTGATTTTCTCAGCGATATGGCTATGACTGTCGACGATATAGAGAGCATAACCGACGAGCTTTCCGATACCGTTGATGAAATCGACGAGGCCGTTGCCGATATCGAGGACGAGCTTTACGGCGAGTCGGACGATTGCGATTATGACGAGTGCGACTGCTGCGACGATTGCGACGACGGCGAGGACGTTTATTACGAGGTCACCTGCCCGAGCTGCGGTGAGGTGATCAATATCGAAGAAGACGTTCTACTCTGCGGCGAAACAAAATGTCCCAAGTGCGGCGAAGCGCTCGAGTTTGATTTTTCCGATATTATGGACGACTGCGACGACTGCGACTGTGAAGAGTGCGGTCACGAGCACAAATAGGAAAATATCAAATTTTAATTTTTCACAGTAAATTTTACACCGTATGTGCTTAATTGTGCATACGGTGTTTTTAAAAAAATTGAACCGCAATCAGTCGCCATATAGGAGCGATCCTTGCGGTTCAAGAAATATATAGAGAAAAATATTTTTTTATTATACGTTTGCGGGGCCAAGTGAAATTATCATATTAATAACGGCCATTGTCACCGCAGCGCACAAGGTGCTTGTTTCCTCACCAAATTGATCCGAAGCCTTTGCAAGGCTCGCATATTCGTCAAGAACGATCAAAGCGCTGTGCATTAATCTGCGCCGCGGGAGCAGCTTGGGGTCTATAAGCTTTGAACCTGTAATGGCGTTGCCGAAGCCCTGCACGGTCATTAAATAGGCGTTGACCTCAAGAGTGTCGTTTACTATGCGCTCTATCTCAAAGCCGCTCAAGGCGAGGGCGGCAAAAACGGACAAATCAATTCCGGTCGTGAGCTTGTAACCGTGACTCTTGAGCGAATTTATGACGGAGAGCGTTTTTTTAGTGATTTCGATTTCGTCCCTGTCGCTCAGGGCGAGGACGTTTGAAACGGCCTGATTGGTATTCCCGGTATTCATTTCGCCCTTTAAGAGCTCAAAGCATTTTTCAGATTTATTGATAATCTCGTCGTCGTCTTTGCCCGATAAAGCAAATTGCACCGCCGTTATACATTCGCCGGACGAGGTGAGGAAGAAGTGGTTTTTTTTCATCATATCAAAAACCCTTCTCGTGTGCATAGTGGTTTCGGCGTATTTTTCGGCATTGGAATATTTCACTATAAGATACGCCGCAAGAGTAAGAGAGGCCGACGGAGAGAAAAATTCTTTCAAAAAGCCATAAACGGCGCGTAAAAGCAAAAATGTATTTGCCGGCTCCTGCTCCATTGAAATAAGAGTGGCAAGAGCGGTGGTGGTCGTGATGTTTCTGAAGTTTGAGAAAAAGCTCGTGCTGTCCTTTATTATATCCTTTGAGGTCTTAATTCTTTGCGGGTCTATCTCAATGCCCTTTCCGGTGTATATGTTAGCGCAAAGAGCATAAAGATGCGACGCTTCCCAGCGGAAATTTTCCCGCATCATCTCGAGGTTCTTAACAAAAAGCTCGCATCTTGAAAGCATTTTTTCGGTCATTGGAATCGATCGCTCCCGTAATATCAATTATTTGTATTTAAAAGCGGCGCAGCAATCTGCGCCGCTTTTACCGTTAATTTAACATACTCCCATAAGGGCCTCGCCCGATTTTGCAAGCCCTTCGGTGAGCTCGCGAGCGTTTTCGGCGCTGCTGCCGACGGCGGTAACATAAAGCTTGATTTTAGGCTCGGTTCCGCTCGGACGGACTATAACCGCGTTTTCTCCGTCGAGGAAGAAAGCGATAACGTTTGATTTGGGAAGAGTTATTTCGGATTTTTCACCGGTACTGATATCGGTGCTTACGCTCTCCAAATAATCGTCGACGCTTAAAACCTTAAAGCCGCCGATTTCGCCCGGTGTGTTTTCTCTCAGACTCGTCATTATTTCCTGCATTTTTTTCATTCCCTCAGCTCCCTCAAAGCCGAAGTTTAAAGTGGTGTTGAGATAATACCCGTACTCCTCGTACATCTCGTCGATCACCTGAGAAAGAGTCTTGCCCTGCTTTTTGTAGTACGCGGCCATCTCGCAGATGAGCATAGAGGCGACGACGGCGTCCTTATCGCGCACATAGGTTCCGGCGAGATAACCGTAGCTTTCCTCAAAGCCGAAAACATATCTGTTCTCCTCGCCCTTTCTTTCAAGGCCGAGGATCTGATCGCCGATATACTTAAAGCCGGTCAGAACATTCCTGAGCTCAGCGCCGTACTTTTCGCAGAGCTTGTTTATCATAATGCTCGTCACTATTGTTTTGACTATTATCGGCTTCTCGGGAAGAGTGCCGAGAGCCTTTCTTTGCGAGAGTATATAATCCGTAAGCATAATGCCAGTTTCGTTGCCCGTTATAAGGCGATAGCTATCGCCGTCCTTTGCGGCTATGCCTACGCGGTCGCTGTCGGGGTCGGTCGCAAGAAGAAGGTCGGGCTTTTCGCTTTCGCACAAATCAAGGCCGAGCTGCAAGGCCTCCTTGATTTCGGGATTAGGATAGGGGCAGGTGGTGAAATTGCCGTCGGGCATTTCCTGCTCCTTTACTATAACAACGTCTTTTACGCCGATGCGGTCGAGAATAGCCCTGACAGGCTTGTTGCCCGCGCCGTTTAGAGGAGTATATACGACCTTCAAATCCGCGCATATATCCTTGTGTATTTGCTGCTCCTGAACGCGGTCGAGATAAATCTCGTAAACGCTGTCATTTACATACTCAATGCTTCCGCTTTTGACCGCGTCGTCAAAATCCGCAAGCTTAACGTCGTCAAAGCAGTCGGTTTTTTGAATTTCCGAATAAACGGCATTGGCTCCGTCGTCGGTCATCTGGCAGCCGTCGTCGCCGTAGCATTTGTATCCGTTGTATTTTGCCGGATTATGGCTTGCGGTGACCATAATACCGCTTTGACATTTAAGCTCGCGCACGAGAAACGAGAGCACGGGAGTAGGCTCAAGCTCAGCCGTAAGATACACCTTTATACCATTTCCGGCTAAAACCCTTGCGGCCTCCTTGGCAAACAGCTCGCCCTTTATTCTCGAGTCATGCGTTATTGCAACAGCCGATTTTTTATATTTTTTGTTAAGATAATTGGCAAGCCCCTGGGTCGCATGGCGCACCGTGTATATATTCATTCTGTTTGTGCCCGCTCCGAGAACGCCGCGCAGTCCGGCAGTGCCGAACTCAAGGCTGCGGTAGAAGCGGTCGTATATTCCGTCTTTATCGTTTTCAATGGAGTTAAGCTCGTTAAGCAGATCTTTATCCTCTGTCGCCTTTGCTTTCCACAAATCAAAAAGTTCATTTACTTTCATTTTAATCACCCCAATAAAATTCATATGCATTTTATAAAACAAAGTCAATCGCTTAATCATCTAAATTATACCATACGGGTAGTTAAAATACAAATTACAAAACTGACTAAATTTGTAAGAATTGAGGCCTGATGTAATAGCTATTATGCTTAAGATTGTAAATTTATCGTGAACTGAATTGATATTTTTTCATTTTGCTTGTTTTAATCCGCAAATTATAGTAAAATAATGAGGTGTATTTAAAAGACGATTTATATAAAATCACATGGGAGGAATCAAATTGGACGACAACAATAATCTTATGCTTGAAACAAGCGGCGACGATGAAGAAAATCGAGAGCTGATCGATGAAAAATCGAACGCTGAAATTCAGACGGAAAATATTTCCGAAGAAATTTCCAAAGAAGCGGAAACCGCGCCTGATGAAATTTTAGAGCGCAGCGATTTTGATGAAGGCTGCGGCGACGAGCAGGCTGAGGGCTCGGAGGATGAAGGCGGGGCCGAATTACAAAAAGAGGACGAAACGCAAGCGGGACTTTTCGAAGCGGAGGGCGAGCCTTTAAATGCCGCGACCGAAGCGGAGACGGCTGATTTTGCGGAGCAAACGACGGAAAAGAAGAAGAAAAAGGGTCACTGGATAATGCCGAGCGTGATAATAGCTATCTGCGTGCTGGTTCTCGGCATAGCCGGCGGTATCTCTTATCTATGGTTTTTTGATAATTCCATTGAGGGTACATATGTGATAGAAAATCCTGACGCGGACGAGCAGGCGATAAAGAATTATTATATCTTTGAAGCCCCGAACGACGGCCAAAAGGGCACGCTCAAGCTCCTTTTCGGCTCCTTGGATTTTGAGGGCACCTATGAGTTCGTAAACGAAAACGGCACAAGCAAGATAGCCCTTGACCTTATGGCTGTAAACCTTTACGGAACATATAATTACAGAGTAGAGGGCAATAAGCTCACGGGTCACAAAATTGAAATTTCGGACGACGCCGGAAACGCCATGAATTTCGTGCCGGCCTCCTATCAAAAGGTCGAGCTTGAGCCGATAAAGAACGCTAAGATGGATTCAAAGCTCGTCGGCACATGGCAGGATACGGCAGGGTACGGCATTAAATATACCTTTAACGACGACAACACCCTGATCATGAACAGCAGCGGCATGACGATAGATTGCTACTATTCCGCGGCAAAGGGAGATCTTCAGGTCAAATATCAGGCCGAGGAGATCGTTGAGAATAAGGCAAACTATTCGTTCGATAAGGACGCCCTCATCTTAAATCAGATGGAATTTAAAAAGGTTGAAGAATAATTTTGAAATGGTGGATTTAGCTATGAATAAAAAAATGACTAAAACAAGAATTGTCAGTATATTTGTAATAATGCTCATGTTGTGCACAATGCTTATCGTGCCGAACGCCTCTGCCGCGTCCTCGGTAAAAATCGGCAAGGCGCATTACAGCGTTCAAATAGGCGACACAAAAAAGATCGACGCTACCGGGACAAATTTAAAGTGGAAATCCTCTGATACAAGCGTCGTTAAGGTGAGCAGCACCGGAGTTATAACCGGCGTTTCAATGGGCCGGGCAACCGTCACGGCGAGCAGCGGCTCGTCAAGCGCAAGCTGCGAGATCACCTGCGGCTATTATAAGGGTATCGACGTATCAACATGGAACAGGGACTATACCGGCGGCAACGGCAATTCGGTCAACTGGAAAAAGGTAAAGGCCGAGGGCGTCGACTTTGCTATTATCAGAGCCGGCTTTGGCTGGGAGGATTATCCAAATCAGATGGACAATCAATTTCTGAACAACATCAAGGGCTGCGTCGAAAACGACATACCCTTCGGACTGTATTTTTATTCCTATGCGGCAAATACCTATCAAGCCTCGCTCGAGGCCAATTACCTTTTGAGGATACTCAGGGATTATGCGCCTCAATATATGGATAAGATCACCCTACCGATAGCATACGACCTTGAAGAGGAATTTATGTATACAATGGATTCCACCGTTTTCACAGACATGATCATAACATTTTCAAACATAATCAAGGCGGCGGGCTTCGACGCTATGGTATACGGCAACTCGGGAACATTTTACAATATGGATATGAGCCGCTTACAGGCAAACAACATCACCTTCTGGTACGCAATGTGGCCAAATAGTCCTAATTTTTCAAGCCCTGAAACTATAGGCCAAACCGGAATCGTGCCGAAAATATGGCAGTATGCGTCCGACGGCACGGTAAACGGAGCCGGATATAAAAACGGGGTCGACGTAAACGCCCTGTATATGATGACCGCGACAAAGAGTGATTTTAAAGACACACAAACGCAAAGCACCGTCGCATCTCAGGGATCAAACAGCGCTACTTTAAAATGGACGGCGGCAAACGGCGCGAGATATAACCTGTATCGCTGCTTGCTCAATGATGAAGGAAAGATGGACGCAACCACAAGAAGATGGCTTTACAGCGGAAAAAAGACCTCGTTTGAGGATACCTCTATGGCATACGGCAAGGGATATTATTATTACACGGATACGTTTTATACGGGAGATTTTCTTGACAAGGATTACCAAAAGGTAGTTAGCGGCTCAAAAAAGGGCACATATGTGTATAACGTGTATAACGGAGATTGCGACCTCGATTCCAAGATTACACTGCACGACGCTATATTAGCTCAGGAAATATCAATTTCCTCAATAAAGTCCAACAGCGTTCAAAGGTATGCGGCTGACTACGATAAAAACAATGTAATCAATCTTGCAGATTCACTCATCATTCAAAAGCTGGCGTTAAAAATATCGTCTTAATTAAATATTTTTCTCTTACACACTCCGAGGGCGAGCAGTCTCGGGGTGTGTATTTTTATGGAGCTATAAAGGTACAGCCGAGCAATTTTTATTAAATAAATCAACGATTTGATCCGCAATGCTTCCAAATTGCGGTATAAAAACGCTCAAAATCAGTCATTAATTGGCATTTTGTAGGAAATTCTTAGAAATATTTTCAAAAAACTATTTATTAATTGGTAAATACATGATATAATAATTGCGGCAAAAGGATTTTGCTAATTAAAATCGGGAGGTCCTATAATTATGTTAGTTAATTTTATTGCGAAAAAAGTAAATCTTAAGGACAATTTTAAAGAGATGGTTCAAAAAAAGCTTTCAAAATTCGACAGGCTTTTTAACGACAGCGCTGTTGCTACCGTTAAGGCAACGGTTGAGAAAAACAGACAAACGGTTGAAATAACGATAAACGATAACGGTATGATATACAGGTCTGAGAACACCTCGGCCGAGATGAACGAAGCGGTGGATAAGTGCGTCGCCATACTCGGCAGACAGATCAGGAAAAACAAGACTCGCCTTGAGAGAAGACTGAGAGAGGGCTCGCTCGATGAATTTATAGCCTCTGAGCCTGACGAGATAGAGGACGGCGAGGCGACGGAATATGAGGTGTACCGCGTAAAGGAGATACCCTTGAAGCCAATGCTTGTCGACGAGGCTATCCTCAGAATGAATATGGTGGGGCATCAATTCTTTATGTTCAATAACGCCGACAGCGGAATTATAAATGTGGTATATAAAAGAGATGATGGTAAATACGGGCTTTTAGTACCGGAAGAAAACTAAATTGATACAACCCCCCTTTGGGCCGCAGCCTTTTGCTGCGGCTCTTATTTTTTAAAAGAATTTTTCTATAATGCGACCTGTTTGCAAGGTCGCATTTTCACGAAACGACCTGTTTTGAACACGAATTGAACTTGCCTTGTTTATGCTTCGCGTTTACAATATAGTTGTAGGATGCGTAATGTGACAAAAATCATTGCCATAATACTGTGTTAAAACCGAAAGCGTAAGCATAGCTTGCTTTACGCTGGAAATGAAAGGATGATTTTGATGAAGCCCAAGCTTAAAAGCTGCCTGCGTTCATCGCTTGCGCTCACACTCTGCGCAAGTATGCTTACATCCGTGATGTTCGGATGTAAAAGCGATAACGGCGGAAACGACAACAATACGGCGGAGGCTCAAGCGGCATATGTAACATGGTCAAAAACAGGCGAGTTTACAACCACGCTCTCGGCAAAGGGGGTGGATCTGTCGGACGTTGAGGCGGCGGACGTATCCGTCGTGACATTTAAGCCGGTAGATGTATCAGAGGATCAAAGCAGCTCCTCCGAAAATTCAGACGAACAGGCAAATGAGCCGGAAACAATCTCATATCCGGTTGAGAGCGTCGAGAAAAAGGGCGACGACCTTGAAATCACGTTCAAGGACGACAACGCCGCAGAAAAATCTGTCGACAGCTACACGGTAGAGATCGAGAAGAAGAATATCAGCACAACGGCAATTGTCGATTATCCCGCGCCTACCGTAAAGGCGGAGGAAACAGGAGTTTTGGCGACCGAAAAGGATCCTGAGCTGACCCTCACGCTCGACAGCGGCTTTTTCTCAGAGGAGGTTAAGCCGGAGCAGATAAGCCTCGCAGGCTCCTTCTCCGATATGGAGGTCGAAAAAGCTACTCCCAAGAGCAACAAGCTCGAGCTAAAGCTCAAGGGCGAGATTGAAACGCCCGAGGGACAGGGAGTGTATGTTGACGGAATAATCGGCGTAAACCCATCTGCAATGGAGAATGAGCGCAGTTCAGCCTCCGTCAGAGTGCCGATACAGCAGAGCCTTATAACCTTCAACGCCGACAAGATGACTGTAAGCGGAAGCACGGTAACGGTACCGCTGACCGTTATAGGCGAAGAGGATTTAGACAATATCAAATCCGAGAATATAAGGTTCTTTTCCGACGACTCGGCGGACGAGGATGAACAGCCGCAGGAGCGCCCCGCCGTTACGGTGACAGGCGTTGAGAAGGCGGGCGAGAATAGCCTTAATGTCACAATGAACGTAGAGGGCGCGACCGACAAAAACTCTGCCGCCGAGGCTCTCGACAACAGAACGGTTCAGCTCGGCGATACGACCTTCCTCGCTAACTTCCAGCCGGCGAGCATCTATCCTAAATTAGATTACGTCGAGCAGGACGGCGACAATTTGAAGCTCGGCCTTGTAGTAACCGCGCAAAACGGCGCCTTCGACAGCAAGCTTACAGCGGAGCAGATAAGCTTTGACGGCGACCTTGAAGACGCAAAGGTGGTTTCAATCGAGCGCGAAAACGCGACGAGCGCCAATCTCACATTTACAATTCCTGCAAACGGCCAGACAAAGGAAAAGTTCACCTACGAAGGCGCGGTAATATTTAAAGCCGGCGCGCTTGTAAATCCTTGGGGCGACAAAACAAGCGCTCCCACGGAATATGTCCGCCAGTATTCTCAGGACACTGTCGGCAGAGGATTTGAAACCTACATGGCTCTGACCTCCGTATTCGGAAAGGCAAATATAGCGGTCATGGCGGCGACAGCCGGACTTACGATCGCAATGATAGTTTTGCAGACGACCGGCGCCGTCAAGACGGCAAACGAGCAGCTCCTCGATATAAACGAGCAGATAAATAAAAATCTCGACGCAACCTTTGAAACAATCGACAAAAACAGAAATCTTATCGACGAAATACAGGACGTTATGATTTTAAAGAGCGTATCGGATTTCAATCTGAAGCTCGCAATGCTTAATACATACTGCCTGAAGTTCCAGCATTATTTCAAGCCCGGAATGATAAAGCTCTTGGGCTTTGACAAGGTAGAGCCGGTAAACAACAGCGACTCGGCGGCGGTCAAGGCGAAGAAGCTCAAAAAGATTAAGGAAATATCTCAGGCGGTGTTCGAGGCTGAGAACAGCAGGGACGATGAAACGGCGCATATCTTCCGCGACTTTTTCAACACCTACACAACAATGAGAAACTACTACAACAGCGTTTGCGCGGTTTTAAAAACCTCGGGAGATTCAAACCCGATAAACGCCTACTCAAAGCTGCTTGCTCGAACCACTAACTTCGATACCATAGCCTACACCCTAAGAAACCAATACATCGACTCTATCAGAGCCACGATGCTGGTGGGATACAGCAATATATTCCTGTTCAATCTGCGCTCGACAACAATTAAAAGCGACGCAACAGTCAAAATGCGAGCCGTTGCCTCGACCGCCGAGGAGGACTTCAACGCTATTTCCTTAGAGTGCGAAAAGGTTATCAACAACAACAATAAAATGAGCATAAAGGAAACCGAGAAAAAGGACGGCGTGACATATTACGAAAAGGCGTATTGCTATCCGTTCGGCATATATGTTGATAGTCTCGACAGCGCAAACAGAGATGTTTTCTGGGCGAAAACATGGCGCGGCGAGGAAAAGGACGGAGCAAGCATGCAATACAACAGGAGCAAGTATGTTGCGGACGTGCAAGGAACCTCATACGCAAAGGGCGCGGGCGTGTTTGTATATTCGCACAACAATAATGCGTATAAAATAATTATTGATACGCATTATGCCCCGGATTACATTGCCAAGAATTATTACTGGGGCGAGGGAATGTTCTCCGCTAAGGCTCCGAGCGGCTTTGCCAATGACGCGATTTATGCGGAAAAATCCGAGGATATAATAGCGGCGAATGCGGACCAGTTCGTAAAGCGCATGAACGGCAGAACTCTCAGAGAGGAGCTTCAGCTCGCCGGAATACAGGTGGACGACGACATTTATGAAACCACCGAGGGACTGCCGTTTGCATCGATGGTTTCATACGGCTCAAAAACCCTTAATAACGGCGGAAGTTATTTTATTGAGGCAAAGACATATATGAATATCATAAAATGGGACGACAAGTATATAACAAAGCTCGTTCCCGCCGCGAGCAGAACGGTTCGCAGGTTCGTTAGAAATGAATTTGGTTATTCCGCCCAAGAAGACGATTTGGACTCGGTATGGGAACACGACTGGCTCCGAGAGGGCAAAACGGGAATAGGCGACTATTATACCGCCGAATCCTTCTTCAATGAGCAGAAAAAGCGCTTTGACGGAGTCGGCGATAAGAACTTAATCCCGATAGTCCGCTGGGTAATAGACACTCCGGGCGACGATGGAACAAGTCCGAACAGAGATTACAGCATGAACTCGGACTGACCGGAAGTCTTGATTATTTAACAGGAGGCTTGTGAAATGAATAAAAAAATTGGAATAAAAAGAATTACAGCCCTCGCGATAGCCGCGGTAATGTCTGTTCAGATTTTTGCCGGCTGTTCCTCAGGCGGCAGCGAGGAGGACAACGCCCCGATAAAGGCGGCGTCGGTAGCGTTCAGCGCAAACGGCGATTACAAGACGACCGTTACCTCAAGCGAAATAGACTTGTCCGACCTCACGGCAAAGGACGTTTCTGTAACCTATGAGTCTTTTGACGAGGACGGCTACAATAAAGCCCTTGAAAATGCGGAAAAGAAATACGAG
This sequence comes from uncultured Clostridia bacterium, assembly GCA_947632045.1. GTDB lineage: Bacteria > Bacillota > Clostridia > Oscillospirales > Acutalibacteraceae > UBA7067. Next base: position 54,375 of record CANRNQ010000006.1, read on the forward strand.
GACGAGTTAAATGAATTTGTCGAAAAAGCCGTTACCGACACAGACAAAATTCCTCAGCTTAATACCGTCAGCCTGAACGACTATATCTCCGAAAAGAGCGTGGGCGTAAAGAACGTCAAGGCGGAAAAGGATAAGCTGGAGCTTTCCTTTAATGACCCCGACGCGTCTGATAATATGGTCGGCTATTACAACGTGCACCTAAACGGAAAGAAGTATGGCGGCGAGGATATAGTTGTCGATTTGGGCGTAGAATATAAGGATTACGAGCTCACCCCGAACATAAAATACGTACTCTCAAACGCCGAGGAAACAAGGCTGACCTTAACGCTTAACGACGGCTCCTTTGCCGACAATGTAACAAAGGACGACATAACCCTCTCAGGCTCCTTTGAGAGCATGAAGATAGACAGCCTTAGCTGCGCCGACAAAAACCTCACAATGCAGCTTACCGGCAAGCCGCAAAAGCCCGAGGGACTCTCCACATATATTGACGGCTGCGTAGCGGTAAGACCGCAGGCGGTCATCGGCGCGGGCTCCGAGATAAAGGCGTATGTGCCGATAAAGCTCGTGGGAAAGAGTCTTGACGCGTCCACGATTAAGGCAAACGGCGACAGCGTTACCGCCGAATTGGAGCTTATCGGAACGTCAACGCCGCTCGATAAGCTGACATCCGACGACTTCCAATTTGATAAGGACGTGACCGTGACCAGCGTTAAGAAAATAAGCGACACAAGGGCGGAGCTTACTATGACGGTAAACGGAGCGAAGGACGCAAGCACGGCAGCCGCAGTGCTGAACGATAAAAAGCTCAAAATAGCCGACGAGGACGAGATAACAATTTCAGCGGCGCAGACGCATTTTTACCCCGTATTCGACGGAGTGGAATCAAGCGGCGACAATATAAAGCTCACGATAATAGCGTACGCCGACAACGGGAGCTTCTCAGAGGACATAAAGTCTGAGCAGATAATACTCGGCGATGATTTTAAAGACGGAAGCGTAGAATCCGTTGAAAGACAGAACGATACAACCGCAAAAATTATTTTCACAATCCCCGCAAACGGTCAAAAGTCCGAATCGTTGGACGTAGACGGAAAAATAACCATAAAGGCCGGCGCGATGATCTCTCAGTGGGGAGAGCCGACAACGGAGGAATTTTCTTACGCAAGAAATTACAGTCAGGAAAGCGTGGGAAGAGAACCGAAATTCGCTAATGCAACCTTTGGCGGAATGACCGACCCTGACGCCGTTGAGAACATAAACTGGTATTTTAGGCAAGCGTACAATAGATTTAAAACGGAAATTTTAGAGGTAAGCGGCTATGATATTCCTCCGGAGGTCGACATATATTTTGAAAATTATTACAACGACCTCGATAACCTCATCACTGAAATAACGGCGAAAAAATTCCCCAACGGCGCACCGTCGATGGAGGCTGTGGACGCGGCGGTGTCGGTACGGATTCGTAGTATCGCCAATGTGCAGATGACAGGAGCGATTTTTGGCTTTCTCGGACTTGCGTTTGCTACCTTCGGGTTGTTAAACGAAATCGGAATAACCGGCGAAAATAAAGAGATGATAAATGCCCTCAAGGAAACCGAAAAGAAAACCGAAAAGCTTAAGGAAATGGTCGAGGACGAATACCACAGATTGTGTAACTTAAAGGCGGCTCAGTTCAAGTCAATAGTGACCGAGTGCGACGTGAGAGTCGGAGATTTAAAGCAGTACATAAATATATGCAAAAAATACTTTAACGAAAAAAGCCTGGAGGACCTGGGCGTTGAAATGCCGGAGGAGCTCTTGGTAGACGGCAAGACAACTCAGTTCGCCTATGACCTTTCGACCGCCATCGCTGACGCTTGCAGACACAAGGAAGCCGGATACGAAAGCTGCCAGCGCGACTTTAATATGCTTCAAAAGAAATTTGAGCTCGTCTGCAACCAGCTCCTCCTTGAGGACGGCGCGGACCCGCTGACAGCGCTCGACCAGGCTTATGCCAATATAGACAATTTCTCCACCACATCATATTACCTCAAAAAGGGTTATCGCGTCAGCCTGCTTGACACTCTTAACGAAGCGCGGGCGCTTATACGCATATACAAAATGGCAAGCTATAACTTTAAAACCAACTCTGACGGCAGCCTCTATACAACGCTTGACGAAAACGGCAAGAAAGTATATGTAGCCGATTCCGGCGCAATAGATATGACAGACGAGGATCTGTTTGAAGACGCAAAGCTGCGCCTGCTCTCGGGCGAATACACATACGATGACGGCACGATGGAAAAATACAATCAGGATATGGGCATAAATAATGAGGAAATAGTTAAAAGCACCGCGGAATATAAAAAAATGTATAAAACCTTTTATAACAGACCGTGGCTTTGCGATTTCCTTTACAGCAAGAATAATCCCAACGTAATAAACGCCGTCTACAATTACAAGATCGAAGAGATCGACCTTACGGGATATACCAATCCTTTGTTTGCCGAAATGAAGAGCTGTACGCAGCTTGCGAATATCAAGGTGAACACAAACGGCACGGGCACATACGTCGATGAAAACAGCCACTGGGGTACAAGACAGTACTCAAAGCTATGGGCGTATTCGCAGGAGTCGGGTTCGAGCATAGTGCAGACCGACGAAAATGCAAAGCCGTATTGCTACTCGCTGAATACGACTGTGAGCTGCATTGATAATTGCTACTCCAGCGACGATATGTTCAGAGCCTACACAAATTATAAGGATTATCAGGTTGCCGAGTTTTTCAACAGACTTAAAGACAGCGGCAGAAATCTTATTCAGGAGATGACAAATGCCGGAATACCGATAGGCAAGGACTACGCCAACGCGTCGAAGGAGAGGGGAAAGGGCAGCGATAATTACGACCCCGACAACCTCTATGGAGTTGCCCTTGAGCACACAACGGACTCAAAGTATGACGCGAAAAAGGTTAGAAACTCGTGGAACACATATACAAAGCTGTATTATTGGGACGCGGAGGACAGAAATGACGTTTCGCCTAATCGCATAATGGTATGGCGCGGACTATCCGCCGAGCCGAGAAACAAGGTCGCTATATTTATTCCGTAGGCTGTATTGATATTTACATCGCGTTAATGTAAAATATAAAAAGAAACGCAAGGGCGGGCAGGAACTGCTGTTTCTGTCCGCTCTCTCGCATTTGACTGATATTATGTATAAATTCGGAATCTACAAGGAGTAGTTGCTTGTGAAGCAAAAAAAATTAAAAATAAAAATCTTCTCGCTGCTTTTAGCTGCCGCGCTGATTTTTACGTCCTTTCCGGCCTGCTCGAACGCCGGTGAGAAAAGGGAGGATAACAGAGATAACCGCACAGTGCTGATATATATGTGCGGCTCTAATCTGGAAACGACCTTTGGGGCGGCGACGAAGAATATAGCCGAAATGCTCTCGGTTAAGCTGCCAAAGGGCGTTAATGTTATGATAGAAACGGGCGGGGCAAAAAAATGGCGCGATTACAATATTGCCAACGATAAGATAAGCCGCTACACGATAAAAAACGGCAGGCTGGTGCTGCTTCAGGCGCTTGACCGATCGAATATGAGCTATGTAAAAACCTTTTCCGATTTTCTTGATTACGGTTTAAAAAAATTCCCCGCGAAAAATACCGCAGTAATACTCTGGGACCACGGCAGCGGCTGCGTAAACGGCATGATAAGCGATGAAAATTACTCAGGCTCCCTGAGCATTGACGATATAAAAACGGCGCTTACCGACGCCGAAAAGAAAATATAAAAATACCAATGTCGATCTTTTGGGCATGGACGCGTGCCTTATGGCGAATTTTGAAACGGCCTACACCCTCAAGGACTGCGCCGATTATATACTCGCTTCTGAGGAGATAGAGCCGACCGGCGGCTGGAATTATGAGGCGCTGTTTGACGCGATAGCAGATAATAAAAGTATTTCCGCCGAAAAGCTCGGCAAGGCCGTCTGCGACGGCTTTCAAAAAAAATATTCCGACCCCGGCAGCGACTACGCCACGCTTTCACTCATTGATTTATCGAAAATAGACGCTTTGCAAACCGCCTTTAACGACACAATGGCCTCGCTTGCCAGCGAAACGATTGAGATAAAAGAAATAAGAAACATCGCGGACAGCGCCCAACACTCCTGCCGTTGCGGGGCAAACTCGGACTACACGGGATACTCCAATCTGATCGATATGTCGGACTTTGCCAAATATTACTGTGGGCTGCTGAAGAAGAACGATTTATCAAAGGCGGTCTCAAGCTGTATCTCCTATTGCGTATCGAACGACGAGGGCAGCGAACATGACGGGCACGACGGCTTGTCCTTTTACTATCCGCTGAATTACAACGCCGAGAGCTTTAAAACGTATTATGAAAACATATGTCCCTCAGCTTCATACAAATCGTATCTCAAGCAGGTATATCAAAATATGCCGGAAAGTACGATAGAGTTAAAAGACGTGTCGGCAACGGACGACGGCGAGGTGAAGGTAAACGTTACCGACGAATCTCTGCCGTATATTCTCGACAAGGAGTATATCCTCTATGAAATACTCGAATACAGCGGCGATGGAGAAGACCAATTCAAGGATATACAGCGGTTTAAAATGCTCTCCGTTGACAATGACGTTACCGTGGAGGGCGAGGGAAAGACATATATCAGCAATTTTCGAGGTGTAACTGTAACACTCAACGGAGTTGAGCTTTTTTATAATTTTGTCGGTAAAGACCACGATTCCTATTTTTTTGAGGCTCCCGTGACCGTCAACGGCGAGGCTGCTTATCTTCGCTTTGCCTTTGTCTTTGACGATACGAAGTTTAATAACGGAGAATATGAGATAATCGGCTATTGGAACGGCATTGACAGCACAAACGGAATGCTCGACAAGGGCTTTAAGCCACTAAAACCCGACGATGACGTCGAGGTTGATTCCATTGAAATAGGAAGCGCCGTTTCAGAGGACGAGGACGATGACGTAAGTATAAAAAAGGTGCCGAAAAGCGAAGACGGATATAAAATTTCCGAGGAGCCTCTCACAGGCAAGTATTATCTTTATAAATTATGGTTGGTAGATATTTACGGCCGAGTGGGAGGAAGGCAGGTAAACGCTATTTTTCGCATGACAAAGACTCCGGAGGAGCTAAAGAAAAATCCGCTTCCCGACGGCACATCTGCGGGGGAGGTAGTTAAGGTTTGGACAGAGGATTTATAGCTTGCTTATACGCGCGGCGGGGCGGCGACTCGTCCGCGCCTGCGGCGCGGGCGCAAAAATGCGGCGGTAAGGTGAACTTCCTTTTTTAGGAAAGCCCTGCCGCCGCATTTTTCGCCAATTTCCGCCGCAGGCGAAAATTGGCAGTCGCCGCCCCGCCGCGCAGCTTATGAGCATTAATTCCACAAAAATCAAAAAACCGCATAGAAACGCGGTTTTTTGAGTATAAAAAATCACTTGCTACACCACTACTACACCATTTAAAAAATAAGCCTTGAGATGACAAAAAAACAATCTAAAAATCGACCTACTTAATATTAATTTGGAAAAATATTTACCCTGTATGTAAATGTCTTTCTAAGTTAATATTTTCTGCATTTACAAAAACAAAAAATTAAGATCTAAGCCTTGTCAACGGATCCGAAAAATTAAGGGCGTCGAAAGTTAATATGCTTAAGTTGAAAAATTTAGAATTTGCCTATTAGTAGGGGAGATAATACAATCATATTGTTGAGTATTGAGCACAGGAATAATCCGGCATTCTGTTATTTACAAAGTTTAGTAAAAGAGTGAACTACTCGGCAACAAGTTACCGAGTAGTTCACCTCGAATATTGCGGATTGTCCGGCGACTCATCAATATCTTGCACTTAATTCGGACACATCCCGCAAGATATTCTTGTTTTTACCTTCCCCATAGGGGATTGATACTTTACTCAGGGCATCCTTTTCATTCTTTCTCATCACTTTTTCTTTTACCTTTCCCATAGGGGATTGATACATTGTAAATTCGCCTTCCTCAAATACATCTTAACTGAAATTGTCAGGAAAAGTACAGTTGAGAAATTCCCTAAAAGAATAAACAGTATGTTCCGCCTGGCCGCTGTTTGATACAGCAAAACAATCGGCATATCATCTGTATTAAACACCATACAGTCGGCTGAAAAGGATTTCTGCTCTGTCGGACTCTCTGTTCGAGATGATGAAAAACTTTCGCTTTGATATGACGGCGCAAAATTTTCGCCACGAAAGCAAGTTAAAGAGTTTTATGAACTTTTGCGAAACGCTTGCTATTCGCAATCAAATGTGATATACTAATCATGCACTTGAAGAAAGAGGTGATTGCCGTGGCAAGAACAGCAAACATTTATACGAGAGTCGATCCCGTTGTGAAAGAAAAGGCGGAAGAGATTTTGAATCAGCTTGGTATCCCAATGTCAAACGCGATCGGCATGTTTCTGCGTCAGGTTGTGATGCAAAACGGTATTCCTTTTGATATGAAGCTGCCGTTGCAACGTCCGCTCGCGTATGATGAACTGACAAAACAACAGTTTGACGCTGAAATTCAAAAAGGCTTTGATGATATTGCATCCGGTAAGGTTTATGCCGCCGAAGACGTTGAAGCGCAAATGAAAAGCAGGTTTAACATATGAGTTATGACATCTTCTACACCGCGAAAGCACGGGAAGATCTGGAAGAAATTTATGAGTATATCGCGTTTAACCTGCAAGAACCGATGACGGCGGGAAAGTTGTATAACAACATCATCACCGCCGTACATACGCTTGAAAACTTTCCAATGCGCAACGCCCTGTTGGAGAATGAACCATGGCGGAGCCGTGGACTTCGCAAGCTGCCTGTCAAGAACTTTCTTGTGTTTTATGCCGTCAATGAAGAAAAGAAAAACGTAAACATCATCCGTATTATGTACGGCGCAAGAGATCTTGGGAAGCATCTAAACGAAAACTGAATGATCGTTTTAGAATGACACACGGCTTCCGTGGACTGATTCACAGTCTGCGGAAGCCGAATTTTTTTGCCATGAAATTTTCGTCCTGAAGCGTACAAAGGAAAAACAAAAAATTCGTCCGTAAAATTAATGTTTTCTTGAAACTCACATTAAAGCTCTTGTATCTATACATACCGAGTAAAAGTTCGAAATTTCGAGGAAAGGAGAAAACTTATGGACGAAAAAAGGAAACTTTCGCCGGAGGAAGCGGAGCGGAAAATTACCTACTATAGAACATTAAGAACGTGGAAGCGAGGCATCTGTAGGCATATATGAAGCAAATGTTGATGAATGGAGTCATGTCCTTCTCCGCTTGGTTGTCGCTGTCCACGCCGTTGTTGATGGCGATAAAGCCTTATCAGCTTTTAAACGAGCCGGTAAGACTTTCTTTTTTTGCCTAAATCTAAAAAGAGAAAAGGCAGAGCGGTAAAGCCCTGCCTTTTCCAAAATTACAATATATGCGAATTATATAAGTTGTACTTCAATTAATAATATGATAAATCAAATATTACAAACGATTTTTGCAAGCAATTTACATAAAGAGTGAAGAAAATAGGAGGCTCACGATGCTGATACCGATTCTGATAATGGTGCTGGCAGCACTTATATTAATAGGATTTTTATTGATGATGTACGCCTGTGTTAAGGCAGCTTCAAAAGCTGATGAAGTAACAAACGAATACGAAACCAAGGATGAAACATCAAACACAAATAACATTTTCTATATTTATTTAGACTCAAGCGGATATTTCATCACGTTCAGAAAAAGTGATAATTACAAGCTCATCGCGACTATGCCAAGCTATGAAGAAGCAGAGGAATACATAAAAAATCTCTCTGAAAATAAGGAAGATAAAACTTGAAGGAATCAAATTATGCGGTAAAACACCTGATAAAACAAATCAATTTTTTAAGAAGTTTGAAAACCTCTTTACCAATTAAAACACTTTTAAAGCTGAAAAGCATTGATCAGTGTGCGGCGAAATACATATTCGATCATGTTGAATGTGAAACTCTTCAAGACCTCATAGACCTGTATGACAAGAGCAAAAATGAGATTATTTACAAGCCGCGATTGAGCAAAAAGGCAATCAAAATCTTTAAAAATTTGGAAGAAAATAAAAGCGTTTATTGGACTTGTGGTGATCGAGTTTATAAGCAACGTCTTTATGAAAAGCTTTCTGCAAAACTTTTCACGCGCATTTACAACGAAGGGGAGGGTGAAAAATGACCTTAACAGAGCGAATATTAAACTGTTACGCCGCCGCAAACAGTGTGAAATATCTGCCGAAAAAGAGCGCTGCGGACGGCAAGCACATACATATTCCGAAACCTGTTTCACATTCGGTTCAAAATGCACAGGATAATTTTTTAGGCCTTTGCTTAACCACTGAAAAAGTTCTTGAACAATGCTCGACTCTTTTTCCTCAAAAGGATCTGCTTATCAAGGGTATTGAAAGATGGGGAGCAACCAATTTCTCATATAGAAAGTATAAGCAAAAGGGCGAAAATCTTTCTGAAATTCAAGATCCGCGAGCTTTTTACGAAGCCAAAAATGAAGTATTAAGCAACATAAACGACAGAATGTTTTGCGGTGAGCACGAGCATTTTTTCAGTGCTTTTGAGGATTATATCCGGAGGGAAAGTCAAAGTGATTACCATAACGTCAGTCGCCTTTTGATGATATTAAACTCCTGCAAGAGCACTCAAGGCAAGAAGCTCCGCCTTTTAAAAGAGTATAGCAATTGTACGTTCCTTGACGATGATAAAACTGAAATGCTGCGGGATATCGCTGAAAGCACGGCAACAAATCAAGAGTTTCTATTACATATTGATGTGTCGATGTACCTGCTTAAAAAGATAAATCGTATATGGTTCGATACGATTTGCCAATACTACGGAATATTTAATCCCGGAGTAAAGACGCTGAAAATTGATAAAAAACAGATTGCAGAGGCAAAAAAGCACTTGTCAATTCTTCTTTGGGGATTGCCGGAAAGCGAGAACAATTATGAAAACTGAAATATCGGGAAGGACATATCCCATTAAAGCTGAGCTGCTTGCAGACGGTTTTAGTTGGAATAGTGAAAGCGGGATATGGCAAAAGGAACACGCTGATATAGACGAATATCGCCAATACAAAAGGAAATATAAGCGTTGTAAGGGTGTAAAAATCAAGATTATAGATAGCCGTTACAATCGTGATAATCAGTATAGAAATACTTATTTTTCAAACTGTCACGGCGGAATATTTGGATTATATCGCTGCGCTTATTGCGGAAAACCGCTTCGCAAAAAGAATGTGACAATAGACCATATCGTCCCTGTTTCCCGTGCGGCCGATAGTTTGAAATGCAAAATTTTCCTCAAATATATAGGGGCCGACAATGTAAATTCTTTGGAAAATCTTACCGCGTCGTGTGCGAAATGCAACTCTAAAAAAAGCAACAAGGTGGGAATAATGTATTTCTTAAGAGGCTACAGCGGCAAGAGCTCCCTCGGTATAACAATACGCAGAGTGTTTAAATTCATATCCGTTATTTTCCTTATCGGTATAGCGATCGAGCTTATATATCTGATTGGGGGGCTGTAAAAATGAAGCTCATAGATGATGAAATCAAGTCGGAAATTTGCGAATACCTCTGCCGATTTGGAAGACTTTCAATTTCCGATTTGGCGATATTGGTATCGAAAACGAGAAACGACAATGCGGAAAAAATCAATAATATGATACAACAACTCAAACGTGACAAGATAGTTGTTGAAGATGAAAACAACGGTTTGTTTGCAATGCACGGAGTAGAAACGGACAATTTTTCAACGCTTTATCTTCCGTACTATATGGTTCACAAAGCAATAATCACACTCGCTGCGATAAAAGATGATCTGCTTTCTGTAAGGGATATATATTGCACCCACAGAGCGAATAAGGTAATTACATTTACCGGAAACGACAACGGAAATGAGTATTTTTATGAGCTGATCTACGCTCCGTCCGGGAAAGAATCGCTGGTTTCTCAACAAATATCGGACTACGATTATTTCCTTAAAAACGGAGCGGTCGCAGATATTGAAAACAAGGAAAAGAACTTTTCACAGCTTATGAAAAGCACAAGGCGGTATGTAATCATTGATAACCAAGAATCCATAAATAAGCTCTCCATACACAATATTTACGGGTTGGTGATTGTCGTAAATGATAAGCCGTACTTCAAAATTTTAAAGAAAGGATACTAAAAAATGGCTGAAAATAAAGCGAATAAAAAAGCGGAAAACGAAATTTTTGATAAGCTGCAATCCGAAAAATATGACGATGCAGAGCTTGAATTGCTTACGCAAATTCTAATAGATAATGCAGGTCGATGCTCCGAAGTGAATGAGGATATGCTTTTAACCGCTCTTGATGAAGGAGTTACCGAGGAAAATATTTCAGATTTATGCCGAATGATTTTTCAAAATATTCAAAGGTATTACTTCTTTCTGGATAACGTATCAGCGTTAAAACGGATACTTAAGATTGAAAAAAAGCCCCTCTTCGACCAAAAACACGTCATTGAATATGAAGTAAATAAGGATGAATTTCAGATTGAGAAGTTTGAATATTATACCAAAATCACAACTCCGCAGCTTCGTTCCGGCGGCAAAATAAAGGCGAATTTAATAGCAAGACGGTTCTATTTTGAACACTCGATCAACGGACTTTTAATGCAAAACAGAGCGGCTGTAACGTATTATGACCGGGCTTCTCTCGTCGTCAACACCACCGGAAGCTGCGACAATGATAACCTTGATTTAAAGCATATCATCAATTCCTTAAAGTTCTTTTTCTATGACTCTGACGAGGGAAACCGGCTTGATTTGCACCTTGTTTCCAACGGAAAACTTACCGATAAAACAGAGATTTTCATTATGGATAAAAGCGATTTTCCTCGTTTTGTAATAGGGAATCAGCACATATTTATATTTTGATTTTCAGCAAAAATAATTCCAAGTAAGAATTATAATCAGTAAAATATGCGTGATTTTTTTAGGAAAAAGCCCGGTGATTTTTTTGATTTTGAAATTTTAAAAAATCACCTTGAAAAAACCTCAAAAAATGGCTTAAACAGTGGGCTTAAGGGCACTGAAAAAACTATCGCCGAAATAAGGCCCTGTACTTATCTTCTTTTCCGCTGGTGCTCAAAACCGTTTTTCCGCTGATGTAATCAAGAAATTCTCTCCGTAGGAGGTGAGGGCGTGGAAGCCACAAGTGAAAACATAATCAAAACGATATCGCTTGGCGGCGAGCTTTCTAATTCGACCTTCAATATCCTCTTTTATGGAGTGATGGATTTGATCCTCTTAAAATCACAGGGGACGATCCCGAGCTTGTATCGTTACTTGCGCAAGTTATAATCGACAACACCTCGGATGAAAACGATAAAGACAGATTTTTTGATTCCGGAGAGATGTCGCTGTTAAAAGCCATAACGCTGCTCGTTACGCATGATGGTGGAGAAGAAGGTTTTACCTACATAAAAGAAGCCAAGGACAGAACGATAGTGACAGTATATAAGACCATACTGACTACCACAATAGAGGACTTGGCAACTACATTCGTAACGATAGCGGAAACCGAGCCGGACCACCCGGCGCTGCTGCCGTGGAACCTTTTCCTAAAGGGCGGCAAGGTTTCTAACAACTTCATTGTCGGACTTGGCGGAAGACTTCAACTTCTTCAAAACACGCGAGTGCAAAAGATATTGTCACACGGGGATATAGATTTATCATTGCCCGGAAAGGAACCGTGCATATATTATCTCAGGCTGCCGGATTCAAACTCTACCTACAACTTTATATCGTCGCTATTCATAACATTGTTTTATTTCAAACTAACCTCACTTGCAGATTCAAGGGATGAAATGATTCTTGAGAATTTGGTGACGGCTTTGCTTGACGAGTTTTGCACAGCCGGAAAAATACCTGATTTCAAACACAAGATATCCGCAGTCCGTTCACGAGGCATAGCAACGGTGCTGGCTATTCAAAACATACCGCAGATTAAAGACAGGTACGAAGGAAACCAGTGGGAAGAAATATTGAGCGATTGTGATACGACTTTGTTTTTAGGAACAAACGACAATACAACGTCAACATATATTTCGGAGCTGTGCGGAACGATGACAATATCCACAGTATCGGAGGGATACCGATACAATACGGAGGTAGCGTCGTCGGTAATGTTCAACGACAGCAATTCGACCAACGAAAGGGACGTATATACGCCGGGCGAGGTCTTAAACAAGCTTGATGTATTTGAAGAATTGGTAAAGGTGAGAGGAAAGGACATTTACAAATGCAGAAAGTATGACTATACAAAGCACCCGGATTACCCGCAGATAAAAGCAAAAAATGTAACTACCCATATACCCCTATACGTTAGAAACGGCGAGGAGGAAACGCCGGAAAGCAAAAGAATAACGCCGCTGTCTATTGCACGACGTCAAAAAGAGTCCAAAAAAGCGACGGACGAAAAAGAGGCGAAAAAGCTCGTGGAAGAAGTAAATAAGGCTTTTAATGAAACCGATACAAAACCGGCAGAGGATAAGGCTGAAAAAAGCACCGAGAAAGAAGACGCGGTCAATCAGCCGCCAAAGAAAAGAAAAAAATCTCAAAAACCGATTTCGGAAAATGAAAAGATGCAGGCTGAGATACTTTCTTCGTTCGGATTTTCCGCCAACAACACAAAGTGAGGGTATAAGCCCTCACCGTTAATGCGGCTGACAGATACAAATTGTCAACGGTTGCAAGCCCGTGTAAACGCAGAGCTGCGAAAAAATAACGAATAAAAAAGGTGATTCCAATGATAAAATAAAAAATTCATAAGATCTCTTAGCATAATAATCGCTGTTGAGTATTCGCACAATGCAATGTGCGCCTGAATAATACGGAAGGGCGGAAAGACGAAAGGCGAAAAACAAGGAAAAAATACATAAACAGCGAAGAACAAGTTAATAAAGGGCGGACAGGTGCCGCTGCAGCGCCGAATTCGGCAGTGAAAAACTATCTCCGTAGCTAATAGCTGTCGAACAAGGCGTTACCCGCCGGATAACAGGGTTGGTTTTACACGCCGATGAGAAGCAGCGTTGAAGAGTGTACGGAGGAGGTTGACTTTAATTCATTATACACACCTTCCCCGACAATGGAGATGGCGACCATTAAAACGTCACGGAGGGTATCTTCTTGGCGGCTTTACCTTATGGATTTGGCGGAGATCGAATTCGGTCAATACCTATTGCGTATCAGCGCTATAAGTCGTGATGAGCATAAGAAAAAACACGATGAAAGGTGCTGTTGGTATTGACAGGGGTAAAGAGTAAGGACAATGAATTCGAAAAAGTAAGAAAAGCTAACGCTACGGGGAAAGTGCACCCTTTTTTAAACGAGTCCGAGCAGTTGTTTAAACGGCTTGGACCGAAACACACGCACAAACACGATAAAAAAATTAAAATATACCATCCGCGCCCAAAACGCAAAGTTTTTACTCCTGCGCAATGAAATATGCGTTGCCTCTCAGAGTCGCTGCGGCGTGGAAGGTCGGGCTGAGGTGAAAGCATACTCGTCCAAAGCCAAAGAGCCGTCCATTCAATCGCTTCTGCGCAGGAGAGAAGCAAACAAAAGCAGAAAAACCAGTAAAAACATAATTCCCGCAGTCAGCGGTAAAAAGAGGAGGCGATACCATGAACGTAAAGAAAAAGGTTACCGTCACTATGTATACCACAGAGCGTGATCCAATGTTTGGAAAATCCGCCTCTTGCGGGTTTGGCGCAGTAATTGAATACAAGGACAAAGGCAAGTATGTATCCGGTGGAGCTGCGAGAGTGAACAGATATATATTTGAACTCCAATCAGCTATAAAGGTTTTCGCTTCTTTAAATCAGCCGTGCTGCATCAGATTTATAACAACGTCAAAGTACCTATACCAAACCTTAAAATTCCTCAACTATTATGCAAAACAGGACTTTAAGAAAAAGGATGGCGGCGCTCTTAAAAACTCCGAGTTAATAAAGCAATTATACGAAGCGTGTAAAGACCACTATATAATCTCAGAGTGGCAGAAAAGCGTGATAACGTCAAGCGTAGGCACAAGCTGTATAACTATGGCAAATTCAATGGCACTTAGGTATTGCCCTCAGTTCAATAAATGAAAATGGCTGTATAAAGACAGCCTCAAAATAATTCTCAAAAGTAGAAAGGAAGATAAACTATGCCAAGGAAAAAGAACAATGACAATACAGAAATACAGGAGGAACAGGAAATGAATGCAGAAATAAACGAGGAAATGTCAACGGAAAATTTTGAGGACTCTCAAAACGAAAATACAGATGAGAACAATGTGCAAGCCGACGAAGCAACAGAATACGCAGACCGGTATGTCGGCGAAGACGAAAATTTACCGCCGGAGGCGGCAGCGGAGGAGAGTGTTTCCGCCGAAGAATACACAGAAGATAATACAGACGAGGTACAGGAAAATGAGTCAAAAGAAACCGAGAGCGAAGAAGCTCTTTCAGCGGACAACAGCGGCGACGACGGAAACGAAGATCTGTCAGACAGTGAAGCAATCAAGCTTGACGGAGAAGAATCTCCCGAAAAAGAAGAGAATGCACAGGCGACTCCCATAAGGTTTAAGGTGTTGGAGTTTTATAACCCGGACGGTACACGCAAAAGAGCAGCGGACTTGAGCCGAGGCGAAAATATGGCGAGAGACGCACAAATAAATCACAGGATAGTAAGCGGTACGGTCGAGGCGGCAATAAGAAACCAGCAATACGGCACATACGCGCTTGTCAATTATCGGGGACTCATGATAATAATCCCGGCAAGAAAAATGGGATTGAATTATGAAGATATCGAAAGTCAGGTAACAGCCCGCTATCGCAATACTCATCAAGGAGATGTAAATTCAGCAATAATTCAGGCGGAGGTTGACCGCAGGGCCAAAAATCAGATTGCCGAAATGGTGGGCAGTCGCATACAGTTTGAAATCGTCGGCGGGATAGACGGCGCTGTAGCCGGAGATAGAGAGCGTGCTCTTATGCGAATGAAGAGATATTACTTTATCACCTCGTCAAACGCAGTTCAAGTCGGAGATAAAATCACAGGCGACGTCATTCGAGTACATGTCAGAGATATACGAGTTTCCGCTTTGGGCTGCGAGTTCAAACTTACGCCGCCGGAGCTTACGGCAGATTTTGTTTCGGACCTTCACGATAAATTCTCCGTAGGAGAGAGAATTGAATTAACGGTCACCGAAATAACAGGCAGAGAAGACGTCAATACATCGAACTTTAAAGCGTTCTGTGATACGCATAGCAATATGAGCGTTAAGGCTATTACCGCCAATTCCGCAAACCGCCGCGATATTATAGCTCAGAAGCTTGAAAAATATCCCAGAGGTACAGTGGTTCGCGGAATTGTTAATTATGTAACTGATGGCGGCATATGCGTAATAGCATTGTCAAACGGCTGCGCAGCGTGTTGCTACGCTAATTTCCTCAGACGAACGCCAAGACGCGGCGACAATGTAAAATTTCAGGTTGACAAGATCGACAGGGATCGCAACAGATTAACCGGACGTATCCTTGAAGTCGAGAGAAGAACGGAATTCTGATAATCATACTATTTTTTTCAGCGCCCGCCGAACGAATGAACGTGAGCGTTCGGCGTGGGCGGCTGAATGAAGGGGGTAAATTCTATGTTCATTATTTTCGTTTTTGCAATATTAATATGTTTTTTAACATTAATATGGCTTACACGTTTTTTAATAGTTGGCTTAATCAGGGCACTTAAAGACCTCAAGCGCTTTCGGAAGCTTACGGTATTTAATATAATTAACGGAAAAACCATGTTTGAAATTACAGGGAAAGGGCGTATAAATATAGACAAAATTGATGACGGTATTATTGACGTAACCGTAAAAAACAAAAGCGGAAAATTCGAGAGTTATTTTATTAGGTTGAATAAGCACATTGATTATAGGATTGAAGAAGTGTAGAACGACGATAAAGGAGGAAATATGCAATGAACGAAATGTCAGTAACTGAAACACTCTTTATGTTAAATATTATAGCGATGGGGATTGGTGCAGTGGAAACTTTGTTTCTTCTTTTTTTAGCTTTCAGAGTTGACTGGTTGTTTGGACACAAAGAAAGGATAAAAGCTCATAGACTTGCGGTTATAAATTCTGCAACCAAAGATACGCTATTGGAAATTACCGGAAAAATATATTATACAGACTATGTTGAGAACAATGTTCTGAAAATATTTGTCGATGCTGAAAATGAACATAGCGAACTTGAGAAATATATGAATAAACAAGAAGATGGAAATTTCAAAAAATACATAACGATAAATAAAAATAAATTTGGAGGGTTTGAAATAACAGTTAAGTTGGACGATATCGGCAATATCAGTTATATCGCTGAATGTAAATGTAAACCCTTTCACCGCTGTAGCGCACTCTTAGATGCTTGGACTGAGTTTATTTAAGTGGCGGGTAGTTCACGGAATTAAAACCTACACTAATAGATAATTGCATGGGAAGCGGCAGCACTGGCGTGGGCTGTGTGAATACAAATAGAAACTTCATCGGTATAGAGCTTGATAATACTTACTTTGAAATTGCAAAACAAAGAATCAAAGAAGCGCAAGAACAAATAAAATAATATTTTTATTGAATAGGTGACTAAAACAGACCGGTTCTGGTTTTGAAAAAAATAAATCAATTAAGAAAGGACGACAATTATGAAGAAAATCATGTTGGTTGTTATTATCATAATTACGGCAATAACGGCAGTTGGCTGTTGCTCCACTAAGAGCAAAAGTGAAAACGTCAATACGGCGGCAATTGAAGAAGCAGTAAAAAACGCTCTTGCTGAACGGAAATACGCTTCAACTGAGAGCGGAACTGAAAACGTCAATACAGCGGCAATTGAGGAGGCTGTAAAAGATGCCCTTGCTGAACAGAAATACGCTTCAACTGAGAGCGAAACTGAAAACGTCAATACAGCGGCAATTGAAGAAGCTGTAAAAAACGCCCTTAATGAACAGAAATACGCTTCAACTGAGAGCGGAACTGAAAACATAAATACAGCGGCAATTAAAGAGGCTGTAAAAGATGCTCTTGATGAACAAGAACGAGAAAAAAGGGAAAAAAATTCAGAATCTTCAGCGGCAGTAACAATTGCTTTGTTGGTTTGCGTTGCTATATTCTTAGTTTGCGCTCCGATTATGGTTGTATTTGGGTAACAAAAGTGGACCGGATTTTGGTTTTTGCGATTTATCAACGACACAAACATAAAAGCGAGGTAATAGTTATGCTAAAGAAAATCGTGTTGGTTGCTATAGTTATAGTTACGGCAATAACAGCCGTTGGCTGCGGCTCTACCAGTGGTGAAACCGAAAACGTCAATACATCGTCGATACAAGAAATTGTAAAAGCTGTTCTTGAGGAACAGAAAAAGGCAGATGCTGAGGAAAGCACAACTTACTCTCTAACAGAGAGCGAAATTGAAAATGTCAATACAGCGGCAATTGAGGAGGCGGTAAAAAATGTCCTAAATGAACGTGATGAACGTGATAAAAGAATTGCAATGAATAGTTTTTGGACTGATGTAGTATTAATTGCCGTATTATTAATTTTACTATTTGTACTCCTAATAGTGGACTGGCGTAGACGTTGGCGCGGACGTTAATCTAAATAGGCAAAAAGTCCCCCACCTCTAAATTCGGTTCTCGTGAACGACAGTATTCGCAAGTGGGATTGCCCGCATTGCGGCGCTCACCACGACAGAGATATAAATGCTGCTATTAATATTAAAGTAGAGGGCTATCGTCAGTATCTGATAGCAGTCTAATAATCAATACACGGTAGGGCGGGACACGCCCGAACCTTACGCTTGTGGAGGTCGTGTAAGACCTATAATATAGGCAACGGCCATTGAAGCAAGAAGCTCGGTAACTTGTTGCCGAGTAGTTCACAAAGGGGATACCAATTTGAAATATCTCTCGGCATTAACTGTGGGGAGTGTCATAACGTCTAAATTGATTGACATATTAGCGAAAATTAGCTATAATAAATATAGCTAATATATTCGGAGGGGATAATATGACGACAGTTACCGCAACGGATTTGCAGAACAACTTTGGAAAGTATTTACAACTTGTGCAAACAGGTGAAGAAATAATTATTTTGCGTAATGGCAAAGAGGTGGCAAGACTCGTTTCGCACGACAAAAGCGTTTCCTTCTTAGCAGATTCTCTCATCGGAGTGTTGAAGAATGATTATGATGAGAAAGCGTTGAAAGCGGAAAGGATAAAAAGATATGAAGGTTCTGATTGACACAAATGTTATTCTTGATGTGCTGTGTAAACGCAATGGGTTTTACGAGGATGCGGTAAAGATTATGAGGTATTGCGAAATAAATAAAATCACCGGAGTAATCAGTGCGCTGACGATTCTTAACATTGTATATATTATGCGTAAAGAACTGGACGCACAAAAGACAAGGGAAGTAATTGAAAAATTACAGCTTATTTTTGTTGTAGCCGACTTGAAATCCGAAGATATAAAAAGAGCGCTTGCAATGAACTTTTTAGATTTTGAAGATGCGCTACAAAGCGCAAGTGCATTAAGAGTCAAAGCTGACTATATTATTACAAGAAATATAAAAGATTTTACATCCAGTCGTGTTCCGGCGATAAAGCCAAAAGAACTGCTTGACAGAATTTAGATTTTACGCTCTTTGTTGACGTTTCGTAGTTTTAACCTGAACGGGTAAGAAGCCCCAGACTTTAGCCGTGGGGTGCGTCGCATGTGAACATTAATCGGAAAAGGAGGAGTCGTTGTGGAAAAGTATGCAATTTGTCAAGTGCGGGATAGAGAATACGACGGTTTTCTCCTGTGTTTAACTTTTGAGAGCTTGATTGATTATTTGGATTGTATAAAAATAGAGCCATTAATATCTTCTTCAAAGGGTAAATTGCTTATAGATCAATTGCTGATAACAGGAAACGGGCGAAACCGCTATGTTAGTTGTTCGTTTTTTAATGGAAAAATTAATGTATCCTCAGTCAAAAGTGTATCACCAAATAAATATTATAGAAAATTATCTTTATGTTTGTTGCAAAAAAATTATGCATTGCTTCACAATTCAATCTTGACGGATGCTCAAAAGGAAAAGATTAAAATGGGAATACCAATTTAACGCACCACCCTCCCTCTACGCGGATTGGATATACACAAGAAAAATACCATTTTCGCCTGAATGATTGGCAAATGTTTTAAAATAAAAAGACAAAGCATGAATTCCGTTCCCTTGCGCCGTGTGCGCGAGGGATTTTTTTGCTCTATTTGTAAATATTTTGTGTCCAAACACCCACTTGTTCACAGAATATTTACGGTAATGTCCAAAAAGTTGTAATTGCACTTCCAAAATAACGTGTTATAATATTCATAGTGAAAGGTGTGCGAAGACACTTTTTCGCTCCTAAAAAAATAACGCACAAGAGTCGGCTTGAAAATAAGTCGGCTTTTTTGTTTGCAAAAAATAAATATAGTAAGAGTAATTTCTTGGCAGTAGACAACTCCGCGTAGGGAGCAACGCCGAGACCAAGAAATTTTGAAAACGAGAGCAGAGGTGAATTGAACTTCTGCTCTTTTCTTTTGCGTACAAGTTTCTTTCATATACTTTTTGTTTGTTGGTGTGCGGCTCTTCGGTGACTGCCGGAGAGCCGCCGCGCCGCAAATTAACTACTCGGCAAACTGCGAAAATTGAACTTGTGTTTTTTGTGCAAAACTTACATAGATTTTTAAATTTGGATATGCTAATATTTGAGTGAAAGGATGGGCAATTACATGGAAATAATTGAATTCAATGACTATGCATCGGTATCGACCGCAAAGGAAAAAGATGAGCCGCTTATGGCTGTTATTTCTTTTGACGGCTCAAAAGCCTATGTGTGTCATCTTGATGA
This sequence comes from uncultured Clostridia bacterium, assembly GCA_947632045.1. GTDB lineage: Bacteria > Bacillota > Clostridia > Oscillospirales > Acutalibacteraceae > UBA7067. Next base: position 74,402 of record CANRNQ010000006.1, read on the forward strand.
CGGAGTAGAACATAGTATTTTGTTAATGAAAGTTGGATATAAAGGAACAGAAATCGACCAATTCTTTAGGATCATTTTTGACAAGGAAGGTGCGGATTGGACTTTTGTTTGTCCTCCCGGCTACAAGGGTATCAAGTATAGGTCAAAAAGAATTAAGCAATTTTACAAGGATGGTATAAGCGCTATATCGGAGTTCCTTGCGGATTTTGGGTACTTGTGCGACATAAAAATCCCAAGAAGATATAGCCGCCACCTTAATGCAATGTTAGACGATGAGTAAAATGTTACAAAACAACCGTGAATCCCGCCAACTCCCGCCTACGCGGATTGGATATACACAAACAAACAATTGAGTAAAAGAAAGAAGGTATTACCATGTTAAGAAAAGTCATTTTAATCGCTATGTTGGCGTCAATCGCAGTTACCGCCGCAAGCTGCTGCTCCGCACCGTCGGCAGGCATGGAGAACACATCGAGCGCCTCAGAGTCCTCCGCAGCCAACGAGCCGGAAGCGGTAAAAACAGCCGTTGGCGAAAGCACCACAGAGAAGGCAACAGAGAAAGTCACGGAAAAAGCGACTGAGAAAGCCACCGAAAAGCCGACAGAGAAAGTAAAAACCGAGGAAGAAAAAGCCATCGAGGAAAAGGGCTTAAAGGTTGACTCAAAAGGCAACGTCGTTGATAAGAACGGAAATAAGGTCAAGGTGGACGAGAACGGCAACGTTGAGGTTAAGACCTCAGACGGACAGACCGTCAAGGTTTCCACGCAGGAGATAAAAAATACAACAAGCAGCAATTCTAACAGCAACACAACATCAAATAAGAATACAGCCGGCAATAGCAGCAGCAAGAACACAAGCTCAAAGCCAAGCACGAGCAATAATAACAACAATAATAGCAGCTCATCCACTCCGAGCAAGCCGGTTGAGAAACCTACAACGCCAAAAGCCACCGAGCCTCCAACATCCAAGCCCACAGAGCCTCAGAAAACATGGCACGAGGCGGTTTATGAATATATAGAGCATCCCGCCGAGCCTGCCGTAACCGAACAGGTTTGGGTCGAAGATCAAGCAGCTTACACTTATGAAGAACCTGTTTATGAATGGAAATACAGGACGATTTGTAACAGCTGTGGAGCTGATATAACAGAAAACGCACGAGAACACATCAAACAACACTTATTGAATGGCACTGGCGGAGGAAGTTTCCATAACGAAAAGATACAAATTCAAACAGGTGTAAAAACCGTAACGGTCCCTGCGCAAGGACACTACGAAACTAAGGTTATAAAAGAGGCAAAGCCGGCGTGGAAAGAAAAAGTTCTCGTTAAAGAGGCGGGCTACTATTAATTAAAGTACGACTCTATATATTTTGCATATATTGTAATTTGGGAAAGGCAGAGTTTCAAGGCTCTGTCTTTTCCTTACAAATTATGTTGACATTATAAAACTTGGGGTATATAATAAAGGTGCGAAAACGCAAAGCGATAGTATGGACGCTGGTTCATACAAGCGAAGCCCCCGGAGGTGTCGTCTCCGGGGGCTTCAGTTTAAAATTTGTCGGGCTACTTCCTATCAATCCATTTGCAGATAAGATGAATTATAATTCCTGCAATGATAGTACTAATAAGCGATAGTATGTATGACACTCTGGTTCACCTCCTCTCTGTGGGAGGAACCCGACACACGAATTATATCATATTTTGTAAAACTAAACAACATTATTTTAAGGACGAAGCTTTGAGTTTCGTCCTTTTTTTATGCCCGAATTTCTTTTTCTGGCGGAAATCAAAAGCGGAACCGGTTCCGCTTTTCACCCAAACAATCAAATAAGAATATCGAGAGCGGAAAACGTAAAGCTTCCGCTCTTTCTTATGTCCAAAAACACATTGAAAGGGGAATTTTTATGATCAAGGTTATACGATCTCCGCCCGTTTGCGATTCACGGCGGCAGACCGATTTCTGCAAAAACTAACCAATCAAATATAGGCAGCTTTTTTGCTTGCCTTTGACATAGATGTGCCGGTGTTTGCCCGCGCTTTCATCCGCGACTTTATCCCCAACCATAAAGAAACGGATGAAAGTCCAAAAAACACAAAACTAAATATTTTGAAAGGAATGAAAAAAATTGAAGTTAAAAAGATTTACTTCACACAGAAAAACGCCGCGAAGATTAACCGCCGTATTGCTCTCCGTGTTGACTCTTGTATCAACCTTTGCCGGAGTCGGCGGTATATCGGCAAGCGCGGCAACAGCGGCAAAAAACGAGTTGTCCTCCGACGTTACCGTATCGGGCGGAACGGACGACCATACTGCAATAGGAACATTTAATGCAGCCAGAACTTATACTCCTATTGTTACTCCGGCAAGCCTTAATTCGACATTTTTGGGAATTTTCAGCGGCAGAGCCATCAACAGCTACAAAGTAACTGTCGGCGGCAAGGATTACGTCGGATTCTGTATTGATCTGCCCTCGACCGGCGGCTCCAACGGGGCTTGGACTTCCGATATGAATAGTGCGCAAAGCGACGCGAAAAATTATGTTAACGCGCTCAACGGAAGCGGCGCGGGCGCGGCTATTTCTCTGGCTATTTCCTGCGGATACGGACAGAACCAATCAAATCCGTATCACCTCGCTTCTCAGATTATTGTTTGGGAAATTCTCGGCGGGGTAAGGTCGTACACATATCCATATGATGTAAAAGGAAGCTACCGCGACGCTGTATCGCCATATTCAAGCTATTGTACGACGGAAGATTTCCAATCCGCCTATGACAGAACCGTTAACCGAATGAAGGTTATGGGCGGCGAAGCTAACGATGGTATGGCAAAGGCATTAACAGCCGGCATAACCTTAAAGTGGGACGCCGCAACGCAAAAATATACATGGACAAAAACCGTTAATCGAGTAAACGGAGTTTCCTACGACTTTTCATTGGAAAATGCGGACGGCGTGAAGCTTACCACTACCAACGGAGATGGAAAGGTAACGCTAACTCTTACGTCCGATAAAGCGAACATAAAAAATGTTAAGCTCAAGGTGACAAAAAGGGTTATGGATGCAGGAAAAGCAAGCGATATGAAGGTCTTTTCCTCTACACAGCTTTCCTGCGGACAGGTTACGGTTTCGGGCTTTAAGAATGTTCCGAGAGAATATACCGTACCCGTCAGCGCAAAGGACTCAAGCATAGTGATACGCGTTTGGAAAACATCGGCGAATCCCGAGCTTACAGAAGGTAATTCCTGTTACAGCTTGGACGGCGCGGTTTACGGCGTGTTCACCGACTCTAAGGGCACAAAGCCGTATGAATACAAGGGCGAGAACGTAACCATAACGCTCAAGGAGCAAAGCGACAAAAAGAAAGCGTATGGCGACTCAATTCCCATACCAAAGGGCACATATTACATTAAAGAGCTCACAGCCCCTCAAGGGTATGTGCTTGACAAATTGGATCACATAACATGTTACTTAAGGGAGTTGGGTTCACTCTATATACCGACGAGAGCTGCAAGACCCCGGCAAAGGATTTTTACGGTTTATTACTTGCGCGAAACGACGCCTCTCGACGAATATCAGCCGCTCGAATATGCAATCAAAGCGGTAATAGATACCGAGGGCAATGTAAAGCTTTACAAGCCGACAGCCGAGGGCTATGAAGAGATAACCGATACAGTGAGCCTGCGTTTAGACTCGTCGGAAGATGATACCGAGCTGCCGAGAATAACAAATAAACCTGTAAGAATTGGCACAACGGCTCTCAGCGCGCTGACAAATGCTCATCAAGCGTTTGCGGTCGATAAATCGCAGATTACAGATACAGTAACATATGAGGGCTTAACACCTGATAAAGAGTACACTCTTGAAGGTGTTTTAATGGACAAGGCGACAGGTAAAGAGCTGTTAATTAACGGTGAGAAAGTAACAGCGGTTAAAACCTTTACTCCGATTGCTGATAATGGTGAAACCACAGTAACATTTACGCTTGATGCTTCCGCTTTGTCGGGAAAGAGCGTAGTTGTATTTGAAACTCTGAAATATAACAACGAAACCATGGTCGAGCACAAAAATATTGAAGACGCGGGGCAAACCGTGACCTTTATAAAGCCTAATCTTGTTACTTCTGCTATAGACAAGGAGACGACTCTTCAAGTGGGATATGCGAATAGCAAGACCACAATACTGGATAGCGTTGAGTATTCAAATGTTATCGCCAATGTGAACTACACATTAAAAACTACCGTTGCTGACAGTGAGACCGGCAAGGAAATAGGAACTCCTGCAACGAAAAGCTTTACTCCCAATAGCGACAGCGGAACAGTTGAGACTGAAATTACCGTCGATTCCTCCGAGCTCAAGGGTAAAAAGATAACGGTTTATGAGGAGCTTATATGCAACGATGTAGTTGTTGCAACACACAAGGACAAGGACGACCAAAGGCAACAGGTTGAATTTGTTTCGCCGAGTGTAAAGACTACCGCGACCGACTCTTTGACAAGAACGCATTATGCTTATGCGTTAGAGAGCTTGTCGATAATCGACAATGTACAGCTTACCGGACTTATTTCAGGACAGGAGTATACCGTAGAAGGTCAGCTCGTAGAAAAATCGAACGGAAATGTAATATCGACAGGTGAGGAAACCTTCACCGCTCGAAAGGGAGATGTGGGGTTTAATATGGCCTTTGACTTTGACGCTTCAAAGTACGCAGGGCAAGACTTAGTTGTTTTTGAAACACTCAAATATAAAGGCAAGGTAATAGCCGAACACAAGGATTTGGAGGATACGGAACAGGCCGTAACTATTCTCAATCCAAATGTGGAAACTACCGCAGTAGATAAATCGACAAACCTCCATTCGGGAATTTCCGAAACGACTTCTGTCGTTACAGATAAAGTCGATCTCAGCGGTCTGATCGAAGGTCGGAATTACAAGCTCAAGGGTCAGCTCATCAATAAAGAAACGGGAGAACCCATTGACGTCATTGAGGCTGAAGCATATTGGTCCGAATCTGTATCAGGTCAAGAGCTCGGCAATGTAATGAAGCAGCTTGGCGCAGATGTTTCAGAGGATAAGAAAACGGTAACGGTCAGCTTTACGGCAAGAGGAAACGACGAGACCGTTTATTTGGACTTTACCTTTGACGCGTTAACGCTTGGCAATGTAACGACCGTTGCGTTTGAAACACTGAACTATCAAGGGACGGACATTGCAATCCATACCGACTTGGAGGATTCCGAGCAAACGGTTGATCTCTTGGGACACGGCGATATTGAGCTAAAAAAGATTGATGAAACCGGAAGCCCGATTGAGGGTGTTTCGTTTAGCTTGTATAAGGACGAAGCGTGCAAAAACCTTGCTGAGAATTGTTATGATACGTTTGACAATGAAAACGGAACTAATCTCGGTGAAGACGTATCGTTTAAAGACGTTAAAACCGACGAGGACGGACTGGCTAAATTTGACGATTTACTTTACGGAACTTATTGGATAAAAGAAACGGCAACACTTAACGGCAAGCAACTTCTGACAAAGGTTATCAAGGCTGAACTTACAAAAGACGGAACGCTTCTCAGTGTGAACGGTAAACCGCTTGATCTTGACGACGAAGGTATTGCGCAAATAGAAAATGTGGATATACCAGAAATGCCGGAAACAGGCGGAATAGGAAATACGATTTTCGGAATAATAGGTTTGGCGCTTATTGCTGCCGGAGCTGTTTTCCTGATAAACAGAAAATCGAATAAAGGGAAAAGTGAGGTCTGATTTATCGTGAAAAGATTGATTTTTAAAAGGGCGGCGGCTGCTTTGGCAGTCGCTTGCCTTATGACAATGAACGCTGTAAATGTATTTGCGGCAGATAATTCCTCGATCAATACAGATGATGCGACGGTCGAACCGACGATAAGCGAAACTGTTCCCGTATGGCAGATAGACAAGACGAGATCGGTTACGCTTAATATGAGCGCGACCGATGCGGAGTACACTCCTATTGCCGGGGTTGAATATACCATATACCTCGTTTCGACTGAGCTTGACGTCGTTCCAAAGATTGAGGACGTAGACGTATCAAAACTTGGAGAAGGTATATCCTTGCCTCCAACCGACGAAGAAGGTAAGTCGAGCGTGACATTATCGCCGGAGCAACAAGGAATATACCTTGTTAGGTGTACGGCTATTCCCGAAACCGTTGCTGAACCGGCAGGAGATTTTCTTATAACCCTGCCTTATTCTTATGACGGCTCACAATGGCAGTATGAGCTTGACGCTTCTCCAAAGGTGGTGCTTTTGCCGCCCACCGAACCCGAGAGCGCGACGGTAATAACAACTACTCCTACCGAAGAACCTAAGAAAACATACGGAGATATAACCGGCGGCACTAAGGGTACAGCTAAGACGGGAGATTTGGCGTTGCCTATATATGCGGCCTCTGCCGTTGCCGCCGTCGGCGCGGGTATAGTTATGATAAAGGCGAGAAAAACGAAAAATAATAAATAACAAATAATAAAAAAATCCCTCGTTACCAAACGAAATCCCTCGTTACCAAACGGGGGATTTTTCATTTTACACACACAGTAGGGCGGGGCACGCCCGAACCTAACGCTTGAGGAGATCATGTAAGACCTGTATATAGGCGACGGTCGTTGAAGCAAGAAGTCCCCGGCTTTAGCCGTGGGGCGTGTCACGTCGCTAAAAGAAATGGATAGAAACAACGAAAGAAAGGGATAGAAACAATGAAAGGAAGGGACAAAAACAATGAAAGTAAAAGTAAGAAAGGTAACACAAAAAAGAGCGACTTCAAAAACGCAAAAATCAAAGAAAAAAAGGCAGAGTATGTACCGGAAATATTGCCGTTCAAAAGGCTGAATCATCGAGGCTCGGGATTTGAGTTTATCGACGATACGTTTGTTGATATTCTTCGCATACGTTGTAAAAATCTGAGTGCATTGGCTCAGGATGAAATCGCCGGAGATATGTATAGGTGGCAGAAATTCTATAAGACATATTCTTATGAAATTAAAATAGTCGGTATGAATTTTCCCTGCAATACAAAAAGTCAGCAAATGTATTTCCGCGAAAAAATAAATAAAACCGATAACCGCGAACAGATCAACATTCTTGAAGAAAAGCTTGCACGTCTTGAAATGTTGGAAAAAGAGGAAACCGACAGAGAATACTACCTCTTTTATTATGCTGATGATATAAACGCTTTATATGAACGCAAAAACAGCATAACGGCGTCTCTCGGCGATCTTGTGGATGAAATAAGCGTAAGCAAGAAGGTACAAGTTTTTGAAAAGCTTTTTAATCCAAACACATTGATTATTAACAATGATAACGCAGTCAAATATGCCGTTCACCCGGACGGTGATGAAAAGATAAAAAAGATAGGATACGACCCATATTTAATTTCGGCAATACAACCCGTAGGAGGAATATCCTTTAAGGACGAAAAAATAATTTCGACCGGCGACGGCTATCAAGCGGTACTGTATATCTACAAATATCCCGATACGGGAGTAGACAGACACTGGTTGACGTACATAATGAACATACAAGGCGCGGTGTGTACTATTGATATTACGACCGATAATATTGAAGAAGTAAAACGAAACATAAAAAGGTCAATGTCGGAGTACGGGTCGCGTGTAGGAACAGCTAAAAACACCGCCGATGCAATAGACGCACAAATAAAAAAGCAAGAAATAAACGAGCTTTATATTGAGGTTGCAAATATGGGCGAGGTCATAAAAAGAATAAACTGCCACGTTTTTCTTTCTGCAAAAACAAAAGAAGAATTAAGCGAGGTAATCGACAAGATAAAGAAGTATCTTGATAATAACGATTACCGCTGCTCGGTACAGATAGGAGAAACGTATCACGAGTGGAGCAGCTTGTTTCTTTCAAAATCACAGCAGGACAATTACTCGCAGTTTAAGCAAGATGGACAGCCTGTAACCTCGGTTACTCTTGCGGGCGGTTATCCGTTTCATTTTACATCTCTTGATGATAAGTACGGCTCGCCGATTGGTATGACGGTTGCTGACGGAGCAAACGGAGTTGTGCGTTTTGACGCGGCGGAAATCAGCAGTTCGAGAACGCATTATAATTTTGCCGTTGTCGGGAATATGGGAATGGGTAAATCTACGCTGCTGAAAATGCTCATGCGCGACCGTTTTGCAAGAAATGATTATATACGCATTATCGACAAAACAGGAGAATACGCAGAACTGGCAAAGAGATTGGGCGGTTATGTAATTTCGCTTGATGGTTCAAGCGGCATAATAAACCTGTTTCAAATCAATGCCGCAGGAGAAACAAACAGAATATCCTATGCTATGAATATGTCAAGGCTTGCTTCAATGTATAAGTTTTTGGCTCCCGAGTCGTCGCACGAGGAAGGATTGGTATTTCAGGAGCTTGTAGACGATATGTATAAGGCGTTTAAAATAATTCCGGAAAACATTGCCGATATTGATGATGTAAAGATAGCAGATCTTCCGGTAGAAGCGTATCCGATTTGCAGCGATTTTGTGGAGATAATAAAATCAAGAAAAAACACAGAAACCGACGCTGAAAATATCAGATATATAAATAATATCGAGAGAGTGTTCAAAAATCTTATAGCGACATACGGAGGCCTATTTAACGGATATTCGTCGCTGAAAGATATAATTAACGCTCAGTTCATAGTGTACGATATAAAGGACGTAGCTAATCTTAAAAGTGAAATTTTCGACGTTCAGTTGTTCCAAGCGTTGTCGCTGTCTTGGGCGAACGCCGTAAAGATAGGCTCTGAGTCAAAAAGAGATTACGAAGACGGAAAAATAGATTTTAAAGATATTCGGAGATTTTTTCTCGTAATAGATGAAGCGGCATATTCGATTAACGCAAATAAACCGTATGCCGTAGACGCGCTGAATGTGTATGCAAGAGAGGGAAGAAAGTTTTTTGCCGGTATAGGCTTGGCCACTCAATCTATTCGTGATTATGTTCCCGAAACGTCAACCGTCAATAATATTGACAAAATAAAAAATCTTTTTGATTTTTCACAATATAAGTTTATTTTCAAGCAGGATATGAACGCGGTTTCGCTGCTTAATAATGTATTCGGAGCGTCAATTACCGAAAGCGAAATCGAGTCCATACCTAATTTGGAAAAGGGCGAATGCATACTTTCCATAAACGGCGACAAAAATATAAAATTTCACGTTGAGTGTACCGATGAAGAGCTTGAAATGTTTAAAGGAGGCGTATGATTTATGGCCGAATTAGACGACAGCTTGAGTTCAGAAGTTTCCGGAGTTTCGGATGCAGCGCACACAGCGGCTAATGGTTTGAGGCTTGGAAAAAGCACCGTTAAGGGTACGGCGAGGGTGGTGAAGGGCGGTGTAAAGGCGGCTAAAGGCACCGCCAAAGCAATCAAGATAGGAGTAGGGGTGATATCCTCTTTAGGGATCGGAGGATTGGCTATTCTTGGCGGCGCTCTTATAATCATAATTGTGATAGTAACCGCTTTGGGTCAGGGACAAAGCAAAGCAGCGGTCGAAGTAGATCCTGATCTTGAGATTGTTAAAGCATACTATTCGGAATTTCTCGGAGCTGCTAAAGATGATTATAAGCTGCATAAGGTAACGCTTGACGGAAATTATAAAGTAAAAAGCGTTGATGACAGCAAACTCATTGTAATTAATAAGCGAGAAGAATACGGAAAGCTTGATCTCAATTTGCTTTACGCGGTATTTTACGCTTATACGTCGAATTATCTTGATGATAACGGCGGAAATATCGAAGGTAACACTGACAAAAAAACATTGTGGGATAATTGCGCGGCGGAATGGGAAACAGCTAAAAATTCTAAAAAAACCTGCTCGTATGTAATAGATGTTTGGGATGATGTTATTTCATTATTTTTATATGATGAAGGGGGGAATCTATTTCCATCGTCAATTAAAAACGGTAGAGATATGGCTTTACTTGTAACCGATACATATATGAAGCAACAAAACCCTAACTCAAACAGCGACGATGATAAAAAAGAAAAAAATTCAACTCCCAATGCAAATTGCGAAAGGAATTACAAGCGCATAGTGGATAATATGTGGTATGCTCTTGACGGCAACAGCAATGTTCAGGATAAAGAAAGCGCGGAACAAATACTGATTCAAAAATGGAAAAATTTTGAATATGGTATTATTTCAGGCAACGGCAGTTCAATAGCAGAAGTAGCCGCGAATGAAGCGATAGGAACAAAGGGACAGAAATATTGGTCCGGATGTCAAGCGTGGGTAGATATGATAGGCGGACCTACGGGAGCTGATTGGTGTTCCATATTTGTAGGTTGGTGTATTGAACAGGCAGGATACAAACCGTCTGATTTTTCGTGGGCTGCCGGTTGTGCTTCGTGGGAAAGCGCAGCAAAGAAAGCCGGAATATGGGAAAGCAACAGGAAAAATGCAAAGGTAGGATACGCCGCGATTTTTAACGCCGGTTCGCATACGGGAGTTGTCATTGAGGTTCAGGGAGATTATATTGTCTGTGCCGAGGGCAATTCCGGCAGTTCAAATACAAATCCATACTACAAAGGCTCGTCGGTGCAGCACAATAAGCATTATTTCTCAAGCGGAGATATAGACGGCTATGTAAAGCTGCCGACTGGAGGAGGAAGCGGAGCTCAGGCAGGCGGTGTAAACGATGTTAGAACTACCGCGCCGGAATATGGCAATAAAAATTATATGCCAACATCTCACGGGGGATATTCTCCGTTCGGGGGAGAATATTCTTTGTATCCTCAGATTCATGGGCGCGGGAGCAATAAAGGTAATTGTACTGCGTATTGTTGGGGTAGAGCTTGTGAGGTTTACGGACGAAGCGTCGCTAATAAACTTCCAACCTGTGATGCAGGAGGATGGTACGCAAAATGGAACGGCAATAAGGGTCAAACTCCTAAAGCCGGTTCAATCGCGGTTTGGGACGGTCATGTGGCATTTGTTGAAAGGGTGAACTCGGACGGTTCAATATTTTTGTCGCAATCAGGATATAACAGCTATTTCTTCAAAACCGCAACCGCAAATAAATCGGGAAATTGGGGTTATAGCACAACATTTTATGGGTTTATATATCCGAAAGGGTAAAAACTTTTCAATACGCTTGACAACGTAAACCGAAAACGCATATAATATAAGCGCAATCGAAAGGAGATGATCGTATGGCTACAACTCCTACTCAGATTCGTATTGACGCGGATATTAAGCGTAAGGCGACGGAGCTGTTTGCAAACCTTGGTTTAGATATGTCAAGTGCTGTAAATTTGTTTCTGCATCAGTGTGTTCTTCGCGGAGGTTTACCTTTCGCGGTGGAGGTTCCCCAATATAGTGACAAGACTCTACGAGCAATGGCTGAAGCAAAAAAAATATCTCGTGATTCTGACGTTAAGGGATACGACAGCATGGAAGAGTTAAAGGCGGCGCTTGAGGATTGATGTATAAAACACCTACAAAGCAAAACGGACTGCGCGTAAAAAAAATACGCACAGTCCGTTTATATATTATTAGAAAGGAGTTATCGGCAGGGCGTTTTAGAGCGCCCTGCTGAATACAATGAAAAAGAAAATCATAAATTACATTGCAGAGCGAAAATGGTTACTGGCAATTTCCTTTGTGCTTTTGCTTGCGGTTATCGCTTTAGCGATACGGTGCGATTATTTAACGAAAGAAGTCGGTCGCGCGGATATAATCGAAAATGTTACAGCTGCGGAAGTAAAAGAGGAGGAACAAGAAAGTAAAAATGAAACGACGGATATAACCGATCCAAATACAGAGAAAACAACTGAAACAACTATCGACGTCAATAGCCTGATTGACGAAAACAAAAAACTTAAATCAATGTTACAAAATCAAACCGACAACGAAAATCTTGAAATAGATCTGAAAACTGCCGCAATCAAATTCATTGACGCGAGCTATAACTATGACGAAAGCAATACAACGACCGAAGAGAGGGAAAATGTATTCAAGAGCACAGTCACTCCGAGATATTATAAAAAGTTAAGACCCGAAGATGTGGGAACGTCGGCTTTTATAATGATGAAAGGTGAAACCGGAGCATACACAATCAAAGCGGTGTATTATGCGGATATTAACACCGATGAACCAAAGGTGGCTGTTATGTATACGACAAAAATTAACTGTCCGTTATTTGACGAGCCGGTTGAAAATCAATTCTTTCAGGCGTTTACATTGGCAATGGATGACGGAGAGTGGAAAGTCGATGATCTTGTTGATGTGACGACAACGTAAAAGAGGTGATTTTTTTTGAATTACAAAATAGTTGGCACGCCCTTTCCTGCCGTAGAATGTTATATCAGAGAGGGAGAGGGGGTTATCACCCAAAATGGCGGTATGAGTTGGATGTCGCCGAACATTAAAATGGAAACAAATTCAAATGGTATTTTTCGCGGAATAAAGCGCGGATTTGCCGGAGAGAAATTTTTCCAAAACAACTATGTCTGCACAAAAGGCGAGGGCGTTGTAGCCTTCGCTTCTTCTTTTCCGGGGGAAATACGCGCGTTTCAGATAAGCAAGGGCAATGAGATGATATTGCAAAAACGAGGTTTTCTCGCGTCTTCCAGAGGCGTCAAAATGTCAATATATTTCCAGAAAAAACTCTCCGGCGGTTTGTTTGGCGGGGAAGGATTCATAATGCAGAGAATTTACGGGGACGGAGTTGTTTTTGCGGAATTTGACGGCAGCGTTATAGAATACGAGCTTGCGGAAAATCAAAGCATATTGGTCGATACGGGTCATGTGGCGGCTATGTCCGGAACTTGTACTCTGTCCGCCAAAATGATAAGCGGTGTGAAAAATAAGCTTCTTGGTGACGAGGGATTTTTTAACACGAAAATAAGCGGTCCGGGAAGAGTCTATCTACAGACAATGCCGATTTGGAAAATCGCAGAAGCAATAATGTAAAAAAACAAGGTCATATGACCGCGTTTTCATTGACATCTTTTTCTTTTGTGCTATAATAAATGTGTAAACGTTTGTCCTTTTTAGTCACGGAAGCAAAAATTTCCGGAAAGGAATTTGTAATGATAACACAGAGGGAAAAGTTAAAAATAAGGGATTATATTATCGAAGTGAAAAAACTACTAAGCGCAGGAAATTTTGATTTTGTTCCAAGAAGAAAAAACATACAATCATTGACGCGTTGCGGACTCACAATAAACGATGTGAAAGAAGAAATTTTTGGGCTCACGGTTGGAGACTATTATAAAGGTCCCAAAAAAGATCTTGATAATAATCGTTCTGGTGAAATTTGGGAATTTAAGAAAATGATTAACGGTAAAAAATTCTACATAAAATTAAAGATAATACAGCAAGGAGGAAAAAATGTTTTAAAATGTCTTGGGTTTCACGAGGACTGTTATGCTGAAATTAGAGGGTGAGTGTTTATGAGAAAATATTGTGATAATTGTGAAAAAGAAGTTGAAACAAAAATTGTTACTAAAAGCGAGGAATATACTGTTTTTTCGGATACTGTTGAGGTTGAAGCAAAAGTTTTGGTGTGCAGCGATTGTGGCGAGGAATTGTTTTGCGAAGAGCTTGACAATGCTACCATACTTGAAGTTTACGAAAAATATCGCCGTCGCCATAAGCTGCTAATGCCGGAGGAAATAAAAAGTATTCGAGAGCAGTACGAACTTAGCCAGAGAAGCTTTGCCAAGCTTTTGCAGTGGGGTGATAAAACCATAAGTCGGTACGAAAACGGATCACTTCAAGACAGGGTTCATAACAGTTTACTTTTGTTTTTGCGCGAACCTGAAAATATGAGGCGCTATCTTGCCGACAACGAGGTTTCGCTTTCCTTGCGACAGCAAAACAAACTGCTTAAGGCTGTTGATAAACTTGAAAGCGAAGGTAAAAGTAAAAAAAACAACAGACTGCTTACCCGCTATTTTACAAGTGAACCGTGTGAAGAAAATGGATTTAAAAAATTTGATTATGAGAAGTTTTGTTCAATGGTTTTGTTTTTTGCTTATAATAATCACGAATTATTAAAAACGAAACTTATGAAATTATTAAACTATTCTGATATGATTTTTTTCAAAAAAAACGGTATATCTATTTCGGGATCTAAATATGTGCACTTTCCTTATGGCCCTGTTCCCGAAAATTTTGATATATTGTTAGGCGCAATGGCCGCCGATGGTATTATCCATTTGGATATTTCATATGATTGTGGTTATGAGAAACATCAGGTGATTCCGGATGTAGAAATGCAGTATGAAATTCTCACCGATGAAGAGATTGCTGTTTTAAAAGAGGTGCATGAAAAATTTTTTACGTTTGGTTCGGTAGATATTTCAAATTACTCACATCAGGAAAAAGGATATAAAGAGACAAAGAATGGTGAGATAATATCGTATTCGTATGCAAAAGACATTCAATTCGATGGGGCATGTGGAGAACACGTCTGAACCCAATACCGGTGGATAAATAAAGGTCCGTTGCGTTGGACAACGCCCTATGAATCGGGCGTTTCCATCGGCTTTAGCCGAGAATATAACATATTACTATTAAAGCACTCAGGTGAAAACTTGAGTGCTCTATTTTTTGAATAAGCTTGCGAAAAATAAAAAGCAGCAAAGGAGTGATTTTAATGGAGAGTAAAATAAACAAGCTAAAATATTACTTTAAGTATAAAATGCCTAAGAGTATATTTGCGTATGTGCTTTTGGGTGTAATTGTCGGCGGATATTTGTTCTTTGCGATTTCTGCGATATTTTTTCCGGAAGTCAATGTCGAAAGACTTTTATTTACAGACCTGAATGAAAATGTTGACCTTGGTTTTTCAAAAAATGTGAGTATTAAATCGTGGGATTATTGCGCAAGCGAAGGGCGAATGTCAGTGATATTGAATTATTCAGGTGTATCAAGCTCGGGAAAGTTGGAATATTCATACACGGCGGCTGAAAGAAGCAAAAACAATAGCGTAAAAGAGCTTAATGTTAGTGAAAAATATACATCTGAAACGTATCAGCTTTTAGTCATTGATGAAGTCGATAATAATTTCAAAGAGGTCGTTTTGAGAATAGAGGCAAAGCCGGAGAGCTTGGAGGAACCGGAAAATCCTGATGAAGAAAATCAGGAGAAAAACGCGGACGCGAGCTTATATACAAATTTTGAAGAAGTGAGTGTTGTGGACGAGCTTGCCGACGGCAACATTAAGGATATTATGCTGCGCATACTCGATAAAGATATTGATAACCTCTTGGGTCAAATCGAAGATTTAAATGAAAGCATTAATACCAACAAAAAGAGAATTTTGGAAATTGATTCTTCGATAGAAGGATTGAATAAGGACATTATATATGAAACGGCAGACGGAGTTAAAAGTATTCGGGATCAGATTTCAAGATATCAGGAGCAAAAAGACGATATACTCAGTGAAAACATCGAAATTGAAACTGAAATAAAAAGTACAGAGGTTAAGATCAGGGATATTAATATAAAAATCGAAGAAATTACAAACGGTAATATCAAAATTTCGGAAACGGAACCTGAAACGGAAAACAGCTATTGATAAGAAAGGGGAAATTAAAATGTTAAGTACACAAATGCTTAGAGAGGAAATAGGGTATCCGACGATTGAAGAAATCGTTTCGATGATTGAGAAATATAACGAAAGAACAGGCGAACATCTTACATACGGGAAGTTTGTAGCGAGGGGCTTGCACTTGACTGAAACACAGAAAAGGGAGCTTCAAAAGCTAAAAGAAGCGGACGCTCTAAAAAGCAAGACAAGCAAAAACAGTAAAGACTAAAATATAGGAGGATATTGTTGTGAAAAAAGTTTTGTTTATAGGCACAGCAGATAACGGGTATTGGGTTGCGGATGTAGCCGCAGAATTCGGATATGATATTGAATATTCGGGTTTTGTTGTTTCATCTAATGAGATGCTCGATAATGCGCTTAGGGATTCTTATGACTATATAATTATCGACATATCAGAGCTTTACATAAGTGGTCCGGATCTTGAGTTTACCATTAAGCAGATAATAACGGGAAGCTCCGCTGCTGTCGGTATAGTTGCGCAGGGAATACCGAACGGCAGCGTAGCGGTTACGTCATGTATTGCCGCAGGAGTAAAGAATATATGTAATTCCTTGTATGTAGGAGAACTGCGCAAGGAATTGCAATATTTGTTTAAGGGTGAAAGCAATGTAGAGATGATTGCAACTCAAACAAACGGAAGACGGGATATTATAAATCACAAGCCGCTTCGGGATATTAACATTGCCCGAAAGACGATAGCGGTTGCCGGAAGCGTTGACAGGATAGGAACGACCACGCAAGCGATACAAATAGTAAAGTTTTTACAAATGAACGGCAAGAAGACCGCATATATAGAAGCAAACAACAGCGGCTATGTTGGCGATCTTCTTAATACGCAAAGCGGAGCAAGGATTGAAAATGAAGCTCTTGGCTGGGTCGTAGTGCGCGATATTGATATGTTTTTTGATCTCTCGCAGATAGAAAATATATATCAAATGGGATATGAGTATCTCGTTTTTGATTTTGGTTCAATGCAAGACGATGATTTTCAGGAAATACCGTTTTACGAAAAAGACATAAAAATCACAGTACACGGAGCATCGCCGTCTGAGCTTAAAGCGTTCGACCAATGCATAGAAAAGCTATATCCGCGCAATGTGGTGTATATTTTTTCCTTTATCCCTAAAAACGAGGAGGAAGATGTTTTAGAGATGATGGATGACAGGAGCGATAAAACGTATTTTGCACCATATACTCCAAATCCGTACTCATACTCTGGTGAAAATGCGTATCCCAAAATAATCCAATTTGAGCAAACGAAAAAAGCCGCAACGGAAGATACCGAAAAGAAAAAGAAAGGTCTGTTTGGCAGAAAAAAGAAAAAACGGGATAAAGGTGTGACGGATAATGAGTGACGGAAAACAATCGCTTGTAAGAAAATACAAGGAAACAGCGCAGGAAAATAAACAACAGCAAGATTTGAGGCAAAAACATAACGTCGCCGATGAAGGAGTCTACATCGTGGAGAAAAACAATACCTTTAAATTTCTCCTGCGTGGAATGTTTACGGCTTTGAGAATAGTCGTTTCGGCCGTTCTTGTGATTTTGGCAGCGATTGGGCTGATATGTCTGATATATCCTGATACCAGAAACGCTCTGATTGGAGTTTGGAACGGGATAATTGATAATTTACTGCACCTTATATCAAATGTGCCGTAAATCTTCTCCCTTTAGGTGTGAGGATATAAGGCGCATATGGTAGGGCGGGACACGCCCGAACCTAACGCTTGTGGAGATCATGTAAGACCTATATATAGGCAACAGTCGTTGAAGCAAGAAGCCCCCGACTTAAGCCGTGGGGTGTGTCACAACGGAAAGGGGGTGATAAAATGACTTTAAAAGAACTGACAAGCTGTCTTAAAAGCTATGACGGAAGCTCCAAGGTGATTTTAGCGGACGGGAGAGAAATAAATTCAATCAATATAACGACGTTCATAGGAAAGAACGAGGAGAACGAGGTGGTAAGCGAAACAAAAATTGCTCTTAGTGCAGAGTGATCCCGAAAAAAGAGGGTTGTCGCATAATCTTATGACGATAGCCCTCAAACGGTAAAGAAAATTTGTATTCACTCTTGACATATCTCAATAGCAGTTGTAAAATAAAAATGTAGGATAAGTTTCTACTTTTGCGATGCATTTTAGGGCATCGCCGCCGTTGCTCTTCATTTAGAATGAGCAATGCTTTCCTCGGCTTTTTAAGCGGAGGCGGCTCGATGAGCTTTACATAGGGGAGAGGTATGCCTACTCCTCGCTTAATAAATTTTAAAATAAAGGACAGAATTTAAATTGAAATAATTCTGTCCTTTTTTTGTTTTGGTGAGAAACGCTGCACTTTTTGTGTGGCGTTTTTTTCATATACAAAAAATCATGAGCGTAAGCCCTGAACCTATATGGCAGGCAGCTCCAAGGAGGATTTTTTCATGAATAAAATTTGTTTAATGGGTAGGCTTACAGCAGCCCCCGAGCTCAAAACCACAAGCAACGGAACATCGGTCACGTCTTTTTCTATCGCAGTAGATCGTCCGTATTCCGGGAACGACGGATCACGCCCTGTTGACTTCATTCCGTGTCAGGCGTGGAGGAAAACAGCCGAGTTTATCAGCAAATACTTCGGAAAAGGGCAAATGATTGCGCTTGATGGAGCGTTGCAGACGAGACATTACGAGGACAAAAACGGCAACAAGCGCGTCGCTTTTGAAGTCGTTGTTGAACACGCGTTTTTCACAGGCTCGAAATCTCAAACTCAGCCACAACAGGGAAATAATCAGACAGCGCAAGCGGTATCAGCACCTCGGTCGGTGCCACAGCAAAACGGTTCCACGGAGTATGCTGACTATGACGCTATTGAGGACGATGATCTCCCGTTTTGATGTGCGTATCTAACGCTCCCGAAAGCCTCAAGCTTTCGGGAGCAAAAAAAAGAAAGAAAGGATGGTGTATATGCCAGCAAAAATCTATATTGCTTCTCCCTTGAGCGCGCCAACGCAGGAAGAACGGTTGCAAAATATGTTGTATGCGCGGCGTGTCCAGTGCCAGATAGAAAAGCTTGGTTACAAAGCCGTAGCAACACAAGCGTGGCTTCCCACGATTCTTGATGATTCTATTGCCGAAGAACGCGAATTAGCGCTCCGGATAGGGCAGAGAGTCTTAAAAACCTGTGATGCGTTAGTTGTAGCAGGGGAAAAAGTTTCAAGGGGAATGCTTGCGGAAATCGCGACCGCTAAAGCTCTCGGCATACCGGTGTATTTCTACACCGCTGAAACGCGAGCGCATTTCTCGAATCTATTCAAAAAAGAAGTTGTTGAAAAAATTAAAAGACAATAAGGGTGCGACGCGTTCTTAAGTGAAAAGCTTGGACGCAAAAATAAGTAAGAAATTGAAAGGAGTTTACCATACATGAAAGACGTTATAAATTTCAACGAAGAGCTTGGCATTTTTATTGACAAAGACAACGTTGTGCGAGCTCACAGTTTGTTTGTCGCGGACGCTTTTAATAGGAATCACAATTATCTGCTGAGAGAAATCGACAGGTTGTGCGATTCAAATTCCGGCTTTTCTGAAGAGTTTCTCTCAAGCGAATTTGTAAAAAGGACATATTCCGGTTTTTTGGGAAATCAAGAAAGTATCTGCGAAATTGGAAGAGACGGGTTCATTGCACTTATGCAGAAAACCGGAGGTCAGTATAAGATAAAGCGTCGTTACATTGAGATGTTTACAGAAGCGGAAAACTTTTTGCGTGCATACAGGGTGATTCAAGATGAAGCGCCGGAGGTAGTTGAAACTATAAGGGGACTCAATGATTTTCCAAAGCCCGAGCAGTTCACGACAGAGTATGATTTGTTATACTCTATTGCTTTAGGCAAAGACGCAAATGTTTTTCGTCTTGAAAACAAAATAAAAAAAGAAAAATCCTTGAAGAACTATTTGCCGAAGTGTCGAATTCAAGTGTTGGAAAGACTGAAAAAAGTAGACGTTGGATTGCTTGTTGCCTTTTCAGACTACGAGAGTCGGAGACGTCTTTTGGAATGGTGTGCTTCGAGGATCAGAGAAACGGAGGTTGACATAAGCTGAAATTCTAAGTATAATATAAGTAAACTTAGTAAAGCAACAATGTTAACTGAGTAAAAGCGAGAGGTGATTTTATGAACTCCAAAAATGTTACTTGCTCTTTTGTTATGGACAGAGATGTTTACAACGCATTTAAGAGTATTGTCAGTAAACACGGAGAAAACGTAAAAGGAAACATTGTCAAGTATATGCAGAGCGTTATCAAGTACGATACACCGAATGCAGATACAATTTTGGCAATAAAGGAGGTTGAAGAACTGAAGAACAACCCAAATAAAAAGGTTTACCAATCTTTTAGCGAGGTGCTCAAGGAGATTGAGGACGATGAATGAAAAACAACATAGATACGGTATTGTTCTAACCTCAATGTTCAAAAAGGATCTAAAGGCAGCTAAAAAAAGCGGTTATGATTTGCGGCTTCTTGCTGAGGTCGTTGATAAGATTTCCATGGGCGTGACGTTAGACAAAAAATACAGAGATCATAAATTGATAGGAAACTATCAAGGGTGCCGAGAGTGCCATATAACGCCCGATTGGATATTGATCTATGAAATTGCTGAAAATGAACTCATTCTCTACTTGACAAGGACGGGAACGCATAGCAACCTGTTTTAGCCTTTTGGGAAAACACAAAGTAAATACTGCAACGCAAAAAGGGGACTGTCTTATATTGGCAGTCCCTTTTTCTGTGGCAACACGGTAACAAACAAAAATTATATGTAAAAGTGACGAAAACAGTATTTTTGAGAAACTGGATTCGTCGCTTATTTTTTTTAGGAGATGAAAAAAAGTGACGTTAAAAGAAATGTTAATATCAAAAAAAGCGGCTAATACTACGCCGCCGGCAGTATTAAAAAAATCGCGAAAGTCTGTAAGTGACATTGATAAGGACACATCAATTCCCGACAGTGTTCCTTATTATGAAATTGCCGCCGTTACAAATGTGGTAGAAACGGTACTTAACGATAATGGCTACGCTGTTTGCAAAAACGATAAATTCATATGCGCTGAATACGAAAAAAATAATAAAACTTATTGCGCTGTAATGAATGTGGACACAAATGAGATTAAACGAGCGTTTGTTGTAGATGACAGCGGAAATATTACTCCGTTTTCTTTCTTTTCAGACGATGAATCATTGGGCGAGGCATTGGTCTTGGCAGGAATGGCAAAGATTTATGAAAATGATTCGAATACTTTGCCGAAAATTCAGTCGATTGAAGAAAGGTTTTACTGCGCGGACTCAATTATAAATTCGGATGCACTAAATATTGAAATACCTGCATCCGGAAATTTTTCGCCGGTTACTCAAAGGCAAGTAGACTCGTATGCCTGTCATACCGTATTAGATGGAACTCCGCATATATTTATGAAACCATCGGATCCGGATAAAGATTTGCCAACTGTTACCTTTGAAAATCTTGTTAAAAATCAGGACTTGAAATTATCTGACGGCAAAGAGGAGCTTGTTCCAAAGCTTGATGTGTATGTAATTCCGCCTTGGCTTCATAAAGCTGTAAAAAAAATCGTGCGTTTTTACGATTGCGACGACTCTGCCGGAAACTTAATGCTTTACGGCCCGTCGGGTTCAGGAAAAACATTAGGTTGCAAGGCAATGGCACAGATAATGGGCTTGCCTTATTATACTCATGTGTTTTCGTCAGATTCGGATTTATACAACAGCACGGTTCAGGTGTTGCCGAAAACAGGAAACGACGTTGAACTGTCTTATGACGACATACGGTATAATCCGGAGGATAGTTATTGTAAAATCACGGGAGAACGAGTTGACGGAATAACGAGCAACGAAGTTTTTGAGGCTTATACAGCTTCTAAAAACGGATACAACACCGTACCGTCTGCGATAATTGAGGCAATTCAAAAACCGTCGTTTTTGGAACTTCAAGAGGTATTTACTGCTCCTCCTGCGGTTGTGACGTTTCTTAATTCGCTGATTGACGGCTCGAAAAGCATTCGCCTTATCACCGGTGAAACAATAAGCAGACACCCGAAATCAATAATCGCTATCACGACAAATGTCGGATACTCAGGTTATAGGGAGTCTACGGAATCGTTTTTGGACAGGTTAACGCCCATAAAGGTGTCTACTCCAACGGACGAGGATATAATTGCTCGGCTTATTGCAAACACGGGAATGAACAAACCGTCCACGCTTGCATGGCTGTGTGTGGTTCGCAGTAAATGCGAAGAATTTGTAATAGAGAACGGTATAACTCACGCTACATATGGATATCGAATGCTTGAAAAAGTTGTTCGCGAAATTCAGTTCCGCGTGGAGGACGGAGAGGATCTTAAAGACGCGACAATCGAAGCGGCGAAGGAAATAATACCTTACCATATCTCAAGAAATGACGAGGAGCAGCAAGAGCTAATAGATTCTGTCATCATTCCGGAAACTCTAAAGCTTTCTTAGGAGGTGCACGAATATGTCAGATCCCGTTAATAATGGAAATTTTTTAAGATTTGTTCAGGAATATGGTATAAGCGTAGATAACTTAATATTTGGCGAAGGGAATTTTTTGGCGTATACCGATGGCGATATTGTAAAAATAAATCCCAATAACCATATTACCGAATCCTTTGTGCCGTTGTTGATAAAATATTTGTCGATAATAGGGCTAAAGGGTCACGAGCTTGGTCATATTCTCTTTACGGATTTTGAGGAAAACAAAAAATATTTTCAGGCGTTAAAGGAATGTGAATTTTATCCCGAAAAACCTGTCCACAAAAACGCAGATGAGATGAAAAAAGCCTTGAGCAATAAGGCGTTCTTATCTATCGCAAAATCTGTTGAAAACATTTTAGAGGACAGATATGTCGAGTTTAAAATCCACACCAACAAAGAGCTTTCGTATTATTTTTCCGAAGCGTTGATTTTGAACAACCTCAGAATGGAGGATCTTGCTCCTTCTTCAAACAAAGAATTTGCAAATTCAAAATCACCGCTAATACCTTTGATAAATGCGTTGCTGTGTTACTGCAATAGTGAGAACTTCATGCAGGAAATTCCTGCCACGTTTTCCGAACTCTTTGAAAAAATGAAAGAGGTTGTTGACCGCTGCGCATTTGAAGACGATATAAAAATTCGTCTTTGCGGCGCAAATGAGCTGTTGTGCTTGCTTTTTCCGTATATTCAAGAATACATATCTATAACTGAAAATACGAGTAGTGACGATGATAAAGCCGGGCAAAAATTGCTGGAAGATTTGGGATTGTCGGATAATGAATCGCATTGTGCTGAAGGCGGTGAAAAAGGCGATCCGAAAAAATTGATTTCTGAAAGTACACGCAAAAAGATTTTAGAAGCCGCCTCCGGCGAAGCAAGCACTGCGCCTCCGGATAAAAAACGTGATGAGATGCGTAGAGCCGTTGAAAATGCAAAAAAGAATCTCTCGCAAGGTAATTATGGCGAATTACTGCTTAAGGGCAGTAAGGAAAATCCAAAAGCAAAGGAAGCTGCTTCTCGTGTTTTTAGCGACTTACCGAAAAACAAAGCAAACTTGAAAGAAATTCAAGATATGAAAAAACTCCGTGATGAGTTTGAAGTTTACAACAGAAACAAAGGATATTTACATGCGGGAATACCGCTGGTTCTTCATCGAGATATGGACGAACACGCGAAAAAATTTATGTCCTCATATAAAGATATCCAAAAAAGAATAAGCCCTTATGCAAAGCAGCTCGCTAATCTTTTATCAGAGAGGATAAAGGAAATACAAAGCGTCGGCACTAAATATTCTGTATTTGGTCGAAAAATAGTCGCCTCTCGCTTATACAGAGATGATAAAGACTTTTTCAGTGACAAAAAGGATATAGAAGTTCCGGGATTGTCCATTTGTTTGCTGATTGATCTTTCGGGATCAATGAGCTTTTTCGGACGAATAGGCGCGGCGCGTCTTGCCGCTGCAACTTTGTATGATTTTGTAAAAATAGTGCCGTCTATGGAAATTGGAATATACGGATTTAATACTGTGTGCTCTGATAAATCTGTAACGGGTGAAGCGACAAACCTTTCTGTGATTTCCAATTTTGACTATGAAAACAGCTTAGACGGCGGAAGATTAGCGGCTATGGACGCCTCAAGCAACAATCGTGACGGTCATGCTATTGCGGTTTGTTGCGAAAAACTTATATCACGGAACTTTAAAAATAAGTTGTTTATTCTTATTTCAGATGGCGCTCCTTGCGCTTGGGACTATTGTTATTGCGATCAAGTATGTAAGGAGC
Source organism: uncultured Clostridia bacterium (assembly GCA_947632045.1). GTDB lineage: Bacteria > Bacillota > Clostridia > Oscillospirales > Acutalibacteraceae > UBA7067. Next base: position 98,330 of record CANRNQ010000006.1, read on the forward strand.
TTTCCGGACTAAAGAAAAAATATCAAAACAAAGGAGTGAAATTCATAACCGCCGCAATAGGCGACGATAAAGAAGCTATCAAAAAAATTTATGGAGCGGAGAGCTTTTTGGATATAAAAAATCTTAAAGCTTTGCCTCGTAAATTGCTGAACATCTGTGTAGAGATGATGGATAATGTGTAAAAACGCCCCCTGTCTGAATTAGAGCAGGGGTTATACGTTAAAAAAACAACAAAAAGGAGATCTTTTATATGGAAGAAAAAAACATGAATCAAAGAATATTTGACGGCATCAAGTTTTTAGCGGGGTACGTTAAGAAGAAAACCAGCGTTGAAAACAATCGTATCAGAAGTTTGTGCGCCGAAATAAACGGTCGTGACACCTTCGTCAAAATAAAGGGCGATTATTTCAGCATCGGCAAAGTTCGTCTGTCGTTCGTACAGTTTGATAAGGCAAACAATAACAGTCGTGTTGCGGATATTGATGTGTGCATGAGCTTTTCTGAATGGGCGGCTCTGTCGCATGACATTGCTTTTGGCAGAATATTTAAACTGGCAGAACAGGAAAAGGCTAAGGACGAAAAATATCCCAAAGCCGTTTATGAATCTCCTCTCGGAGGCATAAACGAGGTGAATTGTAAAAAGCGTAATTTGCGCACTGACGGAAAAGCGATATCACGCCGTTTTTCAATAGCGCCGGGATCACGTCAGCCGTTTGTAATTACTGCTGAACAACGACCGGGGAAGACAGACGAGAAGGGACTAATAGTACCCGAGGGAGGACGTCCGGAGGTGTCTATTCGTGTTCCGTGTACTCGCGAGATATTACTTGGCGCTGTTGAAATGGTGGATCGCCATATAAGTGCTTATCTCAGCAGTAAATATAGCGATAAGGCCAGTGACTTTTATTACACGCCAAAAGAAAAATAAGGAGGCAAGGCAAATGTTAAACCTGTCAAATCATTCACAAAGAAAGGTTATTTGCATTAACAACACTCCCAAAAAACCTAAGTATTGCTCTCGAACGGATTATTCTGACAGACTGACCGTCGGAAAAGAATATTTGATTTGGGTGCTGCTGGGCGACAGAGTCTACATAAAGGGCGACGAACCAAATGTGTGGTATTGCGCGTCCAGTTTCAAGGAAAAGTAAAGAAAATGGTGGAACAGCGCAGGAGTAGCTTTATTCCTGCGCTGTAAAAATCATTGTAGAAAAGAGGTTTTGTTTTCATGCTGAAAACTTGTAAGATTTGCGGAAAGCAACGTGAAATGATGTCATGGGAAAATACTTGCTTTCAGTGCAACGAGGAAAAACATTACAAAGAATTAAAAGAAGAAATTCTAAGCGGAGAAACGGCTTCGACATCTTGTGAGGATAAAATTGTTTGCCCTCACTGTGGCGAAATACAAGAATATGATGCCGATGATTACGAAGTCTATGAAGATGGCGACCATGTAATGCAATGCCACGACTGCGAAAAGTATTTCAGACTTACCGTTTCGGTGTCGTACTATTACGATACCGAAATATTGAATGACTGATTCAGTATGCTGAAGTTATGTCGAAATAGTAAGTAGGTTTATAAAAATGCAGTTCAACGACTGCGAAAAATATTTCAAATTTATCATTTAGGAGGACACAAAATGAAAAACAAAAAATACGAATTAATTTTCGATGATAGTATTGTGGTTGCAAATAAGGTTTTGTACCGTATTCGAGCGTTAAGAGACTTTGAAACGATTAACGGAATAGTTAAGGTCGGCACATTGGGCGGCTACATTGAAACGGAAAATAACCTCTCTCATCTCGGGTGTGCGTGGGTCGGCGGTAATGCCCATGTTGTTGGTAATGCCTGTGTTGTTGGTAATGCCCGTGTCGGCGGTAACGCCCATGTTGTTGGTAATGCCCGTGTCGGCGGTAACGCCCATGTTGTTGGTGATGCCCGTGTTGGCGGTAATGCCCATGTTGTTGGTAATGCCTGTGTTGACGGTGGCCGAGATATATTTGCTGCTGATAGTATAGGCAGCCGTAACGACACTACCACGTTCTATAAAACAGCAGATGACGGAATTGGCGTAACGTGCGGTTGCTTTAGCGGCACAATAGACGAATTCGCGGCGGCGGTTGAAGAAACACACGGCGATAACAAATATGGGCGCGAATATCGCGCGGCGATAGAGCTTGCAAAATTACATATATTGAGATAAATGCCGGAGATAAATAAAGATGGGTAATTCCTTACTGGCTGTAAGGGATATTAACCATAAATATATTGTAGTAGAAAGGAAAATTAAAATGTGCGAATCTGAAAAAACAAAAAATGTAAGTTATTATTATTGCCCGAATTGCAAATGTGAGGTCACGCCGAACTATTATGAATACTGTGACTTTTGCGGTAGTGCTGTAATCACGGTTGATACATATTCACCGGAAGAATGCAGACGGGCGTTTGAGCTTCTTGATTTAGTGAATAGCGGAAAAGTTAAATTATCCACGGCAAAAGATAAAACAACATCAGACGTTATCTCAAGCGAATATTCCGAGGAATTTGACAGGCTGAGAAAAAATCGCATGGAAGTCAGTTTCTTTAAGTATGGCTCGGCAAGAGACAATTATGGAAGCGGACGTGTTGACGCGATAAAAACACTTGAGCTGTGTGTCGAAAAATTCAAAAAAACAGGGAATACAGAATACTTGGTCGATGCAGCAAATTATGCGATGCTTAGATTTATGTATCCTCTCACGGGGGAATATTTCAAGTCAACGTGCAGCAATGAAAGCGCCGGAATAGTAGGCACACCCATAAATATGGAAAATAATTTGTTGTAAGGAGAAACACATGTATGTATTACATAACCAAAAATGAATGGAGTAGGCTGAAAAAAGAACACCCGGATTATTGCGGACATTCGCTCCATGATCCTAATATCCATGTGATTTTTGAGGGCTGCGTTCCGGGCAACAACGGAAAAGGCGGAACAAGATTGTTGTTTGAACATCAGCATTTCAAGATTGTTGATGACTCGAAATTTATATGTCGAGAGATATTGTAATAAGATTTGAAAGGAGGAACGGTGGTTTATTTCAAGGCTTTTGCTGTGAAATAAACCGCCAAAATAAAAAGATGAAAATTGTTAAATCTAAAAAACGCATAGTACGCAAAACAAAAAAAGAAAACCCAAAATACAAAACGCAGTTCAGACAAGGCGAAATCGTTATTTTACATAAAACAAGGGAAAGCGCGAATTTGAATTGCAATGAAAAAAGCTCGTTGCTTGACATAAAAAACGGTCGCCCCGCAGTTGTTATATCGAATAATTATCTCGCTAAAAATTCGTCTAAAATCATCGTTATAAAGCTAACGCACACATTGAAGCCGTTTCCCTCTCATCATATTATTAAGCTGAACGGAGATGTGAGTGCCGCAGTGTGTGAGGAGCCTACGACGGTGGACAAGTCGTCGGTATCAAAAACACATACATATGTGTCGAAAGAGGATTTGGTGGAAATATTGCACGCGCTGATGTGGGCGATTACTCCTGAACCAATCAAAAAGAGAGGAGCGAGAAAAATATAATGAAAAGGGTATTTTGTATTGACTATGAGAATGTTACATTTGTCGGAGCAAAAGGCATAGAAGCACTTAAAAGCAGCGACAAGGTGCTCATTTTTGTAAATAACGGAGCTAAAGGTATAAGCCCTAATGCGGCAAAGGTATATATTGCAACAAAAGCTAAAATTCGCTTTGTTGATGTTGAAATCGGCAAGCCAAACGCTCTCGATTTTCAGCTGATAACTTATATCGCTGCCAAGTGTAATCCATCGACGGAATATTACATAATATCGAAGGATTGCGGTTACGATTTTGCTATTTCGATGCTTGTGCGCTGCGGAAAGAAAAACGTGCACAGGTTTCCTACAATAGCAATGGCATTAGCAGGTGAAAATGTTATTGGTGATACAAAGACATATAGTAGCGAGAAAACTGCGTCTGCCGAGACAAAAGTAAATGGCGTGGAAAAACAGCAGATACCAAACGATAACAATCCTTTTAAAGAAGTGTTTGAGCTTATACAAAGCTGTGGAGTTGCTTTTGACAAAGATGTTTACAAGAACATAATTGATGCTGTGGAAAAGACAAACGGAAAGTTTCGTTGCTTTACCATGCTGAGATCTAAGTATCCAAGCGAAAATAATTCTTGTGAGGTGTATCAAAAAATAAAAAAATCGTACTTTTCCATAAAAGAAGCAATCGCCAATGCGCGTAAAATCGCAAAACAAAATTCCACTCAAAATGAAGAAATTTTAGCAGTGATTAAAAAGTTTGCTCCTAAGTTGACGTCGATACAACGGAGACAGACAGCGGAGGCATTGTTGTGTACTGATAACAAACTTGATTTTTACGAGTATTTGCGCGACCATTTCTATAAAAAGAGAAGCGTGGTTCCATTCTACAAAAATGTAAAAAAGCACTACGAAGAAATCTGTGGAGAGATTAAATAAAAACTGCATGGCAAAGGCTTTCTCGCTTGTCGGGAAAGCCTTTTGCTAAAAAGAAATATGCTTGAATATTCTATCGCACTCACATATAATAGTGATAGAAAATATAGAAAAGGAGGCGGCAAGCATGGAAAAAGATCCTTTTAGCGAATATTTGAGAGAGGACGAGCCTGATAAAGTCAGCAAAGGCTATGCGTGGAGCACGGCTATTGGGCTTCAAAAAGTCGATGGATTAAAACCGTCTAAATATCTGATAGATACAGCCATTCAAAACATTGAAGGTAAGGTTACAATGCAAGAGGCTCAGCGCCTTATCGAAAGCTACTACAAGGAAAAGCCTGCGCATACAGATAATAGGCGTACCGAAGAAGCGGACAAGGTTTCATCAAGGATTGCGGAAATTTTGTCTGAAATGGCTTTTTCCTTTTCTCCCAACGAATATATTGCAATTCACCGCAGACTTTTTTCCGGTATTTACAAGCACGCGGGAATGATACGAGATTATAATATCAGCAAGAAAGAATGGGTCTTAGACGGAGCAACTGTGATTTATGGCAGTGCGTCTGAGCTTAAAGCGACTCTTGAATATGATTTTTCGCAGGAAAAAAACTTTAGCTACAAAGGACTTTCGATGGAAGAAATAATCCAACATCTTGCGGTGTTTGTTTCAAGACTTTGGCAAATTCACATTTTTGGCGAAGGGAATACTCGGACCACGGCTGTGTTTTTCATAAAATATCTCAGAACGCTCGGCTTTTTTGTAACCAACGATATTTTTGCTGAAAATTCTTGGTATTTCAGAAATGCGCTTGTCCGTGCGAATTACACAAATCTTAAAAAGGGTATTCACGAAACAACGAAATATCTTGAATTGTTTCTTGAAAATTTACTTTTAGATAAGAAAAACGAACTCCACAACAGAGATCTACATGTATAGAAAACAGCGAGAATAATAGTTGACATTTTCAAGAGATAGATATAAAATAGAAATGTAGGATAAGTTTCTACTTTTGCGATGCATTTTAGGGTATCGCCGCCGTTGCTCTTCATTTAGAATGAGCAATGCTTTCCTCGGCTTTTTAAGCGGAGGCGGCTCGATGAGCTTTACATAGGGGAGAGGTATGCCTACTCCTCGCTTAATAAATTTTAAAATAAAGGACAGAATTTAAATTGAAATAATTCTGTCCTTTTTTTGTTTTGGTGAGAAACGCTGCACTTTTTGTGTGGCGTTTTTTTCATATACAAAAAATTATGAGCGTAAGCCCTGAACCTATATGGCAGGCAGCTTAAAAGGAGGATTTTTTATGAAATCAAAAATGAAGAGAATGTCTTTTGAGAAAAGGCGCGAAATGAGAATCAATCGCCGCTCATTCTCGAAAGACAAAAAGGAAAGCAGAGGAGATCGCTTTATTCCGGTTTCCAAGGTTCTTATTGGCAATTCGGGTATTTGTTTGTTGACTCATCGCCCGATTACCGCGAAAGAGGAAAACGACCTTTCAAAGCGTTTTTTTCTCTATAAGAGAAAGGACGGAAAGGTTTACATTTCCAAAAGACCTTTGATCGTCGTGTGGTATGAGGGAGCAGTCGTAAATATTGCCGATGATTATCAGGAGCTCATTGTCTGAAAAAAGAAAAAATAAAGGAGGAACAAATAATGACAACTGAGAAATTTTTCAGCACTCTTGCTGAAGTGGAAAACAAAACAAGATGGGAGGAGGTTGCGCCATTCCAAATAAGCATGTCGCCTATCTCTAATAACTGCGGCAGTATCAACGCCATAGAGAAGCGTCAGTACGAAATAACGTGCGACGGAGTCGCGTATGAAATCCCTCAAGGCTTTGAAAACTCGATTTTTTATCGAGCGCAAATCTACGGTCAAGCGTTGCAGATTATGCCGCCTGAATATGTGGCTGATGTTGTAAACAGTGCTCTTTCATTCAGACCGCGAAACGAGCGTTATAAAATGCTCATTCGCGGCGGTAAGTGCTTCGCTGTCCATTCCAGCAAATATTCTCCGCTCTCGCAGGAAAGGATATACACAATTTCGGCGCAGTATCTTGAGGATATTTTTGATGGGAAGCTTTGTTTTGGAGAATATACGGACGCGCTGACGGTTGCCACCTTTGAAACCGAAAGCCCTAAACTGCTTCAAATTTACAAAGATGCGTTTCAAAAAGTTGGCAGAGAACTGACCTTTAAAAAGTTTGAGGTCGAGATCGTCACGTCCGACGTCACCGTTTCCGGCGCAAATGTTTATTTGTATGGGATATCCGAAAATGGCGCAAGATTGCCCTTTGGGGAAATTTCCACAAAACATATAGGCGGTAACAATTTGAAGATGTTTACCGAAAAGCTTGACGAAATTTTTCCGCTTTTGCAGAAAAAGGCTGATGATATGGCGGAACTCGCTGATCTTGAACTGGCGTACCCGTGTAATGTGCTTTTACAGCTTTTCAAAAAGCTCAAATTCGGCAAGAAAATCTCCACAAAAATCCACAATGCTTATTCGACATTTCAAGGAGAGAACGCCGATACCGCTATGAATGTTTATTTGGAAATATGCTCCTATGTTTATGAGCTGAAAGGCAACGGCGCGTCCCCAATGCAGATTATTGACGCCGAAAGTAAAATTTCGTCAATAACGGCAAAAGATTTTAAAAACATGGATCTTCCGGGCGTTTTCGCTTGGGAGGCATAAGCGCAACAAGCTTAAGAAAGGAGAAGGCAAGGAAAATAAATAATCATGTTTGTAAATCTTATTCACTGCAACCTTACAGGTTACCATTACACAGAATAATTAAGCAAAATAAATAACGGAGGTGAAAGGCGGGGCAGCTTTAAGTGCTGCTCCGCCAAATTTTATGACAACAAAAATATTAATTCCGGACACAACTGTTATCACCCACGAGGAGTGGCTTGAAGAGAGAAAAAAAGGGATTGGCGGTTCAGATGTCGCTGCGGTATTGGGGATTTCTCCGTGGAAAACTTCTTTGCAGCTCTATGAAGAAAAAACGTCAGATTACCGTAACGAGCCAAGCCTTGAGGACTCAGTTCCGATGAAAGCCGGTAATGTCTTTGAGGGCATTGTTATAAAGATAGCTGAACGCCTGACAGGGGCAAAAATCATTCCTGCCAAGGAAATGGTTTGCCTTGAGGATAAGCCGTACATAAGGGCAAATCCGGACGCTTTTCTGATTTCGCCCGACGGAACTATGTCGCTTGTAGAGATAAAGACGCTCAGCAATCGAATTAAAGATGAAAAATGGGGCGATGATACGATTCCCCCGTATTACGAATCTCAACTGAGGTATTATCAGGGCATTTACGGCGACAGGTTTTGCGACAAGGCGTATTTCTTTGCACTGCCGTTACTTGACGAGGAAAGGGCTCTTGCTTCGATGTTTGCTAACGCGGCATATGAATTTTCCGATGAGGACGTGGATTTAGCTGAAAAGCTTTTTTATGATCGCATCATAGTCCGCACGATACAGCGCGACCGCGAATACGAACAGTCAATGTTTGAAATCGTTGAGGATTTTTGGGAGGAACACGTTATTAAAGGAATCCCTCCGGCTATGACCGGAAAGGCAGAAAATAATAAGGCATTCCTTCTGAGCAAGAAGCGAAACGGCGAGAGCGTTAATCTTTCCGGCGAAGCTGCTGAACTCATTGTTAAGTATGACGAGCTCGCAGCGCATAAGGCGAAAATAAAAAAAGAACTTGATAGCATTGAAAACTCAATCGACGAAACACTGTCTGAAATATTGCTTGAGATGGGAGATTGTACAACAGGCATTGCAGGAAACCGCGAGGTAACAGTAAAGCCCGGAATAACGCGCACTTCAATAAACGCCGATGCTCTCAAAAAGCTAAAACTGCAATATCCTGACATTTACGAGCAGTTTGCAAAAACCTCTGTTGGCAAAAATCGCATCGCCATCAAGGAAATAAAACCGTCCAAGAGAAAGAAGGCGGTTTGATGACCAAATTCAGAGTAAAACTTGATAAAATTCGATACAAAAACGATCAGCTTTTCACAATAGCCGTTGCTCACAGCGATGAAGAAGTCCCGGAAAAATACAGGAATAAAGGGCTGATTCATCAATTGACGTTAAAGGGATATTTCCCGCCGAATATGTCTACAAAATATTTGGTGAACGGCGATTTTGAAAAAAATAAATACGGTTTTACATTTTTAGTCAAGCAGTACGAGGAAATAATTGATATGACCGAGAACGGTATTTGTAATTATTTGTCCTCGTCGATAGACGGAATAGGGCCGACGATTGCCAAAAGGATATATCAAAAATTCGGTAACTCTGTTTTTGATATTTTCGATAATTCGCCCGAAAGATTGAGTGAGGTAAAGGGCATTACCGCCAAAGGCATTGAAAAGATTATCGAAAGCTACAAATCGACCAAAATTCTCAGAGATATTATGCTGCTCAGTGGTGATGCTATATCGCCTAAACTCTGCGGCAAAATATATAAGAAATTTGGGAATCGGTCTGTGGAAATAATAAAAACTCAACCGTATCTTCTTTGTGAAATAAACGGAATTTCATTTATTACGGCTGATAAAATTGCCAGAGGCATAAACTTAGCGCCTGACGATAGTGAGCGAATTAAACAGGGGATTTTATTTGTTCTCAAAGAGGCGGAAAATCAAGGACATGTATGCCTGCCGCAAAAAGAACTTGTTATGCGCACGTTATCTCTTTTAAACAACGGATTTGAATCTCAAGTGGTTTCGGTACCCAAAATCATAAAAATAGTAAATACGCTTGCAATGAGCGGGTGCTTGCTGGGGGATAACGGATTTGCTTACTTGAAAGCTAATTACTTCGACGAAAAAGATATTGCCAAAGCGATTGTAAGAAAATGCAAAGAAAGCACCGACAGACTATCGCTTGAAAACATCGAAAAGGTTATTTCAGAGCAAGAGGAAAAAAGCGGTATAAAACTGCACGATCAGCAACGTGAGGCTGTAAGGAGGATGGTGCAAAATCGTTTTTGTATAATAACCGGAGGCCCGGGCACAGGAAAATCTACTATTTTGCAAATAGCAATCGAAACGCTAAAAGTCTTGAAAAAATTGAAAGACGAAGACTTTTTACTGGTTGCGCCAACCGGTAAAGCTGCTCGTCGTATGGCTGAAACGACAAATCATAAGTTTGAATCGTCAACAATTCATAGCGCTCTTCATCTTTTTGAAAAGGACGAAGAGACTTCTGAATGCGACATATGCACAATAACACAAAAATATGTTTTTTGTGATGAAGCGTCGATGATAGACAACTGGCTTTTTGCAAGGCTTATGTCGGCAACTGAAAGGTCGGCGGTAATACTGCTCGGTGATCCCGAGCAGTTACCGTCGGTAGGAGCCGGAAATGTATTGGCGGATTTGTTGAAGTGTGATATTCCCAAGGTAAAGCTCACGAAAATATACAGGCAAGAGGGAACTTCGTCCATTGCTATAAACGCGCAGAAAATCCGATATGGAGATTTTTTATTGGAGTACAATAAAAAGGACTTTCAACTTCGATATGCGGACAGTGAGGAAGAAGCTGCCAACCTTATTTACAGTATGTTCAAGGGCAAAAGTCTTACCCAAGAAGCTCTCAATGAAATACAAATACTTTCACCAATGAAGAAGAAAGGCAGGCTTGCGGGAAGCACGGAGCTTAATAACGGCTTGCAGGAAATTCTTAATCCCTATTCTCCGTATAAGAATGAAATTAAATCCGGAAGTACGATTTTTCGTACCGGCGATAAGGTTATTCAACTGAAAAATCGAAATGAAATTGACATAAGCAACGGTGATACAGGCTTTATTGTCTCTGTCGCAGATGGTAATGTGGTCGTCGATTTTGGATTTTCCAAAGTAACCTATGATAAGTCTGAACTGGATCAACTAGCTTTGGGATATGCGTTGAGCATACACAAATCTCAAGGGTCGGAGTATAAAACGGTTATCATTCCTGTTGTAACCTCGTTTTATATAATGCTGACAAGAAACCTGATTTATACGGGAATTACAAGAGCAAAACAGAACGTGATACTTGTTGGCGATAAAAAGGCTATCAGTATCGCAATTTCAAACAATAAGCAAGCCGAGAGATACACGCAGCTTGCCGCACGAATAAAAGAACAGTTAAACAATGAATAAGGAGTGTTTTAAATGTTAGATAGCAAATACAATAAATATTCAATGGACCTTAACGATCCCGACGGCACGAGCCGTAAATATCTTCCTGTGGGAGTACGCGTAATAGCGTTTAGAGAAATGTATCCGCAGGGCAGAATCGAAACATCAATATTCGCCAAAGGCGAGAATTTTTGCGGCGTCGAAGCGAATATTTATCTCTATTTCAAAGATAAGCGCCCGGTTGCGTCCGCGCACGCCGAGGTGAAGCGAAACGAGTATGATTCGTTCGATCACTTGCTTGAAGCGGCTGAAACAAAAGCGGTAGGCAGAGCCTTGGCATATGCCGGTTTTGGAACGCCTCTCGATTATGACATTTCAGAACGTGAGCCGGTTGATACCGGTGTACGGCAAAATCAAAACACCGCTCCCACTATTGATGAGATAGTTGAGGACGATGAAAGCGAAAACAAAGCAGCCGAAAACCCAAAACCGGAAAACAAAACTAAATCCGCCAAATCAACTAAAACACCAAAAGCGACGGATAAAACTGCAAGCAGAGAGAAGGACGATAAAGAAAAACCAACAGAAAACTCTTCGCAGCAGAAAGAAAAAGCTGAAGCAAACGCAGGCGGAACAAGCGATAAGCCTAAGAAAAGAACTCTGACAAAAGAGCTTTTGCAGGAGGCGCGTTCTTTCGTTTGCCCGACCGGCGAGCACAAGGGAAAAACTCTTGGTGAGATAATGCTCATAGACAAATCATGTATCGAGTATTTCTCAAAGCAATTAAATGATTCAAAGCTTGTGGACTACTCGAAAATATTGGTTTTTTACGACCAGAAAATCAATGAAGAAAAAAATAAAAGAGGATAAGGTGAAAAATAATGGCTGATAACAAAACAGGTAATGAAAAAGCAAAGGAAACATTTATAAAAGCGTTTTCCCTCATAAAGCGCGAGGGTGCGGCAGAATTGCTGGAATGGATAAAAAAGTCGGATTTCTTTACCGCTCCTGCAAGCACAAAGTATCACGGAGCGAACGAGGGCGGCTTGCTTAGACATTCGGTGCAGGTCTACATACTGTTCAGACGTCTTTATAAGGACTACCTCAAAAGAAAGTTTGGAATGGATTTGACAGCCGAGCTTGAGGAGCAAATCGCATTGCTTTCCCTCACTCACGACCTCTGCAAATGCAATTTTTATGAAAAAAAGCAGAGCTATAAGGGCGAGGAATACTACGCAATCAATGATAAACTTCCTATCGGTCACGGCGAAAAATCGCTATATATCGTAATGCAGTTTATTAAAGTTACAGACGAAGAAGCGTTAGCGATACGTTGGCATATGGGCGCTTTTGACGAAGCGGTAAAAGGCGGCTCATATTCGTATTCTGCCGCGCAAAATATGTGCCCCGTCGTTGCGCTGTTACATTGTGCCGATATTTTAGCATCACAGGTTTACGGCGAGTAATTTTTTAGTAGGAGAGCTGCATAAAAGCGGCTCTCCTACAAGGTAGGTGATTAAATGTATAGGGATTTTGCAATAACCGAAGTGGCGTATTTGCTGCATTTGAGACTTGTAAAAACGCATAATAATATTTCGGCAGATTATGTTTGCCCATTTTGCGGAAAGAAAAAGCTCAATGTAAACCTTACGAATAACAAATTTCGATGCGCTGCTTGCGGCGAATATGGAAATGCTCTTACACTCTACGCAAAGCTCAACGGATTGAGCAATAGCGAGGCATACAAAAAACTAAAGGATGAAGAAGAGATTACTTCAATCGGCTATATTACTCAATCCCCTCAACCGGTTGCTGAAAAAAAGGTTTATGTGCCGGATACAGAACTGCGAGCTTTGCTAAATGCGTTCGGTCTATCGTATGCGCATAGGGAAAATCTCAAATCGAGAGGGCTTTCTGACAGCCAAATTGAAAAATACAATTTTAAATCCCTTTTGTTGATAGGTCAATCGAATATTTTAAACGGACTAAGGCAAAAAGGTATTGATATTGAAAAAATACCCGGAGTGTATAAGGAGTTTTCCTCGTACAAGTTAAATTGTTCAGGCAAGGGAATATTAGTGCCGTCATATTATGACGGCAAACTTCGCGGAGTGCAGATTCGTTTAGATAAATATTCGAAGCGAAAATATATTTGGCTATCGGCAACCGCTAAAGGAGGCGTATCTTCCGGCAGCCCTGTTACATATCTCAAAGGTACTGAAAAAGAAAAAATTCTTTTTGTAACGGAAGGGATTTTGAAAGCTATAATCTTTCATGAGCTAACGGGATGTTCGGTGGTCGGGGTTCCGGGCGTAGACTGCCAAACGGAATTGCCGAAAATTTTTACCGAAACTCGCTGTGAATATATCGCTAATGTCTTTGATATGGATTACCTCACAAACCCGAATGTCAAAAAAGCCGAAAACAAGCTGAAAAATTGCGCCGAAAAGCACAATAAAAAATACATTCGCTTGGTATGGGATAAAGAATACAAGGGCATTGACGATTATCTGAGTTCATCAAAAGATTATGTAATGAATGGACTGAAATGCCTAAAAGCATAATAAGAACAAAAAGGCTTTCTCTTAACGGGGAAAGCCTTTTGCTTGAGAAGAAATGCGCTTGCATATTCCGCTGAGTTTGCTTATAATAACAGTAGAAATAGTGCTGATTGCGGCACTACCGGCAAATGTGGATTTTCGCTTAGACGCAGAAGTGAAAACAATTTGTATTAAAAGAGGTGATATTATGAATAGCTGCGAATGTAAAAAAAATCAGAATGACAAAGCACTCACATTAGAAGATATTATAAGCGTCGTTAAACCTATCGCCGAGAAATATCGTGTGCGGCAAATTTATTTGTTTGGTTCATATGCAAGAGGAGAAGCAAATTCCGACAGTGATTTGGATTTTCTTGTTTATGGAGGCGACAACTTCAAGCTTACAATGATTTTTGCACTGGCAGAAGAGTTAAGAGAAGCTTTTAATAAGCGAGTAGATGTTTTTGAAATCCACGAGGTTAATCCTAACAGTGAATTTTACGATACTATCATGAAAGAGAGGTTGTTTGTCGCGTGAAATATTCTGACGAGCAACGCATTCGTAAAATATATGATAATGCGATTAAGTTGTATGGATATATCAAAGACAACGAAATTCAAAAGAATGATTTGTTGCAAGAACTTCCGCTGCAATGGCTTGTTACAACGCCATTATATAACATAGGAGAACATGCTTATAATTTGACGAGTGAATATAAAGAAATGCACAATGAAATCCAATGGTCTATGATAGCGGGAGTTAGGCATCGTTTAGTTCACGACTACGACGGAACTAACTGGAATATTATTGCCGATGTGGTTTTTGAAGAACTACCTGTCTTGATTAGACAATTAGAGGAATTGCCGGATTTATTCGAAAAATGATTGACATATTTCCGTATCAGTTGTAAAATAGAAATGTAGGATAAGTTTCTACTTTTGCGATGCATTTTAGGGTATCGCCGCCGTTGCTCTTCATTTAGAATGAGCAATGCTTTCCTCGGCTTTTTAAGCGGAGGCGGCTCGATGAGAGCTTTACATAGGGGAGTGGTGTGTCTACTCCTTACTTAATAATATTTAAAATAAAGGACAGAATTTAAAGTGAAATAATTCTGTCCTTTTTTTGTTTTGGTGAGAAACGCTGCACTTTTTGTGTGGCGTTTTTTCATATACAAAAAAATTATGAGCGTAAGCCCTGAATCTATATGGCAGGCAGCTTAAAAGGAGGATTTTTGCACAGTGAAAACAAATCTTGTCACAAGGCAAAAGTATGAAAAAGTATCGGCGGTAAATTCTGCCGGAAAACAAAAAAGGAGAGTTGATACTATGGTAATTATCAAACCCGCGACAAAAGAGGAATGCTTATATTCCTTTCGCCAGCACCCCCAAATCGCTTCACAAACCGGCTGTATCGGTTATCTTAGAGGCGACTTTGGAAAAACGGGACAAGAATTTTTTACGAGTTGGTTTCCCATTTCAAACACGTTGAAAACTGAATTTTTCTGCAAAGAGCTTGATAAGACAGTCAATTATCTTCGCTCTATCAAGTGTGGACTGCTTGCTGATCGCGCACATATGAGAGGCTTTTGCGCAGCGTTTCCCGAAGATGAATTTGAAAGAGGTCCTCGTTGCTGTTTCAGAATTGACACAGAAGCGCATACCTTTATACTGAGTTGTACCCCTAATTGCGGCGATTACAATTTTTACATTTACTGCTATGTAAGAAAGTGGTTCACGAACCATTTGCAAGATGCGAAAGGGGGTATCAGATTTGTTGATACTGATTATAACGAGCTTTTTAGAATCAATGACGGCGACAGAATAGAAGTTGTTTCATTGACGGGAGATAAAAGCGAATACGAATGTCGCTTCATCAGCAGTTATCACGTTCTCATTAATAACAAGGTGTTCCATATCATGGAGTTTGCCGAAAGAATGGAGCAGCTTGGAAAAACATACCGACCAGTAAAAAATTAAAGGAGGAAATTTTAATGAACGAAAAAGAAAGAGCAGTTGAAAAACTACAAAACGAATTTGCAAAAGGTGAGTTGAAAAAGTTCGGTGTAGAAAGCGTGATTGCTGAACCAGTTAAGGATAGGCTTATTGCTTTTTGCAAGGAATCGGAGCTTTTCGCCCGAAAGGTGTTACGCTCTGTTTCTACTGTGTTAGATTGCATACATTCCATTTCCGAGCCAATAAGCAAGGAACACAAAAGCGGCGTGTCGGATTTTGAGGTTTATGCAAGCGCTGTAAAGTTCTATTGCGAAGCCGCCAATGTCAAGGTTTTCATTGAAATAACTTGCACGGAGGAAAGCGAAGAAGTCAGCGAGGCGGAATATAATGAAATTCTCGCAAGGCAAAAAGAGATAGCGGAAAATTCTGCCAAAATAAAAGCAGAAAAAGCAGCAAAGGAAGCGGAAAAAAGAGCGCAAACAGAAGCCGAACGTAAAAAGCGAATGGAAAACACAAGCAAAAAGAAAGAACAGACTACACAACAGCTTAGTCTGTTCGATATGTAAAAAAGCAGGAGGAATAAAAATGTCAATTATAAAAAAATATTTTAGTAATGTTATGGGACAACTTACCGCTGCGATGGGAGCGTTCTCGTTTATAATTTATTTGTTCGTCTGTGACAAAAATACGATTACTGTTTCTTTGACAGTGGGAATGGTGGGGATTTTTGTTCTGTCTTACATATTCTCGGTTTTAGAAATTGTTGATCTGTTTACCGCCTCGGTGTTTGTAAATATGTACCACGCATTGACAAATGCTTTAGGCTTTGGAGTTTGCCTTTTCTGGCTTGTTCACAGTAACAACGTGTTGAGCTTTGTTGTCAATTTTATTTTTATGCTGCTATTCGCCGTTTCGTGTATTAATTTTTTACGGCGTTATTATCTTGCGCTATCGGCAAAGGAGACGAGAAATAATGTTTGATAAAAGAGCTCTCAGAAAAATTCATTTCGAGGATCCAAATATGCAAGTAAACGATTTTCTTTATTTTACAACCGCTTCCGTTAATCGGGAGCGGTTGCTGATTTTCTGTTACTACCAAAATTCCGCTCGTAAATTCATCGGATATTTCAGTAGACGAGAAAAGGATATGCTCATTTTAAACCTTGAAAATAACCGCTGGTATAAAAACATACAAGAGCCAATGTCCGATAAGGAAACAGCGCATATTAACACTAAAGCGGCGAGGAAGTATTTGGGAATAGTCGATGAAAAAGAAAACGTGCTCAAATATTTGCATTGTATGGTAAGGAAAGAGAGATATTCAAAAAGCGCAAAAAAGTCGGAAAAATACAAAGAAAAAGCCAATAAACTCATAGAAACCGTTTTGCGAAAATTCCCTAAAAGAGCTTATTCCTTTGGAAAATCGCTCCTTGGAAATGTTCTGCTCTATTCCGGTAAAAAGGTTTATTGCACGAATTGTAAGACTTGGCATACTTTTCTCAAAAAACCAAAAAACGGCGAGGACTGCGTTTGTCCTTCCTGCAAAAAGCATTTTATGGCGAAACCGTTATACACTTCTTTGCAAAAAGATAAGGTCGCTTTTTATGTGATGCTCAAGCATAAAGGATTGCTGTTTATTTTGCACTGCCGTTATTCGTGGTACATGGTAAAAACGACAAATGAAATATCTGATGATGTTTTTCCTTTCTGGATTGACATTTTTGATCCGCGCAAAAATACGCTGAAAAAATTCAGATATGATTTTTCCGGCGGCTATGAAAGGGGCAGAGGAATGAGATTTTCGCTGTATCAAAACGATTATCGTTATGAGCCTGCGCCTTTATATATGGGAAATATAAAAAATGTCATTAAAGATACCGCGCTTGAAAATTCAGGACTTGAAAATCTCGACGACGTTATATACCTTGATAAGCTTTTGCTTTTAATCTCTCGCTATCCAAAAGAGTTTGAGTTTTTAACTAAAGGCAGGTATAAAAATCTTTTGCTTGAATGTATTGACTATCCTCAGACGTTGAAAAAGATCAAAATGTTGCCGAGGAATATTTTTACACTGGATAAGGAGCTATGGTATTGTGATTATGAAGCGATATACCTCAGTAATGGCAAAATAACCCCGGAGGACTGTAAGAAAATTCCTCGCGAAAATCAGTTGAGAGAGCTTGTCGAGTGCGTCAATATGACAAATTCCACAGGAAGCAAAATCATTTCATATGTGCAGGAGAAAAAGGTTGATTTATACTATTACCGCGATTATCTTAAAGCGGTTTGCGATGTTATTGAACAGGCTACGGTTCCCAAAAAATTAAAATTTCCAAGCGATCTTTCAAAAGCGCACAACAATTATGTTTCGCGCCGAAAGTTAAAACTGGACGAAAAAAGAAACAAAGAAATGAAAGAAAAAATGAAAGAATATCCTCAAAAAATTCATTTTAATAATTATGACTTTTATTTTGCGACTTCATATAAGTTTCTGATTGACGAGGGACTTGCCTTAAACCACTGCGTTGGAAGTACAACCTACTGCGACAAGGTAATAAACGGCAATTCGCTGATTATTTCTATGCGCGCTGAGCCGAAAAAACCTCTTTACACCATAGAAGTTTGTCTTGCAAAGAATAAACCACCGGTTATACATCAAATGCGCGGTAATCTCAATAGCGCCCCAACACCCAATGAGAGAAATATCGCCGAGATGTTTGTAAAAAAAGAACTAATAAAGTTCACAGCATAAAAACAATAAATAAAAAAGACTAACTATTAAAAGTCAATAGGGAAATGAAAAATTTTCTAAAAAAATTTAATAATCAGAAAAATAGCACGAC
>CANRNQ010000007.1 GCA_947632045.1 uncultured Clostridia bacterium
ATCTTGTTGTAGGAAAACTGAATCTTTCTTGCCCTGATCTTTTTGCGTAACTTTTCACGGTGTTAAGAAAAGAAACTAAAAAAATCATCACTTGCTATTGTAAAACATCAGTGCTATAATTACATTTGTATAAATCGCGGCTCTTGCCGCCGCAGTCGCGTTATCCTCTCAAGAGCGCCCCGCTCAGAGCTTTAAAACGGTCTGCGATAATAAATAACTTCATATTGAGGAGAAGAAGATGGCGAGAAAAAAACAGACTCAGGAATACGGAAACGACAGTATAATATCCCTCAAGGGAGCCGACAGGGTGCGAAAGCGCCCCGCCGTAATTTTCGGCTCCGACGGCCTCGACGGCTGCTGCCACTCGGTTTTTGAAATACTCTCAAACTCGATAGACGAGGCGAGAGAGGGCTTTGGCAAGCAGATAAACGTCACAAAATACAGCGACGGCTCGATCGAGGTCGAGGACTTCGGCAGAGGTATACCCGTCGACTTCAATAAAAACGAGGGGAAGTATAACTGGGAGCTCGTTTTCTGCGAGCTTTACGCCGGAGGAAAATACAACAACTCAGTCAGCGAAAGCTATGAGTTCTCGCTCGGCTTAAACGGGCTGGGGCTGTGCTCGACGCAGTACGCCTCGGAGTATATGGACGTTGACATACGCCGCGACGGCTTTCGCTATACCCTGCACTTTGAAAAGGGAGAGAATATAGGCGGGCTTAAAAAGGAGCCCTACGGCAAAAAGGATACCGGCACAAGGATAAAGTGGAAGCCCGACATGGAGGTCTTTACCGATATAAACGTGCCGTCGGAATATTTTGAAGATACTCTAAAGCGGCAGGCAATAGTTAACGCCGGAGTAAACTTCACCTTCAACGACAAAAGCGGCGGCTCAGCTGTGATGAGCGAATTTAACTACAAAAACGGCATAACGGATTATGTCGAGGAGCTCACCGAGGGCAAATCCCTTACCTCGGTGCAGAGCTGGAGCGGCGAGAGTATGTGCCGCGACCGCGACGATAAGCCCGAATACAGAGTAAAGATGAGCTTTGCGCTCAGCTTTTCAAACAAGCTGAGCCTTACCGAATATTACCACAACTCGAGCTGGCTCGAGCACGGCGGCTCGCCGGAGCTCGCCGTAAAGAACGCCTTTGTGTACCAGATAGACGCGTACCTAAAGCAAAACGGCAAGTACAATAAAAACGAGAGCAAAATAAAATTTTCTGACGTGGAGGACTGCCTCGTGCTCCTCTCCTCGTCCTTTTCAAGCGTAACGTCATACGCAAACCAGACCAAAAAGGCCATAACCAACAAGGGCATACAGCAGGCCATGACCGAGTTTCTGCGCCATCAGCTCGAGGTGTACTTCATAGAAAACCCCATGGAGGCGGACAAAATCGCCTCGCAGGTGCTTATAAACAAGAGAAGCCGCGAGAGCGCCGAAAAGACGAGGCTCAATATACAGAAAAACCTTTCGGGAAAAATGGACATGACCTCGCGCGTCGCAAAGTTTGTCGACTGCCGCAGCAGGAGCCGCGATGAGCGGGAGCTTTTTATAGTCGAGGGGGACTCTGCCCTCGGAGCCTGCAAGCAGGCGCGCGACCCCGACTTTCAGGCGATAATGCCCATAAGGGGAAAGATACTAAACTGCCTCAAGGCCGACTACAACAGGATATTCAAAAGCGAGATAATAACCGACCTTTTAAAGGTGCTCGGCTGCGGGGTCGAGGTAAAGACCAAGGCGAACAAGGAGCTTTCGACCTTTGAGCTTGACAATCTGCGCTGGAATAAAATAATAATCTGCACCGACGCTGACGTTGACGGCTTTCACATACGCACGATGGTGCTGACAATGCTCTACCGCCTGACCCCCACTCTCATAGACGAGGGCAAGGTCTTTATCGCGGAGTCGCCGCTTTATGAGATAACCTCGAAGGACAACGTGTACTTCGCCTACACCGAGAGCGAAAAGGAGCGCTTTATAAGCGAGATAGAGGGCAAGTTCACGATACAGCGCTCAAAGGGGCTCGGCGAAAACGAGCCCGACATGATGAACCTGACCACGATGAACCCAAAGACAAGGCGGCTCATCAAGGTTTTGCCGGGCGACGTTGAGCGCAGCGCCCGTATGTTCGACATACTGCTCGGCGACGATTTAAACGGCCGCAAGGAATTTATAATCGAAAACGGCGACAAGTATATAGACGACCTTGATTTGAGCTGAGAGGAGGAGAAAAGATGGCGAGGAAGAAAAAGGAGAGCGCGCCGAAGCAGGCGAAGCTGCGCGGAGTTATAAACGGCGCGGGAAAGATAGCCGAGCAGGAGATACCGCAGACGATAGAGTCAAACTTTATGCCCTACGCGATGAGCGTAATAATGTCGAGGGCGATACCCGAGATAGACGGCTTTAAGCCGAGCCACAGAAAGCTGCTCTATACTATGTATAAAATGGGGCTGCTCACCGGAGCGCGGACGAAATCGGCGAATATAGTCGGCCAGACGATGAAGCTCAACCCCCACGGCGACGCGGCTATATACGACACTATGGTAAGGCTCAGCCGAGGCTATGAAGCTCTGCTGCACCCCTATGTGGACTCAAAGGGCAACTTCGGAAAGTTTTACAGCCGCGACATGGCTTGGGCGGCTTCGAGGTATACCGAGGCAAAGCTCGACCCCATATGCGCCGAGCTGTTCCGCGACATAGACAAGGATACCGTCGATTTTGTGGATAATTACGACAACACAATGAAGGAGCCGACCCTGCTGCCGGCAAGCTTCCCCTCGGTGCTTGTAAACGCGAACACGGGAATAGCCGTCGGCATGGCGAGCTCCATCTGCTCGTTTAATTTAAGGGAGGTCTGCGAAACCGCGATAGCTCTGATAAAGGACCCCGAGCACGACATATTGGAGACTATGCCCGCGCCTGACTTCACCGGCGGGGCGCAGATAATATATGACCGAGCCGTGTTTGACGAGATATATAAAACCGGTCGGGGCAGCTTTAGGCTGAGGTCGAGATACTACTACGACAAGAGCGCAAACTGCATAGACGTTCTCGGAATACCTCCGACTACCACGAGCGAGGCGATAATCGAGAAGATAGTCGACCTTGTAAAGGGCGGCAGGCTCAGGGAGATCTCAGACGTGCGCGACGAGACCGGACTTGACGGGCTTAAGATAACGATAGATTTAAAGAGGGGAACCGACCCCGACAAGCTTATGCAGAGGCTTTATAAGCTTACGACCCTTGAGGACAGCTTCAGCTGCAACTTCAACGTGCTGATAGCGGGCTCGCCCCGTGTTCTCGGCGTTCGAGAGCTTTTAGAGGAATGGACGGCGTTCAGAGTCGAATGTGTGCGCCGCAGGGTATATTTTGAGCTGCAAAAGAAAAAGGAAAAGCTTCACCTGCTTCTCGGGCTTAAGCTTATACTGCTCGACATAGACAAGGCGGTCAAAATAGTGCGCGAAACCGCCGAGGAGACGGAGGTCGTGCCAAACCTCATGATAGGCTTCGGCATCGACGAGGTGCAAGCGGAGTACGTCGCGGAAATAAAGCTGCGCCACCTAAACCGCGAGTATATATTAAAGCGCACCGAGGAGGTCGACGAGCTTGAAAAAAGCATCGCGGAGCTTGAGTCCGTGCTTTCGAGCAAGACAAAGGTCAAGAATATAATAATAAAGGAGCTCAAAAGCGTCGCCGAAAAGCACGGTAAACCGAGGCGCAGCACTCTGATTTACGCGTCCGAGATAGCGCATGAGCAGCCCGCGCAGGAGGAGCCCGATTATCCCGTGCACCTCTTCTTCACAAGGGAGGGCTACTTCAAGAAGATAACTCCGCTCTCGCTCAGAATGGGCGGCGAGCAAAAGCTCAAGGAGGGCGACGAGATAAAGCGCGCCGTTGAAACGACGAGCTCTTCGGAGCTTCTCTTTTTCACCAACAAATGTCAGGTCTACAAGGCGCGCGCCAATGATTTTGCCGACACAAAGGCGAGCGTTCTCGGCGATTATGTACCGGCAAAGCTCGGCATGGACGAGGGCGAGCAGGCGCTTGAGATGATAGTGACAAAGGACTACAGGGGAATACTTCTGTTCGCCTTTGAAAACGGCAAGGTTGCAAAGGTCAAGCTTGACTCTTACGCGACAAAGACGAACCGCAAAAAGCTGACCGGAGCCTACAGCGACAAGTCGCCTCTTTCCGCGATAGGCTTTTGCGAGGGCGACGGAGAGTTTGTACTCACCGCCTCATCGGGCAGGCTTCTTCTGCTTGATACGACCATGCTCCAGACCAAGGCGACGAGGAGCACTCAGGGGGTATCGGTTATGCGGCTTAAAAAGGGTCAGCGGGTGATGAATATAGAGCCCTATATAGAGGGCAGGTTTGACAAGCCCTCGCGCTACCGCAGCAAGACTCTGCCAGCACTCGGGGCGTTTCTCTCGCCAGATGATGAAGCGAAGCAGCTAAGCCTAATTTAATTTTATATATTTTATTTTAAATATTTTATTTAAAATATTTTTACCAAGACGAAGCAAAGCAGTTAAGCTTGATTTTATATTTTATATATTTTGTTTTAAATATTTTTACCAAGACGAGGCAAGGCGGCTCAGCTTGATTTTATATTTTATATATTTTGTTTTAAATATTTTTACCAAGACGAGGCAAGGCGGCTCAGCTTGATTTAATTTATAAACTTATGCGAGCCAGAGGGGGTGTAGGAGGAGCTCCGCTCCTCCGTGCCTCGCCGACCGCAGCCGCGCCGACTTGCGCCGGCACGACTGCTAATTATCATTAGGATATTTCTCAAAGGGGCTTACAGCCCCTTTGCAACCCCTTTTTTCGCTCAGAGAATATTTTACTGTCACTCTCTGCGACGAAAATAATTCGTGAGCATAAAATTATAAATAAAAAAGCCCTTGCAAAAAAAATAAGGGCTTTGAACGTAGCAAACAGTTAAATTAAAAATATAAACTTGCGCGAGCCGGAGGGGGTGTTGGGGGAGCGGAGCTCCCCCTACGAATAAGAAAAAAATATATATTAGCCGCCGTGACGGCGCAAGTCGGCGCGGCGGCGGCAAACGGGGCTACGCCCCTTGCAACCCCTTTTTTCGCTCAGAGAATATTTTACTGTCACTCTCTGCGACGAAAATAATTCGTGAGCATAAAATTATAAATAAAAAAGCCCTTGCAAAAAAAATAAGGGCTTTGAACGTAGCAAACAGTTAAATTAAAAATATAAACTTGCGCGAGCCGGAGGGGGTGTAGGGGGAGCTTCGCTCCCCCTACGAATAAGAAAAAAATATATATTAGCCGCCGTGACGGCGCAAGTCGGCACGGCGGCGGTCGGCGGGGCGAAGCCCCAAGAATGGGGCCGCCGAAGGCGGCGGAAGGGGGCGAAGCCCCAAGAATAGGGGGCCGCCGAAGGCGGCGGACTGCGCCGCAGGCGCAAGAAATATGGGGCGCAGCCCCATATTTATATATTTCAAGCATCGAGTACAATGCAAAGGGAGGGCTCTTTATGGCTGATTTTAAGCTTCATTCAAAATTTAAGCCGACCGGCGACCAGCCCGAGGCCATAGACGCGTTGGTGCGGGCTATTAAAAACGGCGACAGGGAACAGTCGCTGCTCGGAGTGACCGGCTCGGGAAAAACCTTCACCATGGCGAACGTCATAGAAAGACTCAATCGCCCCACCCTCGTTTTAGCCCACAATAAGACTCTGGCGGCGCAGCTTTGCAGCGAGTTTAAGGAGTTCTTTCCCGAAAACGCGGTGGAGTACTTCGTATCATACTACGATTATTACCAGCCCGAGGCCTATGTCGCACAGACCGACACCTATATCGAAAAGGACAGCTCGATAAACGACGAGATAGACAAGCTGCGCCACAGCGCGACCCTTGCCCTTTCCGAGCGGCGCGACGTGATAATAGTGTCGAGCGTGTCCTGCATTTACAGCCTCGGCAACCCGATTGACTACCGCAACATGGTGATAAGCCTTCGCCCCGGAATGGAAAAAAACCGCGACGAGCTGCTTAAAAAGCTTGTGGAGCTGCAATATGAGAGAAACGATATAAACTTTGTGAGGAATAAGTTCCGCGTGCGCGGAGATGTGGTCGAGATTTTCCCCGCGGGCAGCGGCGACAGGATACTCAGAGTGGAATTTTTCGGCGATGAAATCGACAGAATAACCGAGCTCAACCCGCTCACCGGCGAGGTCATCTCAACTCTGCGCCACGCTGCGGTTTATCCCGCCTCGCACTATATAGTGCCTCAGGACAGAATGGCACAGGCTCTTGAGGAGATAGAGCGCGAGCT
Source organism: uncultured Clostridia bacterium (assembly GCA_947632045.1). Classification (GTDB taxonomy): domain Bacteria; phylum Bacillota; class Clostridia; order Oscillospirales; family Acutalibacteraceae; genus UBA7067. The sequence continues at coordinate 6,310 of CANRNQ010000007.1, forward strand.
TGAAGAGAGGCTTGAATTTTTCCGCTCGCACGGCAAGCTTTTGGAGGCTCAAAGAATAGAGCAGCGCACAAGGTATGATATGGAGATGCTCAGGGAGATAGGCTTTTGCTCGGGGATAGAAAATTATTCGAGGATAATATCGGGCAGGGCTCCCGGCAGCGCGCCCTACACTCTTTTAAACTACTTTCCCGACGATTTTCTGATGTTTATCGACGAGTCGCACGTCACCCTGCCTCAACTCAGGGGAATGTACTCGGGCGACAGGGCGAGGAAGGAGAGTCTTGTCGAATACGGCTTTCGTCTGCCCTCGGCCTTTGACAACCGTCCTCTTAATTTTGATGAATTTTACCAGAGGATAAATCAGGTTGTTTATGTCAGCGCAACGCCCGGCGACTTTGAGCGGGAGCACAGCACTCAGATAGTCGAGCAGGTGATACGCCCGACAGGGCTTTTAGACCCCAATATATCGGTTCGCCCGACCGACGGGCAGATAGACGACCTTGTGTCCGAGATAAATAAGCGCGCGTCTAAGGGCGAGAGGGTGCTTGTCACAACTCTTACCAAAAAAATGGCCGAAGACCTCACATCCTTTTTCGAGGGCTTCGGCATAAGGGTGCGATATATGCACCACGACATAGACGCCGTTGAGAGGATGGAGATAATCCGCGATTTACGTATTGGCGAATTTGACGTTCTGGTCGGGATAAACCTGCTCAGGGAGGGGCTTGACATACCCGAGGTATCGCTTGTCGCCATACTTGACGCTGACAAGGAGGGTTTTTTGCGCAGTGAGCGCTCGCTAATACAGACCATAGGCCGAGCCGCGAGGAACGCAAGCGGCGAGGTCATAATGTACGCCGACACTGTGACCCCGTCGATGCAAAGCGCCATAAACGAAACTCTGCGCCGCCGCGAGATACAGCAGCATTACAACGAGGAGCACGGCATAACGCCCCGAACCATAGTCAAGGGTATAAGCGATGTTCTTGAAATTTCGAGTCGAGAGAAGCACGAGAGCAAGGGCAAGGGCAAGCAGCCCTTGACGAAGGCTGAAAAGCGCGAGCTTATAGTTTCGCTTACAAAGGAGATGAAGGCTGCCGCGAAGCTTCTTGAATTTGAACACGCGGCATATCTGCGCGACCGCATAAAGAAGCTCAAAGAGGGCTTATAATTTTGCGCCTGCGGCGCAGGCGGCGGGGGCGGCAGCCCCCATTCTTTGCGCCTGCGGCGCAGAACCGCAGCCGCGCCGACTTGCGCCGACGCGACTGCTGGTTTAATGTTAAGTGATTTTTGGGGGAGCTGGCGCTCCCCCAAGCCCCCACATTCCCGACTAAAGATTTTTTCTTAATTAGGCTTTTATGCCAGTAAATTAGCCACGTCGCGAAAAGTGAAGCTAAAAGCAATATTCTTTGAGCGAAAAAGGGGGATTTAAAGGGGGCTTTGCCCCCTTTAATGTGATATAATATAAATATAAATATAAATATAAAGTAGCCGCCGTGACGGCGCAAGTCGTCGCGGCGGCGGAAGGGGGCGCAAGCCCCAAGAAAGGGCCGCCGGAGGCGGTCGGCGGGGCGACAGCCCCAAAAGGGGTTAAAGGGGGCTTAGCCCCCTACAATAGCCTTTGTGTCCCTGGCGATAACAAGCTCTTCGTTGGTCGGGATAACATAAACCTTTATCCTGCTGTCAGGAGCGGAGATAAGCCCCTCCTTGCCGAGCACCATCTCCTCGTTGAGCTTCTTGTCAAGCTTAACGCCAAGACAACTAAGCATATCGCATATCCTCTCCCTGTGGTGAGCCTGATTCTCACCAAGACCCGCCGTAAAGGTGATAACGTCGCAGCCGCCCAAGGCTACATAATAGCTGCCGACAAACTTCGCTATCTCATAAACGAGCATCTTGTGCGCAAGTACCGCCCTCTCGTTGCCCTCCTCGGCAGCCTTTGTAACGTCGCGGTCGTCGCTCGATACGCCCGATATTCCCAAAAGCCCCGATTTCTTGTTCAAAAGGTCGCTCATCTCCTCGGGCGAGAGATGCTCCTTTTCCTCAATAAACGTAACGACAGACGGGTCGAGGGTGCCGGTCCTTGTGCCCATCATGAAGCCGTCAAGCGGAGTGAGCCCCATGCTCGTGTCTATTACCCTGCCGCCGTCAACAGCCGTTATCGACGAGCCGTTTCCAAGATGACAGGATATTATCTTCAAACCCTTTATGTCCTTGTCCATAAGCTCGGCGCAGCGACCCGTAACATAGCGGTGAGAGGTGCCGTGAAAGCCGTAGCGGCGAATCTTGTACTTTTCATAGTATTCATACGGAATCGGATATATGTAAGCGTAGTCGGGCATGGTCGAGTGAAACGCCGTGTCGAATACCACTACCTCGGGAACGTCCTTGCCGAACACCTCCTGCGAGGCTCTTATCGCCTGAACGTGGCCCTTGTTGTGAAGCGGCGCAAGCGGAATAAGACTTTCTATCCCCGCTATGACCTCGTCAGTGACAAGCTCGCTCTTGCTGAACAGAGAGCCGCCCTGAACTATTCTGTGGCCGAGCGCGCTTATCTCCGACAGCTCGTCTATAACGCCGTATTCACTGTCGATGAGAGCGTCCTTAACCTGCATGAACGCCACCTTGTGATCGGGCATGGCTATCTCCTTCTTAAGCACCCTGCCGTCGTCGGTCTTGTGGGTGAAAATACCGTCGATGCCTATTCTCTCGCAATTTCCCTTTGCGAGAACCTTCTCGTTGTCCATATCAAAAAGCTGATACTTGAGCGAGGAGCTTCCCGCGTTGATAACTAAAATCTTCATTTTTGTCCTCCTAACAGTTGCATATAAGCTCTACACTAATATATAATAGTACATAAGAGGCTGAAATTCAACCTTTTTGAGCACGATTTGTAAAAAACGGTGATGATTTTATGAGGATAAGCTGTGTTATAAGCGAGTTCGACCCCTTTCACAACGGACATAAATATCTGCTCGACGAGCAGAGAAAAAGGGGAACGACCCACATCGCCGCCATTATGAGCGGCAGCTTTGTGCAAAGGGGCGTGTGCTCGGCGATAAGCAAATTCGACAGGGCGCGCTCGGCGATAGACTGCGGAGCCGATTTGGTGATAGAGCTGCCCGCAGTGTGGGCGTGCGCGGCGGCTCCTGTGTTTGCGCGGGGCGCGGTGGGAATAATAAGGGCGCTCGGCGCTGTGGACAGCATATTTTTCGGGAGCGAGTGCGGGGATATTTCACTGCTTGAGCGCTGTGCAAGCGCTATGCTCTCATCGGAGTTTAAGTCCGCCTTTGCTCGGCATAACAACGGGGAAAATCCCTACGCTGCGGCGATGCAGCTTGCCTTGAGCGATACGGTGGGCGATGACTGCGCCGAGGTGTTGTCGTCGCCAAACAACATACTCGCCGTCGAGTACATAAAGGAGCTCAGGCGCTCAGGCGCGAGAATCGCCGTGGAAACCGTAAAGCGCGCCTATGTTGAGCACGATTCATCCCGCACGGATTCGGGCTTTGCCTCAGCGTCGTTTATCCGCTCAAGCATGGACGATTTGGAGTCTGTGCGGGGCTTTATGCCGCCGGCAGGCTTTGAGATAATTAAAAGCGCGGCTCAGCGCGGAGACATAGCGGATATGAGCCGGCTTGAAAACGTGATAATGTACAAGCTCAGAACGACGAGCGCCGCAGAGTTAAGGCTGCTGCCGGAGATATCGGAGGGGCTTGAAAACCGACTGATGCGGGCTGCCGCCGATTCGTCGAGCTTAGACGAGCTTATCTCTCGCGCTCTGTGCAAGCGCTATTCGCGCCGCCGCATAAGCCGCGCGCTCGCCTGCGCTCTGCTCGGCATAAGCGCCGATATGCAGTCGCGCTCTCCGGAATATATAAGGGTGCTCGCGCTAAATCAAAGGGGTGCGGAGATAATAAGGCTCGCAAAGCGGGAGTGCGCTCTGCCGATAATAACCAAGGCGGCGGCGTACCGATCTGTTCTCGGCGAAGCGGCGGCCGAGATATTTGAAAGGGATATTTTGGCGACGGATCTGCGCTTGATGGCCTGTCGCGGGAAAAATGCTCCGGGGGAGGATTTTTTGCGCGGCGTATATTTTGGGGATAAGCGGAGGTCTTGATTTTGATTTTTGATTTTGGAATCTAAAAATAAATTTTGAATGAAATACTTGTAAAACGGAATAAAAAATATTATAATAGACGCGTGCCAAATAAGCACTTTTAGTTTGTCGGATACATTGAAAATGTATTTCCGCAGATATCGGGCGGCGGCCGCAGGGCTGCCGCCCGATATTTTTTGTTTTTGTTTTTGTTTTTGTTTTATTTTTATTTTTGATTTATTTTTGATTTGTTTTTATTTTTACTTTTTATTTTTGAGTGATTTGGTTTGGGTTTGGCGATGGGCTGTCGCGCCCTTCTCATCGAGCTTGTGCGAGAGGGAGGGGTTCGGGCGGCGACCGCAAATTTCCGCCTCGCGGCGGAAATTTGCCGAAAACGCGGCGCGGGGTACGGCCCCTGCCACGCCTCGGCTCCCCGGGCGCGCCGCGTTTTCCGTGCGGCGCAGCCGCACGGGTCGCCGCCCGAACAAGCTCTCGCTCCGCTGCAAGGCTAAAACGAGCCCGCGCGACAGCCGGAAAACACTCATCAAAGAAAAGCTCAAAATGTTTGTAAATCAATGACGTTTTTGGTATAATAAAGAAGCATAGGACTATCAAACGGATTTTTGAATATGGAGATATAAAATGAAACTGTTTTTTGTAATACTCGTGTGCAAGCTGCTAAGGCTCATCGGCGGCTTAGTCGGCAGAGGAAGCTCACTGCCGGGGCAAATCGCGCTGAAGCTCTACCCCGATATACTCAGCAGGCTCAAGCTGCCGAAATATATAATAGCCGTGACCGGAAGCAACGGCAAAACCTCGACTGTCGAAATGATAGCGGCCATACTGCAAAAAAACGGAAAAAGCGTGGCCTACAATAAAGAGGGCTCAAATCAGATAGAGGGAGTGACAACGCTGATACTCGGCGGCTGTACCCTCGGCGGAAAAATGAAAAGCGACATACTCCTGATAGAGTCCGACGAGCGCTACGCGCGCTATACCTTCAAATACTTCTCGCCCACTCACTATATAATGACCAACCTCTACCGCGACCAGCTCACCCGCAACGGGCACCCCGAGTGGGTGTACGAGGCGCTTTCCCACAGCATACACGACGAAACGCAGCTCATACTGAACGCCGACGACCCGCTAATATCGCGCTTTGGCGCAGGCAGGGAAAACACGCTCTGGTTCGGAGTTGACAAGCTGCAAAGCTCGGTCGATTATAACGACGGGGTATATAACGACGGAATGTACTGCCCGATTTGCGGCGGCAAGATGGAATACGAATATTACCACTATAATCACATAGGCTCTTACCGCTGCGAAGGCTGCGGCTTTAAAAGGCATAAAACGGATTTCACGGTGACGCAGGCCGACATGGAAAAGGGAGAAATTGTGATAAACAAGGACTACAAAATACCGCTGGCGTTTACGGGAATGTATAACGTGTATAACATTCTCGCGGCCTTTGCGGCCTGCTCGGTCGCGGGGCTTGAGGGCAACTCTATCGCAGGCAGCATAGGCAACTATATGCTTAAAAACGGCAGAATAGTGCGCTTTAGGCTCGGCCGTCACGATGGCACTCTCCTTGCCTCGAAGCACGAAAACTCCGTGTCATACGACCAGTCGCTTAAATATATAGCGAGCCGCAGGGAAAAATGCAGCGTGCTCGTCATCGTAGACGCGATAAGCAGAAAATACTTCACGGGCGAAACCTCGTGGCTGTGGGACATAAACTTTGAGCATTTAAATTGCGAGCATATAGAGAATATATATTTAAGCGGAACATATGTAAACGACCTCGCGCTGAGGCTTTCGTTCACCGATATCCCGCAGGAAAAAATAAAGCCCGTCGGCGATATCGGGCAGTGCGTTGATTATATAAGCGGGCACGGGGACGAAAAGCTCTACTGCGTCACCTGCTTTTCCGATAAGGACAAGCTCTTGACAAGGGTAGACGTGCTGTAAAAGGAGGGGCTTATAATGACTTTAAAAATTCTTCATCTTTATAGCGGCCTTATGAACCTGTACGGCGAATACGCGAACGTATCCATATTGGAAAGGCGGCTTCGGGAGCAGGGCTTTGAGGTCGAGGTCGTCAAGGCGGACTCCTGCGCCGATATAAGCTTTTCGGATTTTGACTTCATATACATCGGCAGCGGAACCGAATCGGCGCAAAAGCGCGCGCTTGAGGATATAATGACAAAGCAAGCTGAGTTCACCTCGGCATCGGAATCCGGCGCGGTTATGCTGCTCACGGGCAACGCCTTTGAAATGCTTGGGCGCTCGGTGACCGACGGCAACGGCAAAGGCTTTAAAGCCCTCGGGCTGTGCGCCTTTGAAACGACGGAAAGCGGCGAAAGGCGCATAACCGGCGACGCTATATGCAGCTGTCGCTTTGTCGCGGGGGAGCTTGTCGGCTTTATAAACAAGTGCAGTGAAACCGTGGGTGTTTATGAGCCTCTCTTTGAGATGATAATGGGCGTGGGAAACAGCCTTAATGACAAAGGCGAGGGCTGCCGCTTTAAAAATGTGTTCGGCACTCATCTGATCGGCCCTGTGCTTGTCAAGAACCCGCATTTCACAAAATATATGGTCGAGCTTATAACAAAGGATATCGAGGGCTTTTCTTATAATGATAAGGACGCGGCGCTTATCTATGAGCGCGGAGCTTATGAGGTGACCTTGAGCGAGCTTAAAAAGAGGCTTGCGCAGGCTTAGGCCTTTGCAAAAATAAAGCTATCGGAGAATGACAATGGACAACACAGAGCTTGAACGTCTTGAGGGCGACGTTGAGGAGATAATATTCAGGAATAACGAAAACGGATACACCGTGCTTGAAATAGACTGCGACGGCGAGCTTTACACCGCGGTAGGGATAATGCCGCTTGTGAGCGTGGGCGAAACTCTTTCGCTCTTAGGCGAGTTTGTCAATCACAGCTCATACGGGCAGCAGTTTTCAGTAAAGGTCTGCGAGCGCTCCGTTCCGGTGGGAGCCGCGTCGATTTTGAAGTATCTGTCCTCCCGCGCGGTAAAGGGCATAGGGCCGTCTACGGCGAAAAAGCTTGTCGAGGAATTTGGCGACGCCACCCTTGACGTTATTGAAAACGAGCCTCAAAGGCTGACGGCGATAAAGGGCATAACGAGGGAAAAGGCGCAGAAGATGAGCGAGGAGCTATCTGGGCTTTTCGGGGTGCGCAGACTTATGAGTGAGCTGCGCTCATACGGCATACCTCCGCAGAGCATAGTTGAGCTTTGGCGCGAATACGGCAAAAACGCCATGGCCGCAATAGAGGAGAACCCTTATATACTCTGCTCGGAGCAGCTTGGGATATCCTTTGAGCTTGCCGACATGATAGCGCAGAAGCAGGAAAAGGCCGCCGACAGCATATTCAGGATAGAGGCCGGACTTTTTTATATACTTGAGCACAACAAGTTAAACGGGCACACCTGTCTGCCGAAGGACAAGCTCATTGAAGCCTGCTCGGGATTTCTCGCTTTAAGCCGAGAGAGGTGCGGCGAGATACTTGAGAATATGCTTCTTGGCGGCTCGCTGTTTAGCCACAGCTTAAACGGCAGAGATTTCATTTTCACCCCTCAGATGTACGAGTGCGAGGTATATGTAGCCGCCCGTCTTAACGCGATGCTTCGCTGTCCTCCTACCGTTATAAGCGGAGTGGATCAGGCTCTCGACGAGATAGAGCGCAGCGAAAAAATCGAATACGCCGAGCTTCAGCGCAGGGCTGTAAACGAGGCTGCGAGCAAGGGACTGCTTGTGCTTACAGGCGGGCCCGGGACGGGAAAAACGACCACTTTAAACGCGATAATAAAAATACTTAAAATGAACGGCGAAAAGGTATTTCTCGCCGCGCCTACCGGCAGAGCCGCGCAGAGAATGAGCGAGGTCACGGGCGAGGAGGCAAAGACCATACACCGGCTTCTTGAGGTAAGCTGGGACAACCGCGACCGTCCCATATTCAAGCGCGGCCGCTCCAATCCGCTGCGGTGCGACGCACTTATAATAGACGAGGTATCTATGGTAGACAGCTCGCTTTTTTTCAGCGTTATGCAGGCGGCTCCCATGGGCTGCCGCATTATACTTGTGGGCGACAGCGACCAGCTTCCCTCGGTCGGGGCCGGCAATGTTCTCGGCGATTTAATAGACTCCTACGCTGTGCCGGTTGTACAGCTAAAGGAGATATTCCGTCAATCCATGAAGAGCATGATAGTCACCAATGCGCATAAAATAGTCAACGGAGAGATGCCCGTTTTAAACGAAACGAAGAAGGATTTTTTCTTTCTTTACCGCACTAACCGCGAGCTCATATCAAAGACTATAATAGAGCTTTGCCGCAGCCGACTTCCGAGCTCCTATGGGCTCTCGCCTCTTGACGACATACAGGTTTTGTGTCCCGGCAAAAAGGGCGAGCTCGGCACTTTTGAGCTTAACCGCCGTCTTCAGGACGCTTTAAACCCTGCGGAGGCGGAAAAGCCCGAGCTTATCTTTAACAATAAAATTTTTCGTCTTGGCGACAAGGTTATGCAGATAAAGAACGACTATGACATACAGTGGTCGCGCGACGACGGAGAAACGGGCGAGGGGATATTTAACGGTGACGTTGGGATTTTATCGAGCGTCAACCCCTCGAGCAAATATATAGAGGTAAGATTTTACGACAGGGTAGCAAAATATCGAGGCGAGGAGCTTTTAAATCTTGAGCTTGCCTATGCCGTCACCGTACACAAAAGTCAGGGCAATGAATTTAACGCAGTGATAATTCCGATGTTCCGGGGCGCGCCGCAGCTTTATTACAGAAATCTTCTTTATACTGCTGTGACTCGCGCTAAGAATCTGCTCATACTCGTAGGCGACCCGAAGATAGTTGAATACATGGTGAACAACAACCGGCGGACCCTGCGCTACTCCGGTCTAAAATATTTTCTTATAGAAGGTCTTGAATGATTGCGCGCCTGCTCCGCAGGCGCAATGGGGGGCTTCGCCCCCATTTTTTGCGCCTTCCGGCGGCCCCGTTTGGGGCTATCGCCCCTACCCGCCGCCTCCGGCGGGCCCGTTCTTTGCGCCTGCGGCGCAGAACCGCAGCCACGCCGACTTGCGCCGGCATGGCTGCTAATAAAGGGGGCTGCGCCCCCTTGCCCCTGCCATCTCGCCAACCGCAGCCGCGCCGACTTGCGCCGCCACGACTGCTAATATATATTTTTTTCTATTTGCAGGAGGAGCTTCGCTCCTCCTTCCACCTCCACCTTCTCGCTAAAAGTGTTTGCTTCAATCAAGCCTTTGTGCCCGAAAATTAGTCACGTCGCAGGAAGTGAAGCTAAAAGCAATATTCTTTGAGCGAAAAAGGGGGATTTAAAGGGGGTTTTGCCCCCTTTAATGTGATATAATATAAATATAAAGTAGCCGCCGTGACGGCGCAAGTCGTCGCGGCGGCGGAAGGGGGCGCAAGCCCCAAGAATAGGGGCCGCCGCAGGCGGCAGACTGGGGCGACAGCACAAAAAAAGGGCCGCCGGTAGGCGGCAAACTGGGGCGACAGCCCCGAAGGAGCCCGCCGGAGGCGGCGAAAAGGGGGTAAAAGGGGGAGCGAAGCTCCCCCTTAAATAAAAATTAAGATTAAAGCTGCGGTAAACGGGGCTTCGCCCCATAAATTTTTCATTAAAAAGCTATCAAATGGATATCTCCATGGCGATCTTATAGAGGTCATAGTCAAACTTTCTCTTCATGTTGAGAGCCTCGGTTATGTCGTAATCGACAATGCGGCCGTCAGTCATGGCAACGACCCTGTTGCCTATGCCCTGAGAAAGAAGCTCAACTGCCTTGTGCCCCATCGCGCTGGCGACAACCCTGTCGCGAAGCGACGGCGAACCGCCGCGCTGAACATGGCCGAGTATAGTCGCCCTCGACTCAATTCCAGTTTTCTCCTCTATCTCCTTGGCTATCTTGTCAACGCCGCCTACACCCTCGGCGACAACTATTATAAAATGCTTTTTGCCGCTTCTCTGGGAAACGAGCATTCTTGATATAACGTCCTTTTCAAGGTCAAACGGAACCTCGGGCACAAGAATAGACGTAGCGCCTATCGCAATGCCGGTCTGAAGGGCTATATCCCCGCAGCGCCTGCCCATAACCTCGACAACGCTGCACCTGTCGTGCGACTGAGCCGTGTCGCGTATCTTGTCAACCATTTCCATAGCGGTGTTCATCGCGGTGTCAAAGCCTACGGTGTATTCGCTGCAAGCTATGTCGTTGTCGATAGTCCCCGGTATTCCAACGCAGGGTATGCCCTCGCCGGTCAAATCTCTCGCGCCTCTGAACGAGCCGTCGCCGCCTATTACGACAACGCCCTTTACGCCGAGCTCACGGCAGGTGTCCGCCGCCTTGCGTACTCCCTCGGGAGTGTTGTATTCCTCGCTTCTCGCGGTATATAGTATAGTTCCGCCTATATGTATAATATTTGAAACGCTGCGGAGATTCATCTCGAAAACATCGCCGTTTAAAAGTCCGTTATATCCCCTGTGAACTCCGATGACCCTGATTCCCTTTTGGATAGCCGACCTCGTAACGGCTCTTACAGCCGCGTTCATTCCGGGCGCGTCGCCTCCGCTTGTCAATACTGCAATAGCGTCCTTTGCCATATTCATTCCTCCGATATAATAAGCTGAATAGCATTTTTATTAATTATCTTCTCTGTTATTATATTACATATAAGGGCTGATAATCAAGTACTTTTTGCCTTTTTTTGCAAAAGTTATAAAACTTTGCCTTCGGCGGCAATTTGTTTTAAAGCCGCATTTTTTTTACAACGACGTTTGCGTCGCCTATCCGGCGCTTAAGCTCGCTTTCAAGCACGGGGTTAAGCTGTACCCACATATTTCTCGGGGCCTTAACGTAGCGCTTCTCCTTAGAGAGATAAATTATTAGCGGCGTTGCGCCCTCGAACACGTCGATCAAAAGCTTTGCCTCATTGTACTCTGCACTCGCAAGGCTCGGCACTCTAAGGCAGAGGCAATCAACCCCGACCTGCGCTCCCGCCGCCCTGTGCGGCCCTCCCGAGGCGTTTTCCCTTTGGGCGTAAGCCGAAGCGGAGGAGCTTTTTTCCTCCGCTGTGCTGTTCTTCATCATTTCCTCGATATGTCCCTTGTCCGGCGCGAGCTTTATCACATTGCAGAGTATCTGCGGCTCCTCCTCCTCGCGGACTGAAACCGTTCCCTGAACGTCCACTATGTTGCCCTCCATCACTGCCGAGCCGCCCTCTCTGAGCGGCTGAGGGAAGACCAAAAGCTCTATCGCTCCGCTCATATCCTCAAGAGTGACAAAGGCCATCATGTCGTTGTTTTTTGTGGATTTGTGCTTTACAGAGTTTATTATGCCGAGCAGGCGCACTCGCTGACCGTCGCGGTATTTCGAGCCCTGCTCGGAGTGAGCGAGTATCTCTCCTATCCTGTCGACCCGCATACGCCTGAGATAGGGCTCGTACTCGGCCATCGGGTGGCCGCTTAGGTACATTCCCGTTACCTCCTTCTCCATTGAGAGCTTGTCCGTTATCGCGAAGTCCGAATAGTGAACGAGGTTTATGCTGTCCTTTGCCGCCTCGTCGTCAAAGAGGCTAAGCTGGCCTATCGCGTTGTGCTTTCTCTCCCAGTCGAGGCTGTCCATTATAAGCGCGGAATTTAAAAGCATTTCGCGCCGGTTGAGATCAAGCCCGTCGAGCGAGCCGCTCTTGACAAGGCTCTCGAGTGCGCGGCTGTTGAGCTTTCCGTTTAGCCTCTTGCAGAAGTTGTAATAGCCCGTAAAGCGCCCCGCGCTCTCTCTTTCGCTGATTATCGCCTCTATGACGTTCCTGCCGAGGTTCTTTATCGCGAGCAGTCCAAAGCGTATGTCGCTTTTGGAAACGGCAAAACCCACGCTGCTGAGGTTCACATTAGGGGGCAGCACCCTTATCCCCAGTCTTGCGCACTCGGCGGTATACTCGGCAAGCTTATTGGGATTATCGAGCACGCTCGTAAGCAGAGCCGACATATATTCCTTGGGATAGTGGCACTTCATCCACGCGGTTTTATACGACACGTTGGCGTAGGCCGCCGCGTGAGATTTATTAAAGGCGTAGGAAGCGAAGCTCTCCATCTCTTTAAATATCGACATTGCCGTTTCTCTGTCGACTCCGCGCCGCAGACAGCCCTCGACCTCGACCGTGCCGTCCTCTGAGATGAGCCCGTTTAAGAATATATCCTGCTCGCGCTCCATAACGTCCTTTTTCTTTTTTGACATCGCGCGGCGCACTATATCCGCTCTGCCGAGGCTGTATCCCGCGAGGGTCCTGAATATCTGCATTACCTGCTCCTGATAGACTATGCAGCCGTAGGTAACGTCGAGTATATTTTTAAGCAGCGGGTGCTTGTAGCTTATCCTGTCGGGGTGGTGTCTGTTTTCGATGTAGCGCGGTATCGAGTCCATGGGACCCGGGCGGTAGAGGGATATGACGGCTATCAGATCCTCTATTGAGTCGGGCTTTAGCTGCACCAGCACGTTCTTCATGCCCTGAGATTCAAACTGGAACACGCCGTCCGCCTGCCCCTTTGAGAGCATATTGAAGACCGCGCGGTCGTTATCCTTTATATCGGACTCTTTATAGTCGGGGTTTGTTTTGAGTATCATCTCCTCCGCGTCCTTTAGCACCGTCAGGTTGCGAAGCCCCAAAAAGTCCATTTTAAGCAGTCCCAGCTCCTCGAGGGTCGTCATGGTGTACTGGGTCACGACTGCGTCGTCGTTTTTTGCAAGCGGAACATAAGAGCTCACCGGGTCGCGCGTTATAACGACTCCTGCGGCGTGCGTGGTCGCGTGGCGCGGCATTCCCTCAAGTCCCATCGCCGTGTCTAAAAGCAGCTTTATCTGCGCCTCGCTTTTATATCTCGACTCAAGCTCCTTTGAAAGCCCCAGAGCCTTTTTTATCGTCATGCCTATCTCGAACGGCACGAGCTTTGCGACAGCGTCCACCGCCCCGTACGGCATGGCCAGCGCTCGCCCTACGTCGCGTATTGCTCCCCTCGCCGCCATCGTTCCGAAGGCTATTATCTGCGCGACGTGATCCTCGCCGTACTTCCTTATAACATAGTCTATGACCTCCTGCCGTCTGTCCTTGCAGAAGTCGACGTCGAAGTCCGGCATACTGACGCGCTCGGGGTTTAGAAAGCGCTCGAATATCAAATTGTATTTTATCGGGTCTATTCCCGTTATTCCTATGCAGTACGCCGCGAGGCTGCCGGCTCCCGAGCCTCTGCCCGGCCCCACGGGAATATCCTGGGATTTTGCGTAATTTATGAAATCGCTCACTATGAGGAAGTAGTCGGTGTATCCCATTTCGCGTATTACCGACAGCTCGTATTCGAGCCTTTGGCGTATCTCCTTTTTAGGGTTTTCGCCGTAGTGCCTGTGCAGCCCCTCGAGGCACATATTTTTGAAGTATTCAAAGTGATCCTGATTATTAGGCACCTCAAAATGAGGCAGCTTCGTTTTTCCGAACTCGAACTCCACGTTGCAGCTCTCGGCTATTTTCACGGTGTTGTCATAGGCCTCGGGGTAGTTTTTGAACAGCGCCCTCATCTCCTGCTCGGACTTGAAGTAAAACTCGTCCGTGGTGAACTCCATTTTGTCGGGGTCGTCTATCGTGTGGTTGGTCTGTATGCACAGCAGTATCTGGTGAAGATAGCTGTCCTCCTTCTTTATATAGTGGCAGTCGTTCGTCACCGCCATAGGTATGCCGGTTTCGGCCGATATTTTCTGTATCTGTCTTGCGACGTGCTTTTCCTCGTCTATACCGTGGTTTTGCAGCTCGAGGTAGAAGTTGCCCTCGCCGAAGAGGCTGTTGTAATAAAGCGCCTTTTTCTTGGCTCCGTTGATATTGCCCCTGATTATAAGGCGCGGTATTTCGCCCGCAAGGCAGGCAGACAGGCATATCAGCCCCTCATGGTGGCGCTCGAGCAGGCTATCGTCTATTCTCGGCTTATTATAAAAGCCCTCCGTCCACGCCTGAGAGAGCATTTGCGCGAGGTTTTTATAGCCCGTATTATTCTTGCAGAGCAATATCATATGGTAATTTGCCCTGTCCTCCTCGCCGTTTTTATCGAAGCGGCTGTGCGGCGCGACGTAGACCTCGCAGCCGATTATCGGCTTTATCCCGTGCTTTTTTGCGAGCTTATAGAAGTCCACCGCGCTGTACATCGCGCCGTGGTCCGTGACCGCGACGGCGCTCATGCCGAGCTCCTTTGCCGCCTTGACAAGGCTTTCAAGTCGGCACGCTCCGTCGAGCAGGCTATATTCGCTGTGATTGTGCAAATGAACGAACGCCATAGGCTTCCTCCTGAATAAATTTTGTTCGTGCCGCCAATACGCGGCGGCGACCGCTCCCCCGCTGCGCGGGGGAGCGCGAAAACGCGGCCGAGCCGCTCGTCGCAGCGGCTGCGCCGAGCCGAAGCGAGCTTTATCGGCGGGCTAACCCCGCGCCCCGAAGCCGCGTTTTCCAAAGCTGCCTTCGGCAGCTCCGGTCGCCGCCGCGCCCTACCGCCCGAAGGGCGTAATATCCTGCGCTATATCAAGTATCCTCTTCATTCTGTGGTTTGCCCCGCTGCGACTTATCGGCGGCAGCATATACTTAAATCTCCGAAGGCGCGCCCTACCGCCCGAAGGGCGTAATATCCTGCGCTATATCAAGTATCCTCTTCATTCTGTGGTTTGCCCCGCTGCGACTTATCGGCGGCGTCAGCATATTGCCCAAATCGCGCAGAGAGCTCTCCGGATTTTCAAGCCTGAGCCGCGCTATGTCCTTTAAATCGTCGGGCAGATATTCAAGCCCCTTAAGCCTCTTTATCCTCTCGATGGCCTCTATCTGCATGGCGCTCGCCTTCGCCGTCTTGTTTATGTTCGCCATCTCGGAGTTCATTCTGCGGTTTACGCTGTTCCTTATGCTCTTGACTATCTTCTCCTGCATAAGCTCCATGGCAGCTATCGGCGCGCCCATTAGCGCGAGCAGGTCGGCTATCTCCTCGCTGTCCTTGATATACGCCACAAACATACCCTTGCGGTTTATAAGTCGGGGCTCCTTTTTGCGCTGCGACGTTTCCGATATCAGCCTGCACAAATCGCTGCATAAATTTTTATAGGGCACGGTGAACTCAAGGTGATAGTCCTTTTTGGGGTCGGATATGCTGCCGCAGCAGAGAAATGCGCCGCGCAAAAACGCGGCGACAGCGCCGTTTTCCTCAAGGTTCGCCCTGTTTATCCTGAGGCTTATGCTGCGGCTCGAATGTCCGAGCTCGCCGAAAATGCGCGCGCAGTCGCTTTTAAGCGGCACGCTCAGGGTAAACAGGCGCGCGCTGTTCCTTTTGCCGGTGAGCGCCGAGTTCTTTTCGGTTATCGCCTGAAACGAGTCCGCGACGGCGTTCATGAAGCGAGCGGCGGTGTAGGGGTTTTCCGTATTAAAAATTATTTTTTCGTTTGAAAAGGTCTTTGCGAAAAGCAAAAGTCCGTAACATTCGGCGCGCCCGATAGCCGCGCCATTACACTCCGCCGTGCAAAGCTCCCTTTTTGTATCTGATGAAAATGACATTGATTATTTTCCTTGATTTTTTCCTTACGCCTTGCGTATATCTCTGTGGTGAAGCGTCGCGGGCTGAGAGATTTCGAGCAGATGCTCATAAAGCCTGCCCGCGAGAGTAACGCTCCTGTGCCGCCCGCCCGTACAGCCGAAGGCGACCACAAGCTGGCTTTTGCCCTCCTTTATATACAGCGGCAGGGCGTAATCTATATATTCCTCTATTTTTTTATAAAGCTCCTTGCTCTGCTCCCATTTGAGCACATAGTCCCTGACCTCCTGGTCGAGCCCCGTTTTGTGCTTAAGCTCCTCTATATAAAAGGGGTTTGGCAGACAGCGCACGTCGAACACGAGGTCCGCCTCGAGCGGCAGGCCGTACTTAAAGCCGAAGGACATACAGGTGACCGAAAAGCCGAGTCTGTTGTCCCCGATGAAGAGGGTCAGCACTCTCTCCTTTAGCTGCGAGGAGGACAGATTGGTCGTGTCTATAAGATAATCCGCGCTGAGCTTCACCTTCTCCAAAAGGGTCTGCTCAAGCCCCACGGCCGCCGCTGTGGTGGACACGGACTTGCCCGCAAGGGGGTGCTTGCGCCTCGTCGATTTGTAGCGCGTCAAAAGCACGTTTTCGGAAGCGTCGAGAAAGAGCACCTTGAAGTATTTCTTTTCGCTTTTAAGCTTTGCAAGGCTCTCAGAATAGCGCAGATAGTCGTCATTGCTCCTTATGTTGGTGACGAGGGCCACGCGCTCCATTCTGTCGTCGTTTGAATTTTTGCAAAGGTCGTAAAAGGTCGTGATAAGCGCCGCCGGCAGATTGTCTACGCAGTAAAAGCCTATATCCTCAAGCGAGTGCACGGCGACCGTCTTGCCCGCGCCGGAAAGCCCCGCTATTATCAAGAAGTCCATAATTTCCTCCTTTTATAATATCCCCGTCGGTTTTACCTCACATTCAAGCCTCACGCCGAATTTATCGTCGACCGTTTTCTTTATCCTCTCTATCAGCGACATCACGTCGGCGCAGGTGGCGTTGCCGGTGTTTATTATAAAGCCCGCGTGCTTGGGGCTTACCATAGCTCCGCCCACTCTCGCGCCCTTAAGCCCGCTGTCCTGTATCAGCGTGCCGGCAAAATATCCCTCGGGGCGTTTAAATATGCTGCCGGCGCTCGGGTATTCAAGCGGCTGCTTATCCTTGCGCCTGCGCATAAAGTCGTCCATTCTTCTCTCGATCTCGGTCTTGGAATCCTTGTGCAGCCTGACCGTCACGCCCGTTATCACAGCTCCGCTTTCCATATAGGCGCTGTGCCTGTATGAAAGCTCGAGCTCCTCGCCCGACAGGCTGCCTATCTCGCCGCCGCGCGTTATGTGGTTACAGCAAAGCAAAACGTCCTTCAGCTCGCCGCCGTAGGCTCCGGCGTTCATATAAGCGGCTCCGCCGACGCTTCCGGGTATGCCCCAGGCAAACTCGAGCCCCGAAAGCCCGTTGTCGCAGGCGAAGCGGCAAAGGCTTGCAAGGCTTGCGGCAGCCCCGCAAAATATGACGTCGTCCTCGACGAGGGTCATCTGTCTGAAGCCTTGATCAAGCTTTATGACTACCCCCTCTATGCCCTTATCGGACACGAGAAGATTTGAGCCCTTGCCGAGCACAAGGACAGGCACGTTTTCCTCTCTGCACTGCTTTAAAATCGCTCTGAGCGCCGGTATGCTCGGCGTTAATATCAAAAGCTGAGCTTCGCCGCCTATTTTAAAGGTGGTGTAGCGGTGCATCGGCTCGTTTTCCTTTAGCGTGCAGCCGCGCGATAGCGCAAGCTGTCTTATATTATCAGTATTTATCATATTTACTCCTATAAAAGCGATATGCCGTTTTCGCAAAGGTAGCTTTTAAAACGGCTCTCGCTTGAATTTATTATGAGCTCCTCGGGAAAATCTATCTCCCTCAAAGCGTCGAGCGCGCTTGAAAATTCTCCGACCCTTGAGGAAAAATGCGCGTCGGAATTGATAATTATAGGCGTGCCGGTCGCCTTGCACACCCTTGCTATCTCCATGCAGTTTTTACACGAGCCCTTTCTGAAATGAAAGGTGTTGTTGTTTATCTCTACGAGCTTGCCGTTTTTCTTAAATATCGGTATGACCCTCTCGTAGTCGTACTTAAACTCCGGCGTGCCCGAATGTCCTATCACCCTGACATAGGGATTTTCCGCGAGGGCCAAATAAGCGTTGGTGCTGCGCTCAAGGCTCGGCTTTTCCTCTATGAGTCCGCCGTGTATCGACGCGACCACCCACTCTAAGCCCCTGAGCACTCTCTCGGGCATATCGAGCTCGCCGTCAAGATTTATCACGTTTGCCTCGACTCCCTTTAGCACGCGCACCCCCTCGACCACCGGCGGTATCGCCCCGAGCGACTCGAAAAACCATCTTCCCGGCGAGCCGGGCATGGCGTAGCCGTGGTCGGTCAGGGCTATCGCGTAAAGCCCCTTTTTCGCCGCCGCGCCTATCATCTCCTGCGCCGTGCTGTATGCGTGAGTCGAGGCTATCGTATGCGTATGGGTATCTGCTATTATTTTCAAGAAATCACAACCATTCTATATTTGTCTTGCCTGTAAGCTCGTCTGTTTCGATCTCCATTCCGAGGCTTGCGAGCAGCTCCTGAGCCGCGTTGTATCCCATCTTCTTCTGTCTGTTGTTCATCGCGGCTACCTCTATTATTACGGCCGTGTTGCGCCCGGGCTTTATCGGAATAGTCAAAATCGGTATCTCTATGCCGAGTATCTCGGTATATTCGCTCTCTATACCCATTCTGTCATAGACCTTTTTGCTGTCCCAGTTTTCCATATTTATCACTATGTCTATCTTCTCTGTGAGCTTTACGGCGCCCATACCGAAAATGCGCCTCGCATTAATTATTCCTACGCCGCGCAGCTCGATAAAATGCCTTATATTTTCGGGGGACGAGCCGACGAGCGACTTGCTCGAAACGCGCCTTATCTCGACCGCATCGTCGGCTATGAGCCTGTGCCCCCTCTTGATAAGCTCTATCGCGGTTTCGCTTTTTCCGACTCCGCTGTCGCCTATTAAAAGTATTCCTTCGCCGTATACCTCGACGAGCACCCCGTGGCGAGTCACCCTCGGCGCAAGCTGGACGTTTAGATATGATACGAGCGCGGCGCTCAGGCTCGAGGTGGTGTCGCTCGACCTGAGTATGGGCACATTGTGGGCTCTCGCCGCCTTCATCAGCTCCTCCATAGGCTGGATATTGCGCGTTACTATGATTGCGGGCGGCTTCAGCTTGCACAGGCGCTCGAGCACATGAAACTTCTGTTCGCTGCCGAACTTGCTCAAATATCCCGTTTCTGTATTTCCTATTATCAGTATTCTCTGCGCGTCAAAAAAGTCCATAAAGCCCGTAAGCTCCAGACCCGGTCGATTTATATCTCTTGAAGATATCAAAATCTCCTTGGTATCCTGAGGCGCGTACTCAGTGACGAGCGACAGCTCTCTTATGATTTCCGACAGCGGAACCGTAAAATTGGATTCCATTTTCATCGTCCTTTCGGCAGAAATATTCAACTAAAATTTACACAGCTTTATTATACCGTATAAGCGATAAAATTTAAAGGGGGATTTATATATTATTATTTATTCCGACGGTAATTTTTTAAAATTTTCATTGAAAGGGATTTGACGATAAGTGGCAAGGCTTTTATTTTTTCTGTCAAAATCGAACCTTGACGGCAAAAAATAAGGCGGCGGCGGTTTCCCGCTGCTGCCCGTTTGCTTATTTTTATTTTTTATTTTTTTATTTTTATTTTTTATTCTTATTCCTCGTCGCCGTTAAAATTGATTATGTTCGATTTGCGCTCGCTCGAGCTGTAAATCTCGTTTGAGTCGTCGTCGAATGAGAGCTTGTCGTCTTCTCCCACATACTCGCTTTCATTTTCAATCCCCGAATATTTTGCGAATATTTCGTCGATATGCTCGTCGACCTTTTTGCTCTTTAGCCTTTCCTGCTCCTTTGCCGCCTCGGTTTGGCGCTGCTTTTCGGCTCCTAAGGATTTCAGGTGCTTGTCTATCAAGATACCGACTACTATCGCTGTGACGACTTGCAGGGCGTAGAAAAGTATAGTATCGAATAAATTGTTTATCGCGCCGTTTTTATGCAGAGTATCTATTCCGATTATCAAGAGATAATCGACGAGCAGCACGCCGACGACCTTGCCCGTTATGAAATAGCCGAACAGCTCGCAGCTTATCAGTATTATCGGCGCGAGCAAAAAGAGGTCTTGGAATTTGAACAGCGCGAAGATTACGAGCGCCGCGACCGTTGCTATCAATTCTATTGCCGCGAATTTTTTGAACATTTCGGGCTTTTTTGCCTTGACGAAATAAAACGCGACTATGAGCAGCACCGCCAGCACGATAAAGACCCATTGATTTTGGATCACCTGTAATAACACATTCATTTTATTACTCCTTTTTTGGAAATTTATTTTATCCATATTTTCAAGTGAATGAATATCGAGCTTATTATATCACATATGGCTTCGCATTTCCATATATTTTTTATTTATTTTTATCGCGGGGGGAAATCGTTTTGGGGCGGCGACCAGCCCGCGCCTGCGGCGCGGGCAAAAACGCGGCGCGCACGGCGTTTTACTCTGTAAGCGGGGGTCTTGCGCCGCGTTTTTTGAAATTTCCGCCGGACGGCGGAAATTTCGGTCGCCGCCCCAAAACGAAGCCGAAGGCCAAAGCTCAGTCAAAAAAACGGCGGATCGCTCCGCCGTTTCGTTATTCCATATAAATCTATATCCAATCCATATCATCGCGCAATTATCGCGCAAATATTATTTCTGAACCTTTCTGCGCCTTGGCGGCTGCTCCCCACGCTTTAACGACGATATCTTTTCGTCGCTCGTCTGCTTAAAGCGCGACAGCATATCCTCAAAGCTCATCTCGTTGCGCTTGGGCTGCCACTCAAAGCTGCCCGGCCCCTTTGAGCCGGAATTTTGCTTGGCCTGAGCGCGCTGCCTCTTCGCTCCTGTGCGCGGCTTCTCCCTTTCCATCGCCTTTTTTATGGACAGGCTTATCTTTCCGTCTTCTCCTATTGAAAGCACCTTGACCTTCACCTGCTGGCCTATCTCAAGGTGGTCCGCTATCTTCTCAACATAGGTCGGCGCAACCTCCGAGATATGTACCATACCCTTCTTGCCCTCCGGCAATTCAACAAAGGCGCCGAAATTCGTGATACCCGTAACCTTGGCGTCAACTATACTTCCAACTTCAAGCCGCATATAGAAAAAATCCCCCTGTAAAATAACCCGTCATTCTCCCGCTATGTTTATGAAAACACGCTCGTCCGGCTCGGCATAGCCAAGTTCGTCCCTGGCTATCTTTTTTATGTACTCCTCGTTCTCCTTATCGTCCGATTTATACACGTCCTCAACCTCGCCGTTTTTTACCTCCTGGATAATTATTTTATCCTCAAGCTCCTCAAGCTCCGACTGCTTTTGGTTGATCTGCACCTGTTGGGAAATAAGCGTGACGCAGGCATAAACGATAAAGAAACCAAAGCAAACGCCTAAGATTATATTACGCCTTTTTTTCGGCTTTTTTGTGGTTACGACCTCTCTTACCGTGCCCTTCATTTTCGCCTCTCCCCTCCTTTAAATTTACAGTCGAAGAACGCTTTTTATAATTATACACCCTATTAGTTTTAACTTGCAAGATATTTTTTAATTTTTCTCTGTAATTTTTATGTAAGGAACAAAATATGACCGTAATTTTGCCCGTTTGTTTGCAAAAAAACGAAACGACCGCCTTTATAAGGCGTTTGAGCGCCCCATAGGCGCGTGAGGCCGCGCGTATTGCCGCGTCAAAGCAGCGCCCCGTCAGCCTTCCTACCGTCGCTCGGTACAGCGAAGCCCCCGAGAAAAACGCTATTATCATATACGCCCTTATCATTCCGTAGTTCAGCGCGCTCGCTATCAGAAATATCCACAGCGCGCATATGCACATAAATATTATATCCTCCGCGACGACCGCCGCTCTCGAGTTGAGTCCCGCCTTGCGCAAAAAGCGGAACAAATCGTACAGCGCTGCGCAGGGTATACCCCATGCAAGGCAGATGAGAAAAATCTGCCACTGCGGAAAGCTCGATATCTCCATCTATTTAAACAGCCGCTCGAATACTCCGCGTTTTTTGTCGCTGCCTTCGGTGTAAATCATTGCGCTGATTTTTCCGTCGATCACGACCTCGCCCGTATCGAGGCTCAGCTTGCTTATATGCAAAGACGAGCCCTTTATGCAAAGTCCGCCGTAATCGGTAAAAAGCATGACCGACTGGGCGTCGAAGCTGCCCATGTCGTTGACCCCTCCGACGCTCAGCAGGCTGCGGTTTTCAAGGCCGACGGTATGATTTTTCTTGATTGAATTTTTCGGCTCTGCCATTCACACCACTCCACAAATAATATAGTAAATGATATGAAGCGGCAAAATAAAATATGATCAAAGCAGCTCGTACATATCGGAGGCCTGCTCCTTTTTCGCGTATTCGTTTATTTCCTTCACCCTGATTTTAAACGGCTTGCTCCCGAGGATTATTTCTATCTCGTCGCCGAGCTTCACGTCGTATGAGGCTCTCGCCGCCTTGCCGTTTACTATCACTCGCCCCGCGTCGCAGGCCTCGTTTGCAACGGTTCTTCTTTTTATCACCCTTGAAATTTTCAAATATTTATCAAGGCGCATATCGTCACTCTCCCTTTAGGCTTGTTTTCGGATTTTGTTTTGTTATTTTTATTTTTTTATGATTTTTATTTTTTATGTTCCTCTCGGGCTCGGCGCTTGCTTGGGGTCGCGGCGGCCAAAGCTGCCGCAGGCAGCTTTTAGGAAACGCGGCGTTGAAGATATCTCTTTCTCGCGCAGCCGCCCCCGTCGCCGCGTTTCCGGCAAATTTCCGCCGCAGGTGGAAATTTGCGGCCGCCGCGACCCCAAGCTTCCCCAAACAAAAATGCCTGCCAAAATAATTCGGCAGACATTTTTTATTCACCAATGAATTATTTGTTTACGGACTCTTTAAATGCGTTGCCCGGTTTAAATGCCGGAACCTTTGAAGCCGGAATCTCTATCTGCTGCTTCGTTCTCGGGTCGATACCCGTTCTTGCGTTTCTCTGACGCTGCTCAAATGTGCCAAAACCAACAAATTGTACCTTCTCGCCCTTGGAAACTGATTCAACGATAGTGTCGAGCATTGCTGCTACGGCCTTCTCAGCGTCCTTCTTCGCGAGTCCGCTCTTTTCAGCTACCGCCGAAATCAATTCTGTCTTGTTCATTTTAATATCCTCCTGATTTCACATTAATGTATTTCCTTAGCCTGATCCCAGAGAGAATCAAGCGTATTAAGGTCAGCGTTTTTCATATCAATGCCCTTATCGCGGGCGGATATCTCGACCTTTTCAAAACGGTCTATGAATTTTTCACAGCTGTCGTAAAGCGCCTTTTCCGGATCCTCGTCTATAAAGCGCGACACGTTCACAGCCGAAAACAGCACGTCGCCGAGCTCCTCGCGGCAGTTTTCCCTGTCGCCGTTTTTTATAGCCGATTTAAGCTCCGCTATCTCCTCGTCAAGCTTTGTGAGAGCGCCGTCAACGTCGTCCCAATCAAAGCCGACCTTTGCGGCCTTTTGCTGGAGCTTCCTGCTGCGCATGAGCGACGGCAGCGCACGGCTTACGCTTTGCATAGCCTGTGTCTGCGTTTTCTGCGACTTTGTCTTCATCTTGATGCTGTCCCAGTTTTTAAGCACCTGCTCGGTATTGTCTGCGACAACGTCGGAGAAAACATGGGGGTGACGGATAATCAGCTTCTTGCAGATGCCGTCGGCTACGTCGTTAATGTCAAAGCTGCCGACCTCCTCCTCCATCACCGCGTGGAAAACGACCTGAAGCATAACGTCGCCGAGCTCTTCCTTCAAAAGCTCCGCGTCCTCAGTGTCGATCGCCTCTACCGCCTCATAGGTTTCCTCAATAAAGTTCTGCCTTATTGATTTATGGTTCTGTTCCCTGTCCCACGGGCAGCCGCCCTCGCCTCTGAGGAGCTTTACTATCTTAACGAGGTCGTCAAAGGCGTAACGATCCTTCTGCTCAAAATTCATTTGATTGATACACATCCGTTCAGAAACCTGCTCTTAAAAGATTTAATCATTTTTATTATATCTCATTAGGTGCAGCTTTTCAAGTAGTTTTGCAATCTTTTCGCCTTTTGGCACCATTTTTAGTTCCTTTTCGCTAATAACCCTCAATAAAACAAGCGCCAAAAGGTAGATTATTACCGTAAAAATAACAACAAGTATTATTGCAATTTTAGAAGTTATAAATGTTGAGATACCATTATAGAGCATCCACGCAAGGAAGACGCAGACCGCCGCTCCAACCAGAGGCTTTATGAGCACCTGCACAAAATCGGGTACGGTTTTTGTTTCTCTGCAAAGAAAATAAAGCCCTACCACTGTCACAAACAGATAGGCTACAAGCGAGCCGACCGCCGCGCCCTGAATGTTTATCGTCGGTATGCCCACGAGGGTATAGTTGAGCAATATTTTCATCACCATAGCTATACTCATAAGCTTCAGCGGCAAGTCGACCCTGCCGACCGCCTGGAGCATACTGCAAATCGGGGTGCTTGTCGCTATGAAGATAACGGAGATTCCGAGTATCTGGAGTATTTTAGAGGCTATCTCCACCTCGTTTACGCGGCTTCCGTACAGCAGATTCAGCAGCGGCCACGAAAGGCTCGACAGAGCAAGCCCTGCCGGCAGCGCAAACGAAAGCGTGAGCTTCAGCACCATTTCTATGTTTTCCTTAATTTCCTTTTTTACTCCTCCTGTCCACGCCGCCGTCAAATTTGGCAGGGCGCTCGTGCCGAAGGCCTGAGTCACGGCGGTCACGAGCATCATGAGCGTGAGCGCGTAGCCGTAGCAGCCGTTCAAATGCGTTTGCAGGGCTCCGCTGTCAAATATCGACTGCTCGACCGTCGGATAAAGGCTGCGCATGAGCGGCTCGTTTTCGTTGACAAGATCGACTATCCTTCTCTGTATGAGAGAGGTATCTATGAGGCTCGAGATACTGAGCACGAGGGAATTTAAGCCTATGGGCACCGCCGTTTTGACGAGCTCTATTGATATCTCCTTGCCCGACCTTGCTGTTTCCGAGTAGTAAAGCTGGCGGCGCGTTATATCGCAGCCCTTTACCTTATATCTTAAAAACAAAAACACGAAGCCGAGCAGCGCTCCCGCGACTATTCCGAGCAGCGCCGCGCAGACTGTATATACCATTATCGCGCTTTGCGCCGCCGTCATATCGGCATACGGCGTGCCGAACACCGTGCCCGAGGACTCAAACTCGCTTGTGCATATAGCGGATATTATCGCCGCCGCAGACAAGCCGAGCACCAGCTTGCCCGCCGCCTCCATCACCTCTGAGATAGCGGTAGGCACCATGTTGCGCATACCCTCGAAATAGCCCCTGTATATCGACATGAGGCAGCCGAAGAGTATGGTCGGCGCAAGGCAGCGTATGGCGTATTTTGCCTCGTTGCAGTTTACATAATCGGCGTATGTTTCGCTGAATATAATCATCAGCGAACAGCATATTATTCCTGTAAATATGAAAAGCGGGATTGAAATTTTGTGAAGCTTCTTTACGTCCCTAAAGCGGTTTTCCGCTATATCCTTTGAAACTAACCTTGATATGGCAATAGGAAAGCCGGCGGTAGCCAGCATAAAGAGCGGATCGTAGAAATTGTACGCTATGGTGAACATTCCATAGCCCACGCCGTTGAGGAACTGTCCGAGCAGTATCTTGTATATCATTCCGATCACCTTTACGATGACCATACTCATGGACATAACCATTGCGCCCTTGATAAAGCTCTGGTTCCTGCTTCCGCCTCTTTGCAATGTCTGTCGCTCCAATATTCACCTCTCCTTTATTTCGTGAAACGGGTGTTCACGCGCATAGACTGTGCGCGGCTTTTGTGCGTCGTCGCTTCGGGCTGCCGCGGTGTGCGCCGAAGGCTTTTTGGGGGGCGGCAGGGATTCGGGCGGCGACCGGCCCGCGCCGAGGCGCGGGCGGAAAAACGCGGCGCGGCTGAGCTGAGCGCTCTATAAAGCTGCCCCGAGCGCCGCGTTTTTTGCTTCCCCGCGCCCCTGCGGGCGCGGGGAAGCGGTCGCCGCCCGATATTATCCTTACGCACAAGGTAAAAAAACCGCGTGCGGCAGCCCTCGCCTCCGACTTAAACTCCCGTATAAAAATCAATATCGCCCGTTACTTATGAATCCATCAGACTTAAATCGTCGTCGCGGCTGCGTCCTCGGCTGCCTCCTTGACCGTCCTCTCTACATCGCGGCAAACCGTATCGTCAGAATCGGCACAGGCCTCGCCGCCGTCCTCCTCGGTCGGGTCCTCGCTGTAAAGCCTTGCGCCGCAATTGCCGCAATACTTCAAATCCGCGCTGACAAGCTCGCCGCAGGATTTGCAGCTGACCTTGTTTTTCTGAGCGTTTATAAGCTCGCGCGTGGACTCAAGATTGTCGTTAAGCTCTCTGAGCTCCTCTATCCTTCTGTCGAGAGCCTCCTTATCCATCTCGCCGGAAAGATAGCTTTTATATACAAACTCCCCGAGCGACTGATACTTCTTGCCGATCTCGCTCTGAAGTCCGGCCTCGGCGTATTTGAGCTTTGAAACGTCTATGACCTTTTCCGCTTTTTTTCCGACAGCGCTCACGGCTGTTTTTGCGTTAATAAGAAAATCGTCAAATATACTCATTTAAAGCATCTCCTTTTCGTTTTGGCGGCGCGAATATACTCTGCCCCGCCGGTCTTATAATTATATCATTCGTGTATTTATGTTTCAATAAATATATTGTTAATATTTTAAGCGCCCTTAAAGTGTGCACAATTCGGCGGATTTAATAGCGATAGCTGCCGCCTCCCACAAACTCCGTAAGCAGCGAGTCGTCGTCGAGCAGAGAGCCGTCGATTACTTCGACCTCCGCCATAAGCGCCCGAAGCTCCGCCGCCGTATCGTAAAAGCGGCTGTCAGGGCTTATATCCTTCAAAAGCTCAATAGCCCTCGCGCCTATAATGCAGGGCTCGCACATATGAAAGGAGTCTATGATTATATCGTTCCCTGCGGCAAAGGGCTTTATATTCCTTTCCTCGCCCCTGACGACGCTCTCCCAAAGCTCAAGGCATTGCACGGCGTTTACCGAGCGGTAGCTCGTATCTCTGACAAGCCGTCTGAACATTCTCATCGTCCTGCCGTTTAAGCTCTTGCCGCCTATTTTCAAGCCTCCGGCTGCGTCGAGAAAAATTTTTGTGACGCTGCCGCCTATGCCCGCAGTCAATGCGGGGTTTATGGCGTGGAGCCCCTCGATTATTATATATCCGCTTTTTGGCAGTACAACTCGCCGCCTGTCCTTACGCGGCCTTCTCAGGGTAAAGTCATACCTCGGCATAAGACATTCTCCGGCGGTGAGCAATATATTCATACAGCGCCTAAGCTCCTCAAGGTCGAGCGCCGCTATGCCCTCAAAGTCGCGCCTGCCGTCGTCGGCAAGAGGAGTTTCGTCGGCGGGCAGGAAGAAATCGTCGAGCGAAATTTTGAGCGCGCCCTTGCCCATATCGCCGAGTATCCGCATCAGCATCATAGAGGTTGTGGTCTTTCCGGCCGAGGAGGGGCCCGAAAGCATTATCACTCCGCCGTCCGGCGAGCGTTTTAAAACGCTGTCAACAGCGCTTTTCACCCTCTCGGCAAAGGCGCTGTCACATTCGAGCAAAAAGCCCGCGGGATTTGCCCTCGCCCTCGAGTTTATTTCTTCAACAGAATAATATTTATTTCCGTTTAAATCCGCATTCATCATAAAACGCCCTTAACCTGTCTTTTCTCCTGATTATTTCATCAAAGCCCTTTAAATATTCATACGAATATTTGTAGTTAAATATGCGCTCTATGTACGGCCCGTTTGGCTCCTTGAGCTTTGTCGTCGCCCCCGCTCCGCAGCCGAGCACCGAATGAGTTTCGTCCATAATGAACACGTTATACAGCCCCTCGCTGCCCTTTTTTGACCAGCCGACATTTTCAAGGTTGCCGACCATTCTGCTCTGCCTGTAAAGGTAGTAGGGCTCGTAACCGTTTTGGGGCAATAGCCTTGAGCAGCAGCTGTGCATACCCTCGGCCGCCTCTATGTCGCGGCGGAGAAGCTCCGCGCCGCGATAGGTAAGCTCAGACGAGCGCTTCATCGAGAGCGTATGGACGGTTATGCTTTTGGGCTTTAGCGCGGCTATACTGTCAAGCGTGCTTTTAAAGCTTTCTAAGCTCTCGCCCGGCAGTCCGGCTATGAGGTCGGTATTTATATGCTCAAAGCCGCATTTTACCGCCGTTTCATACGCTTCAAAAAACTCCCTTGCGCTGTGCCGCCTGCCTATTTTTTTAAGTATTTCGTCGTTCAGGGTCTGCGGGTTTATGCTTATCCTGTCGGCTCCACATTCCTTTATCGCTTTGAGCCTTTCCTCCGTGACCGTGTCAGGTCTGCCCGCTTCAACTGTATATTCGCGGCAGGCGCTCATATCAAAGCTGCGGCTGAGCGTATTCATTACGGCTCTGAGCTGCTCCGGGCCGAGGGTCGTCGGCGTTCCGCCGCCTATGTAAACGCTTTGCAGCCTAAGCGACAGCTCTTTTGCTATTTTCCCCGTTATCTCTATCTCTCTGCACAGCAGCTCTACATAAGGCTCTATGAGCTTAAAGCTCTTTTCGACCGACTGAGAAACGAAGGAGCAATAGCTGCACCTTGAGGGGCAAAACGGTATTGAAATGTAAAGGCTGAACGAGTCGGGGGTAGAGGTTTTGAGTATCTCCCTTTCGTTGCGCTCAGTAAGTGCTGAGAGGCTTATCTTTTCATCGGACACGAGCAGCTTATTTTTAAAATACTCCCTCGCCCCGCTCTCGCCGAGCTCCTCTGCGAGGCGGCGAAAGAGCTTTATTGGGCGCACGCCCGTGAGTATTCCCCACGGCGGGGTTATGCCCGTATAGGCTCTTAAAATATCGAAGAGAATTATCGCGAGCGCCCTCTCCTGCTCGTCGTCGGGGCTGTTTATGTCGAGCTTCCTTTCGTTTTCGTAACGCTCGCCGTTTATTTTAAGCGAGCAATAAAGCCTTATCTTATCGTCCGCGCTTTCCCTGCCTGTGATTATATGCGCGCCGTTTAATTCATCGTCCACTCTCGCCTTTATTATCTCTATTTTCTCGTTAGGGAAAAAGACCCTCGTCAGATTTTCTATTTCATAGTGAAAGCTGTGGTTTTCTATAAAGACCTTCATTATCCATTCACCAGCGCACGGCTTTTAAAATCTTTCCAAAGCATATATCATGCAGGGATTGTGCGCCTTTTCCTCTCCGATGGTCGTATTGGGGCCGTGGCCGCAATACACCGTCGTATCCTCCGGCAGGGCCGCCAGTCTTTTGAGCGACTGCATTATCTCGTTTTCGTCGCCGCCGGGGAAATCGGTTCTGCCCATGCTGCCCTTAAAGAGCGTGTCGCCGCAGAAAAGCCTTCCGTCGGCGAGGTAGCCCGTGCCGCCCTTTGTATGTCCGGGCAGGCCTATTATTTTTATCTCGGTGCTTCCCATGGTCAGCGTATCGCCGTCGGACAGGAGAATATCCGCGCTCACGGGGCTTATATCCCCGCCGAAGTCATTTGCGAGGTTCAGCGAGCGCTCCTTAAGCATTTCGCCGTCGTTTTTGCCTATCGCCACTTTAGCGCCCGTCTTTTTCTTAAGCTCCGACACAAAGCCGATGTGGTCGTAATGTCCGTGCGTGAGCAATATATATTTTATCCTCGTTTTTAATGCGTTTACCGCGCTCTCAAGCTCTAAAGACTTAGCTCCCGGGTCTATTACCGCGACCTCGCCCGTGTCCTCGTCCGTTATTATACAGCAGTTTGCGGCGAGCTCGCCGACCGGATAGACTTCTATTTTCAGCATTATTTTTTCAGCTCCCTTGAATCAAGAATTATTGTCACGGGCCCGTCGTTTACTATGTTAAGCTCCATCTCCGCTCCGAAGACTCCGCTTTCCACCCTGCTTGCTCCCGCGTTTTTCAGGCAGGCTTTAAAGTATTCGTACAAGCTGTTTGCCTCCTCGGGCTGAGCCGCCGAGAAAAAGCTCGGCCGTCTGCCGTGCGAGCAGTCGGCGCAGAGTGTAAAATTTGATACCACCAGCGCTTCGCCGTCCACGGCGCTCATTGATAGGTTCATCTTATCATTTTCGTCCTTAAACACGCGCATACCGTATATTTTATCCGCCAATATTTTCGCGTCCTCCCGGGTATCGCCCTGTACGACTCCGAGGAGTATGGCAAAGCCCCTTCCTATTTCGCCGGTCAGGGTACCTTCCGCCTTGACGGAAGCTTTTTTCACGCGCTGAATTACCGCTTTCATATTTCCTCCGTGTTTGTTTTGTTGTTTTTTGTTTTGTTGTTTTTTTGTTTGTTTGATTTTTTTGATTTTGTTTTTTTGATTTTTGAGTTTTGGGGCTGCCGCTGTTTTCTCGGCCGGTTTGAGCGGGCGGTGGGGCGGGGCGGCGCCCGCAGCCTTTCGCCTGCGGCGAAAGGCTGCCGAAAAACGCGGCGGGGCAGGGGCGCTCCTCTGTCAGGGGACCCTTCCGCCGCGTTTTTCCCGCGCGGCTGCGCCGCGCCGGGCGCCGCCCCCGAGCTTTATCCGGCACATAGCCTAAACGTGTATGCGGCAGCCCCGCGCTCACCTTACGCTCAAACCGATCGTCACTGCCTTGAAATAGACATTACGCCCTTTACGTTCGACAGCCGCGATATGACCCCGCGCAAATGATCCATTCCGTCAACCGTTATCGAAAGGTGCATTATCGCTATGCCGTCCTTGCTCTCCTTTGAATCCATGTTATTTATAAAAATGTGCATGGCGGAAAGCTGGTTTGTGATGTCCGCAAGCAGCCCCGTCCTGTCGCTCGAGAGTATCTCCAAAGTCGTCTGGAAGCTGTCGTTTACGTTTTGCGCCCACGAGGCCTCAACATATCTCTCCGGCTCCTCGCACTCGGCTATATTCCTCGGTATATTCGAGCAGCTGCGCTTGTGTATCGACACGCCGTTGCCCCTCGTTATAAAGCCGATTATATCGTCCCCAGGCAGAGGCTTGCAGCACATCGCAAGCTTTATCAAAACGTCGTCGTAGCCCTCGACTATGACCCCGCTGCTCATTTTGCGCTTTTTAGGCTTTTCCGTTATCTGCGGCATGATCTCAGGCTGAGCCGGAGCGTAGCGCTTGTTGTACTCCTCTCTTATCCTCGGCATCATCTTCCAAAGCTGAACCCCACCGTAGCCGATGGCCGCATATAGATCGTCTATATTCGGATAGCTCTTTTTCTTTAAAACGGCGTTTACAAGCTCGGCCATTTCGCTGTCGTTTAAAACTATCTTCGCGTGCTTAAACTCACGCTCAAGCTCGGCCTTTCCGGTTTCAATATTTTCCTCTCTCTTTTCCTTTTTGAACCACTGCCTTATCTTGCTGCGGGCCTCGCTGGTCTTGACTATCTTAAGCCAGTCGCGGTTCGGGCAGCCGCCCTCCTTCTTGGTGAGTATCTCCACTATCTCGCCGGTTTTGACCTGATAATCTATCGGAACCATCTTTCCGTTCACCTTAGCGCCGGTCATTCTGTTGCCGACGGCGGTGTGTATCGCATAGGCCACGTCTATCACGGTCGAGCCGAAGGGCAAATCTATAATGTCGCCCTTCGGGGTGAATACAAAAACGTCCTCTGAGGCGAGGTCGGTCTTTATGTTCCTCAAAATATCGGTGTTGTCGTCGTCGGCCTGATTTTCAAGCATCTTGCGTATCCAGGTTATCTTGTCCTCAAGACTGCCCTTTTTTGAAAGCCCAAGCTTATACTTCCAGTGCGCCGCTATTCCGTATTCGGCGGTGTGGTGCATCTCCCAAGTCCTAATCTGCACCTCGAACGGTATGCCCTCCTCGCCTATTACGGTCGTGTGCAGAGAGCGGTACATATTCGGCTTTGGCGTGGAGATATAGTCCTTGAACCTGTTGGGTATAGGCTTGAATATCTCGTGGACTATGCCGAGCACGTTGTAGCAGTCGTTTACTGTGTTGACTATTACCCTCACGGCGAATATGTCAAACACCTGCTCTATCGTCTTGCCCTTCATATAGGTCTTTCTGTATATGCCGTTTATGCTCTTTACCCTGCCCTCAACGTACACGTTGGGTATTATATTCTTCGTCTTTTCGATTATCCTTTTCTTAAGATCCTCTATAAATTTATCCCGCCCGTCCTTCGTAAGCGCGAGAGCCGTTTCTATCTCGTGATAACCTACAGGGTCGAGGTAGAGTATGCTCAAATCCTCAAGCTCCTCCTTTATCGCGCGTATTCCGAGGCGGTGGGCTATCGGCGCGAATATCTCCATGGTTTCAAGCGCCTTGTCGCGCCGCTTCTGCTCGCGCATACACTCTATCGTGCGCATATTGTGCAGCCTGTCGGCGAGCTTTATTATTATGACGCGTATATCGTTCGACATGGCTATGAGCATCTTTCTCACGTTCTCGGCCTGCTGATCCTCTCTTGATGAAAAGGGAATTTTCGCAAGCTTTGTCACTCCGTCGACGAGATTTGCTATCTCAACTCCGAACTGCTTTTTCACATCGTCATACGTTACGTCAGTATCCTCCACCACGTCGTGCAAAAGCGCGGCGCACACCGAGTCGGTGTCCATGCCCATATCGACCAAAATACACGCGACCGAGGTCGGGTGCAGGATATAAGGCACGCCCGACACCCTGCGCTGATCGCCGTGCGCCTTAAGCGCGAGCCTATACGCCTTGTCGATAAGCTCCATATCGAAGCTGTTTTCACTTTTTTTGAGCATCTCAACAAGCTGCTCGTAATCCTGATAGTGTATGGTTCCCTCGGGCATCAGCCAATCCCCCCGTTCATCGCTTTATTTATACTCATAATTATCGGCGCTCTTGAAAGCTCGACCTTTCCTTTATAATTAAAAGCTCTAAGCTCGAGCGCTTCCCCCTTGCAAATATATTTTATCAGCGACAGCTCGCAAAGCGCCTGTAATATCACCATTATCTTGCCGCAGGATATCCCTTCGCCCGCCTTGTGCCAAAGCTTTAAAAGGCTGGTTTTCAGCACTCCCGCAGCCTTTATTTCTCTGTAAATCACGGCAAACTCATCTCTGCTCGGCAAAATCGTTTGCAGCAGCTTAGCTTCAGACCCCTCCCCCGTTACAAGCCGCTCGTATATTCTCAGGCTTTTAAGGCACTCTCCGTGATCCGCGCTGTCGTACTTTATATCCTTGACAACGACCGAAACGTTCTCCTCATCGTTATAGCGGTTTATGTCGAGGGTCACCGCGAGATCCAGCACGTCGTCTATCTCAAAGATAAAGTCCTTTTTATTGTGCGAAAAATACATCGCCGTAAGGTAAAATCCCCCTCGACACACAATAAGCTTTAAATGCCTGCCCGCGCCCACCTCGGATACGGATACGAGCCTCATTCCGTAAAGTCCGAAAAGCGGCTGCGGATTGCCCGCGCCGTAGGGCTCGAGATATTTAAGCTCTTTTACAAGCTCTACGTTGAGCCGCGCAGGGTTGATCCTTAAATCTATATTGAGCTCGGGGTATGGCATATCGCCAAGCTCCCTTGCGTAGGAATTTATCATATTTGCAAACAAGGCCACGTTTTCGGATTTCAAGGTCACGCCGGCCGCCATGGGGTGCCCGCCGTAATTTATCAAAATATCCTTGCATTTAAACACAGCGTCCACGAGCGAAAAGCCCTCTATGCTCCGCCCGCTGCCCTTTGCTACGCCCTTTTCGGTACCTATGACTATCGCCGGCCTGCCATAGATCTCGCGCAGGCGCGAGGCCACTATGCCGACCACTCCGGCGTTCCAGCCCTCTCTTGAAACAACGATTATCCTCATGTATTTTATCATTGGGTTATTATTTATTATATCACAGGCCTGACGCGTTATTTCATATTCTATGTTTCTTCTGCTGTCGTTATCATAGCACAGCTCCTCGGCGATCTTATCGGCCTTAACCCTGTCCTTCGACAAGAGCATCTCGACCGCCCTTTGCGACATTTTAAGCCTGCCGCAGGCGTTTATCCTCGGCACGACCAAATAAGCTATGTCCCTCGCCGAGATATCACTGTAATCCGCCGTGCAGTATTGAAGCAGCGCCTTTACGCCGACCCTCGGCCTGTTGCGCATAGACTCGAGTCCCTGCTTTACAAAGCTTCTGTTTTCGCCGTTAAGCGCAACTATATCGCCCACAGTGCCTATCGCTATTAAGTCGGCGTACTCCTCAAGCAGCAGCTTCTGAGGGATCATATCCGCGGTAAGAGCCGCCGCCAGCTTAAAGGCTACGCCCACTCCGCAAAGATCTTCAAAGGGATAGCCGCAGTCCTTGATATGCGGGTTTAATATCGCCGTAGCGGCGGGCAGAACCGGCTCCGGCTTATGGTGGTCGGTAACTATGGTATCTATGCCGAGCGAGGCCGCATAGGCTATTTCGTCTACCGCCGTAATGCCGTTGTCGACCGTGATTATCAGGCTCACGCCCATATCGGCGATTTTATCCACCGCCTCCTTGTTCATGCCGTAGCCCTCGAAGCGCCTTGACGGGATATAGTAGGACGCTCTTGCGCCAATATCTGAAAGATTTGAAAAAAGCAGCGCCGTCGCGCATACTCCGTCAGCGTCGTAATCGCCGTACACGCATATTTTCTCGCCGGACTCCATCGCCGAATATATGCGCTCGACTGCCTTTTTCATATCCTTCATCAAAAACGGATCGAACAGCTTGCCGTCGTTCGGCAGCAGCCTGTTCGCGCTTAGCGCCGTATCTATGCCTCTCGCCGCCATAATGCAGGCGGCGACCCGCGGCGAGCCCGACCCTGCGCTAATTTCCTCCGCCGCCTCTTTATTAAAGCTTGAAACCGTCCATATCTTCATTTTAATTCTCCGTTTTTAAATTCAGCATTTCCTCGGCGTGCTTTAAGGTGATGTCGGTTATGTTTATGCCGCCGATTATTCTTGCAAGCTCATATTTGCGCTGTTCAAAATTGAGCCTAAAAACGCTCGTAAAGGTCTTGTCGCCCTTAACGTCCTTTTTGATAAGATAGTGCGAGTCCGCAAGCGCCGCTATCTGCGCCTGATGCGTCACGCAGATAACCTGCCTGCCGCTTGACACGGATTTAAGCTTCAAGCCCACTCTTTGCGCCGCGCTTCCGCTTATTCCCGCGTCGACCTCATCAAATATCATGGTCGATGCGCCGTACAGGTCGGACAGTACGTTTTTGATGGATAGCATTATTCTCGAAAGCTCGCCGCCCGAGGCTATTTTTGAAACCGGCTTTGGCTCCTCGCCTGGGTTTGCCGAGATCAAAAGCTCGATTTTGTCAATTCCGTTTTCGGTAAGCTTCGTCCTCTCGATATTTACGACGAGGTGCACGTTCGGCATATCAAGCTCACTTAGCTGAGTCTGCACAGCCTCGACAAACTCCTCGGCTGCGACCCTTCTCATCTGCGATATCTCTCCGGCGAGCTCCAGCGCCTGCTGCGCAAGCTCGTTGTACTCGTCGAGCATGACCTCCATGTTTTCCTCATAGCTCTCAAGAGCTTCAAGCTCCTCCTTGTCGCTTTCAAGGCTTTTCAAAACGTCCGAATACTCGGGGCCGTACTTTTTCATGATCCTCTCTATGACGGCGAGCCTCTGCTCGACCTCATCAAGGCGCTGTTCACCGTCGTCTCTATCCGAGAGCAGAGATGAAAGAGTTCTCATGCAGTCGTCTATCTCATAATACGCGCTGTCGAGCCTCTGCGAAAGCTCGCCCGCCTGCTTAAAAAGCGGAGCTATCTCTTCAAGGCTATGCGCGGCAGAGTGAATGGACGAAAGCGCCCCCATGTCCTCGTCGCCGTCGAGCAGAGAATAGGCCGTCGCGACCGCCGAGGTTATTTTCCCGCTGTTTCTCAGCGCGAGCCGCTCCTCCTTGAGGTCTTCAAGCTCGCCCTCGAAAATATCCGCCCGCTCTATCTCTTTTATTCTGTATTTTAATATATCTATTCTGCGCTCTCTTTCGTTGTCGTCGCTTTCGACCTTATCAAGGCGGTGCTTTAGATCCTTTAGCGAATGGAAGATCTCCCTGTACTCCCCAAGCAAGAGCGAGGTGTTCGCGTAGTCGTCTATATAAGCGCGGTGGCGCTCGCCGCTGAAAAGCTCATAGCTTTCGTGCTGTCCGTGTATATCCACCAAACGCGCACCCAGCTCCTTAAGCGCGCTCACCGGCACGGGCACGCAGTTTACGCGGCACACGTTTTTGCCGCTTGAGCTTATCTCGCGGCTTATGACAAGGCTGTCGCCGTCGTCCTCGTTTATACAGCCCATTTTTTCAAGCTGCTCCCTGACCTCCTTCGGAATATTTGAAAACTGGGCGCAGACCGACGCTTTTTTCGCGCCCGTTCTTATAAGCTCCTTTGAGGTTCGGTTGCCGAGTATGGCGTTTATGGAATCTATGACGATAGACTTGCCCGCACCCGTTTCTCCGGTCAGCACATTAAAGCCGCCGGTAAAGTCTATCGTCGTTTTTTCGATAACCGCTATATTTTCAATGTAAAGGGTATCGAGCATATCCTCCGCCTCCTTAAATTTAAATATTTTATATGCTTAATATCTGCCTTTTCAGCCGCGAGGCCAAATCAGACGCGCCCTCGCTGTTTTTTGCCACGACGAATATCGTGTCGTCGCCGGCTATCGTGCCGAGCACGCCCTCCATGGCGACCCCGTCCATGGCCGCGCACACGCCCTGAGCCATTCCGCTGACAGTCTTTATAACTATCATATTTCCTGCGCTGTCGACGGATATCACGGAGGCCGTGAACAGCGACTCAAAGCTGTCTTTAAGGCTCGAGGGAGTTTTTGCCGCTGCGGTATATTTATATTTTCCGTCGCCGCCGAGAGTCTTTTGCAGCTTAAGCTCCTTTATGTCGCGCGACACCGTCGCCTGAGTCACTTCAAAGCCGCAGTCCCTCAAGCGCTCCAAAAGCCCCTCTTGGGTGTTTATATCGTAATCTCTTATAAGCTCGAGTATCTTTATATGTCTTTTCCTTTTCATTTCAGCACTTCCTCATTCGGTTCTTCGGTTGAGCTTTTCGCCGAGCACCTGATAAAAGGTCTTTTCACTCGCGACTATCAGCCTTGCCGGAAAATCCGATTTCGAGATTTTGACCGTATCCCCGCGCTCAAGCCTTTTTGCGCGCCGCCCGTCGACCGTCAGATAGACCTCGGAGTCGTCGTCGCAGCCTGCGCTGAGCGAAAGCACCGACTCGGCCGAAAATATGACCGGGCGGGAAAAAAGCGAATGCGAGCACACCGGAGTGAAAACGATGCAGCTCATCGTGGGCTCGACCACGGGGCCGCCCGCCGACAGGGAATAGGCCGTCGAGCCGGTCGGCGTTGAGAAAATCAGCCCGTCGGCGCGGTAGGAGCAGATTTCGCGCTCGCCCCTGCCTATCGAAAAATCGACTATGCGCGAAAACGAGCCGCGCGACACGACTATATCGTTCAAGGCGCAGTATACGCTCGGCTCGCCCTGAGCCGGTATAAGCTCGGCCTTGAGCATCATTCTCTCCTCTGTTTTATATCTGCCCGAGATTATCTCGTCGAGCCTTTCCTCCTCATAGGGCTCAAGCTGAGCCACAAAGCCTATTCTTCCGAAGTTCACCCCGAGCAGGGGCTTGTTCTCCTGCGCCGCCTTTTTCGCGGCGTTTATTATGGTGCCGTCGCCTCCGACCGCGAGTGCTATATCGCACTCTCTCATCATATCGCGGTCGCTTGAAAAATATTCTATTTTATCATATGACGAAAATTTGCTTTTCATATCCTCCGTCATGAGCACCCTGCCGCCGAGCGAGGCTATTTTGTCTATTGCCCTGCCCGTAAACTCCTCGGCTCCGCTCCTTGACGAATTAAATATAATTGCCGTTTTCAAGGATATCACTCCCTCTTGTCGAGCGACTCGTGCGATTCCCTCACAAGCCTTAGCGCCGTTTTGTCGGCGAGAAGCCTTGTTTCGCCGTCGGTCTTTTCTATATATATAAGATATTCTATATTGCCCTCGGGGCCCTTTATCGGCGAAAAGTCAAGCCCCAAAACATTAAAGCCGTTTTCAAGGCAAAAATCCCTTATCCGCTCTATGACCTCGCGGTGTATGTCGGGGTCGCGCACCACGCCCTTTTTGCCGACGTTTCCGCGTCCCGCCTCAAACTGCGGCTTTATAAGGCAGACCGCCGTGCCGCCGTTTTTTAAAAACTGCCTTGCAACGGGCAGCACGAGCCTAAGCGAGATAAAGGACACGTCGACGCTGAAAAAGTCTATGTCGTCACTCACCTGCTTCCTTGTCAGGTAGCGCACGTTTTGCCGCTCGAGATTTAAGACGCGCTCGTCGTTTCTCAATTTCCAGTCGAGCTGGCCGTAGCCCACGTCTATCGAATACACCCTTGCCGCCCCGTTTTGCAGCATACAGTCGGTAAAGCCGCCGGTGGACGCGCCTATATCCATAGCAACGCAGCCCTTAAGGCTTATCCCGAAGGAGGATATCGCCTTTTCGAGCTTGAAGCCGCCTCGGCTTACATATTTCGGCGACGAGGCGCGAACCTCGAGCTTTACGTCGTCGGGGTAGGTCGCCCCGGGCTTATCGGCCTTTTGGTTGTCGGCATAGACAAGCCCCGCCATTATATACGCCTTGGCCTTTTCGCGGCTTTGAGCGTAGCCGCGCTCAAAAACAAGAGCGTCAAGTCTTTTTTTCTCAGCCAAAATCACACCTCCGAAAGCTCGCTCAGCACGGACTCGGCCATGGATTTTTCGTCGAGCCCCAGTATTTCAAGCGAGCGCTCGACCTCCGCCTGCGAAACGAACTCGTCGTCTATCGCCCTTATCGAAAGCCTGCCCGCATATCCGCGCTGCTTTAGCATACACAAAAAGCTCTGCCCGACCCCGCCGGTCTTCATGCCCTCTTCAAAAAAGAGTATGCTTTTATATTTTTCGGCCGCCTTTATAGCCTCGATATCTATCGGCTTTATGCGGTTGAGCTTCAATATGCAAAAGCCCTTGCCCTCCTTACCGAGAGCATCAAGCGCCCTGCACGCGTTTGCAAAGAGCCTGCCGTAGGTCACGAGCAGAACCTTAGAGCTTTTGTCGCCGTATATATCGAAGGGGGCCGAGGTGCAGTCGTAATCGAGGGGCTTATAGGGCTGGCCGCCGCGAGGGTAGCGTATCGCGACCACTCCGTCGTCGTCTATCGCCGAATAAAGCGCAAGCTCGAGCTCGTCAAAGTAGCAGGGGCTGTAAATTTTTACATTTGGCACGGGATTTAACAGCGCCACGTCAAAAACGCCCTGGTGCGTTTCTCCGTCCGTGCCGACCACTCCGGCCCTGTCTATCGCCAAGATTATGTGCAGCTTCTGCATCGCGGCGTCGTGGATTATCTGGTCTACGCTTCTCTGCAAAAAGGTCGAATACACCGCGAAAACGGGTATCATGCCCTCTACCGCAAGCCCGCAGGCAAAGGTCACGGCGTGCTCCTCGGCTATTCCCACGTCAAAGAATCTGTCCTTATGCCTTTTTGAGAAGCCGACAAGCCCCGTGCCGGTGGACATCGCCGCCGTTATCGCGCAGATTTTTTTGTTTTCGTCCGCCATATTGCTCAGGTTGTCGCCGAAGACTCCGGAAAAATCGCGCCGCGAGCTTATTTTCTCGCCCGTGTCAATGTCGAAGCCGCCGAGCCCGTGAAAGCTCTTGGGGTCGTTCTCGGCGAAGGAATACCCCTTGCCCTTGGTCGTCACTACGTGAACCAAAACGGGGCGGCTTACGCTTTTTGCCGCCTTAAGCGCCTTTTCAAGCGCGGGAATGTCGTGCCCGTCCACGGGGCCGTAGTAGGCAAAGCCCAAATCGTCAAAGAGCGTGCGCTTATACACGAGGTTCCTCACCCTCGATTTTGAGCGCTTGAGCAGATTTCTTATCGGGGTACCGAGTATCGGAAGCTTTGAAAGCGCCGTTTCCACCTTTGTTTTAAGGTGCAGATACTTCGGGTTCATTCTTATCCCGCCGAGGTATCTCGCGAGAGCGCCCACGTTTCGCGAGATGGACATCTTGTTGTCGTTGAGCACTATTATAAAATTTTTCTTAAACTTCCCCGCGTTGTTCAT
Organism: uncultured Clostridia bacterium; assembly: GCA_947632045.1. Lineage (GTDB taxonomy): Bacteria > Bacillota > Clostridia > Oscillospirales > Acutalibacteraceae > UBA7067. The sequence goes on from CANRNQ010000007.1 coordinate 46,319, forward strand.
TCCCTCAAAGGCAAGCCCGCCCGTAAACGCGCCGTCGCCGATTATCGCGACCGTGCTGCTGTCGTCGCCCGAAAGCTGCTTGCCCACGGCTATGCCGTAGGCCGCCGACACCGAGGTGCTGCTGTGCCCCACGTTGAACGCGTCGTGCGGGCTTTCGCTCCTCTTCGGAAAGCCCGAGATACCGTTTTCGGTTCTTATCGAATATATCTCTTCAAGCCTGCCCGTGAGTATCTTATGCGTGTAGCTCTGGTGCCCCACGTCCCACACTAAGCTGTCGTTTTCGTTGTTAAACACCCTGTGCAGCGCAACGGTAAGCTCTACCGCCCCGAGGTTCGAGGCGAGGTGTCCGCCGTTTTTCGCCACAACCGAAACTATTATTTCCCTTATTTCGCCGCACAGCGTTTTAAGCTCATCCTCGCTCAGATTTTTAAGCTCCTGCGGAGATTTTATCCGAGCGACAATTGAATTATCGTTCATTTTACCCTATCCTTTTATCCGTGTACGCCGCCGCTCACGCGGCTTATTTTCCCGCCGTTATTTATCCCCTTGTCCGAATAAAAATCAGCCCGCGCCGCAGTTCTATTTGCCGCGCCTTGCAAGCGCGAGGGCAAGCTCTCTGAGCGGCTTTTTGTCGCCGTCAAATACGTCAAGGCAGGCAAGCGCCCTATTTGTCATTTCATTCGCCGTTTCGCGGCATTTTTCTATCCCCAAGAGTGAAACATAGGTCGCCTTTTTCTGCATTTCGTCGCTGCCGACAGGCTTTCCAAGCTCGTCGGTCGTCGAGGTCACGTCGAGTATGTCGTCCACTATCTGAAACGCAAGCCCTATACATTCGCCGTAGCTCTCGGCGGCGGCGAGCTTTTTCTCGTCGCAGACTCCTGCTCCTATGCAGCCCATAAGGCAGCCGGCCTTGATAAGGCAGCCGGTTTTCTTTCTGTCCATTATTTCAAGCCTTTTAAGCTCGGGATTTTTGCCCTCGCTTTCAAGGTCTATTATCTGCCCGCCTATCATTCCCCTTGCGCCCGAATACTCCGCGAGTATCTCCGCGCATTTTGCGCGTCTGACGGCGTTTTGAGAGTTCATGCCGCTGAATATCGTTTTAAACGCGAGGGTGAGCAGCGCGTCCCCCGCGAGCAGAGCCGTCGCCTCTCCGAACTGCTTGTGGCTCGACGGCTTGCCGCGCCGCATATCGTCGTCGTCCATACAGGGCAAATCGTCGTGTATCAGAGAGTAGGTGTGTATCATTTCAAGCGCGCAGGCCGCCGGCATTATCTCGCCGTCGGCTCCGCCGTTTATACGCGAAAATTCAAGCGCAAGGCGGGGGCGTATTCTCTTGCCGCCGGCCATAAGGCTGTATCTCATCGCCTCTATCAAATTTTTTTCAAGGCAGTCGCCGTCGGGCAAAAAGCCCTCGAGCGCGCTTTCTATGAGCCTTATATCCTTTGCGCTTTTGATATCATTGCTTTCCAAATTCCTCGCCCGCCTTTATCTCGGTTATTTTCTGCTTTGCGCTGTCAAGCCTTTTGTAGCAGATATTCGTAAGCTCCGCTCCCTCCTCAAAAAGCTTCAGCGCCTCGTCGAGCGGTACGTCGCCCCTTTCGAGCGAGTCCACTATCTCGTCTATTCTTTTCATTGCGTCCTCGTATGATATTTCCTTATTCATTGATTTCCTCCGCTGTGCAATCTATTGTGCCGTCCTTTAATATTATTTTAAGCTTGTCCCCCTTGGAAACGTCCCCGACCGACCTTATCGCGCCCTTGTCGCCCAAGGCAAGGGCGTATCCTCTCGCGAGTATTCCGAGCGGGCTGAGGTGATCGAGCGCCGACGCGGCGTTTTTTAAAGAATTTTCCTTGAGGGAAATATATTTGTCGACCGAGGCCTTAAAGCTCCGCGTGCATATATCGGCCTTGAGCGATTTTTCATCTAAAAATTTCATCGGGGCGAAAATCACGCCGCGCCTTACCGCCGCAAGCCGCTCCTGCGCGCGCTGCACTCGGGACTCCATGAGCCCCGCAAGGTTAAGCCGCGCCTGTTCAAGCTCGGACAAAAGCTCGTCCCTGTCGGGCACCGCAAGCTCCGCCGCCGCAGAGGGCGTGGGCGCTCTCAAATCGGCGACAAAGTCGCAGATGGTGTAATCCGTTTCGTGCCCGACCGCAGAGATCACGGGCGTTTTGCAAGCAAACACCGCCCTTGCGAGGCTCTCGTCGTTAAAGGCCCAAAGGTCCTCGGCCGAGCCGCCGCCCCGCCCGATTATGATAAGATCCGCAAGAGCGCCCGAGTCCATATATTCAAGCGCCTCTTTAAGCTGTTTTGGAGCGCTGTCGCCCTGAACCGTCACCGGACAAAGGACAATCTCGGCGCTCGGGAAGCGGCGTGAAATTATATTCTCTATGTCGCGCCTTGCCGCGCCCGTCGGCGAGGTTATGACCCCGACCCTTTCGGGGAATTTCGGCAGGGGCTTTTTGTGCTCCGGACTAAACAGGCCCTCCCTTTCAAGCCTTCGTCTTAGCTGCTCATATGCCACCGCCAGCGCCCCGACTCCGTCCGGCTGCATATCCTCAACGTAAAGCTGATACTGTCCGCTCGGCTCATAAAGCGAGATTTTCCCCCTCGCTATGACCTTCATTCCGTCAACGGGCTCAAAGCGCAGTCTTGATGCGGCAAAGGAGAACATCACCGATTTTATCACCGCCCGGTCGTCCTTGAGCGAAAAATACAGGTGCCCCGATTTATAGTGGCGGGTGAAATTCGATATCTCGCCGCAGACAAAGACTGATTGCAGATTTGAGTCACCGTCGAGCAGCGATTTTATATAAAAATTTACTTGTGACACCGTCAATATTCCGACGTTCACGGCTTCACCTCCTCTTATGCGCAAGATAAGTCAGATACGCTATGCCCGCCGCGTTGTCGCGGGAAAACTCCGGCTTTGCAAAAAAGCAGTCGAGCCTTGCGCCGAGCCCGCCTCTTATTATCGAATTGCTCATTACCCCGCCCGCGAAAACTATCGGGCGAGCCCCGTATTTATCGAGCAGTCCAAGGCTCATCTCAAGCAGGGTGCTCTCTATATATTTCAGGCAATAAAGCGCCACGTCCTCGTCGGGCGCTCCGCCCCCGTGCATTTTTTCACATTGGTTCTCAACTCCGGAAAGACAGCAGTCCACTCCCTTAAGCGTGGGTCTGCACCTGAACTGCGCCACGCTTTTCAGCGCGAGAGTCTCCAGCGCCGCGCCGCAGGGGAAGTCAAGTCCGAGCATAAGCCCCACCCTGTCAACGGCCTGACCCGCGTTCAAATCGAGGGTTTTAGCTATTATCTCGGTCGAGATTATGCTCTTGTCATCGGGTCTTACGAGTATCGCCTCGGTGGTTCCGCCGGATATGTGAAAGGCGATAAACTCCCTGTCGAGCAGTCCGTATTCTCCGCAGGAATACACCGCCGCGGCTATGTGCCCCTGCTGGTGCGAAAAAGAATAAAGCGGCGCACCGAGCAGCTTTGAAGCTATTCTTGCCGCTGCGCTGCCCACGGTAAAGCAGGGCATATAAGAGCCATCTTCGCTTCGCGGGGTGAAGGACGCGCCGACGGCCTTGATATCACAGCCGTCAAGCTCGAGAGATTCAAGCGTTTCACAAAGCCTCGCCGTATGGTGAAAGACCGCGTCGCTCTGGCGCAGCCCCGCCGCCCCCTTTTTGACGGGCAGCAGCTTTTTGCTCTGTCTGATTTCGCCCTGCGTATATACTGCCGTGGAGGTCGTGTAATTGCTCGTGTCAAACGCAAGATAAGCGTCACTCATTTTCACAGTCCCCGCTTTTAGTCGTAAGCTCCCTTACCACGCTGCCGAGCACGCCGTTTACAAAGGCCGCGTCCTCCTCGGTCGCGTACTTTTTCGCAAGCCTTACCGCGTCGTTTATTATTACCCCGGTCGGGTTTTCCGCCTTTGTTTCGTCGGGGGCGAAAACGAGCTGGTAAACCGACAGCCTTAAAAGCGTCTTTGACACGTTGGGTATTCTCGACAGCTTCCATTTTCTCAGGTGGCGCGATATTATTTCATCACACTCGCCGCGCCTTTCCTCACAGCCCTTCGCGAGCCTTTGTGCAAACTCGAGCGGCTCGTTTTCCTCGGCATACGCCTGTATGACCTCATCGAGAGAGTCCTTTGAAAGCTCTGAGCTGAAGCAGAAGACAAACGCCTGCTCCCTCGCCTTTATCCTGTTAGTTTCTGAACCCATACGCTGCACCGTCCTCTTGTATTTAAGCCGCGCTCGGCGCTGTGATTTTAGCTCTCGCTCGGCTTATCTTTTAATTTTAAATTTTAAATTTTTACTCACATCATAAAAAATCCGTCTTGCATACGCCCCTAATATCGCGCGCTCGCCCAAGGCTGCGCTTTTTTATTCGAATTTATTCGAAAAATCATTTCCGGTTTAAATTTGCGCTGTGGGGCTGATTTAATAAAAGGAAAAATCTTGAAACACAAAATCATTGTACCATATCAGGGCTTTTTTTACAACAATATTGGATTAGTTTTTGATTTATCTTAAATCGTGCTCGGCGCTCTTAAGGAGGCAATCGAAGCAGGCTGATTTTCGCCGCCGAAATATTTTTTATTTAAATTCCATCTTATGCTTGCAAGTTTTAGAGATAATTGGTATAATTGCTTTCAGCAGTTTTTTCAAAATGAAAGGATGATAAACTTGAAAAGGTTCATAACACTTTCGGCTATCGCAGCGGCCTGCGCATTAGCTCTTAGCTCCTGCGCCCCCGCAAGCGCAAACGGTCAGCAGCAGGGAGGCGGAATGAATAATATGTGGCTCATACTTCTCCTTTACGCCGCAATATTCGCCGCCATCTATTTCTTTATGATCAGGCCTAATTCAAAGAGAAAAAAGCAGGAAAAGGCCATGCGCGATAACCTTGAGATTGGCGATGAGATCACGACCATCGGCGGTATTGTGGGCAGGGTAGTCAGCATCAAGGAGGACACCGATTCCTTTGTTCTTGAAACCGGAGCCGACAGAACCAAAATGCAGCTTAAGCGTTGGGCCATATCCACCGTGGATACGGTTAAGGACGAGCCGGAAAAGGCAAGCGCCGCGACTGAAACGAAATCGAAGGGATTTTTCGGCAGGAAAAAGGACTCCGACGAGGAAAATCAATAAACCAAGAATATTTTTACCCAAAGATTAATACCTATGGATTGTAAGGACAATTCATAGGTATTTTTATACGGGGAGCTGCGAATATGGACATTAACAAGAGCGTCAAGGCAATTTTAATCGGCGGCGTCAGCGAGATAATCATATGTATTTTACTGTTTGTTTTAACGGCGTTCGCGCTGACCAAGGTCGGCTATATACCCGACGGCGTTATCGCGACGGTCACAACGGTATTGAGCGCCGCAAGCTGTTTTTTCGGCGGCCTTATAAGCGGCAGGATAGTCAAAAAAGCGGGTATGCTTGTCGGGGCCGCGTCGGGCTTTTTGCTGTTTTTTATTCAGCTTGCCATCTCGCTTATAAGCGGGGCGTTTTCGCCCACTGCTCTAATTTTGATAAAGGCCGCCGCTCTGATTTTGAGCGGGACCATAGGCGGCATATTCGGGGTCAACAAGAAGGAGAAAATATAAGGCTGCGCCGTGAATCGGTAATTTGTGATTCACGGCGCTATTTTTTAATTTATTTTTATTTTAGAGAAATAAGGTATCCTTCCGACAAAGCCGGCGCGGCGGTCGCGCACTCGGTCTGTGCTAAGCTATGGGTTCGGGCGGCGACCTGCGCGGCGCAGCCGCGCAAAAAAACACGGCGGTAAGGCCCCTGCCCCGAGGTAAGGCCCCTGCCCCGCCGTGTTTTTTCGAGCATTTCCGCCGGGCGGAAATGCTCGGGTCGCCGCCCGAACAAGCCCGCCGTCAGCACATATTACAATAAAGCCTCCGCGCCGGCCCCCACCGATAAGAAGCGGATAAAAATTTTAAATAAAATCACTCGCTGAAAAGCGGAGTCGACAAGTACCTGTCGCCCGTGTCCGGCAAAAGCGCTACTATCGTTTTGCCCTCGTTTTCGGGGCGCTTCGCAAGCTGCGTCGCCGCCCATACCGCCGCGCCCGACGAAATGCCGACAAGCACGCCCTCGGCCTTCGCTATCTTGTTGCCGATGGCGAACGCGTCCTCGTTGCTTACGGGTATGATCTCGTCGTATATTTCAGTGTTGAGCGTCTTAGGAACAAAGCCCGCTCCTATTCCCTGTATCTTGTGCGGCCCGGGCGTGCCCTTGCCGAGCACCTGCGACGTCTCCGGCTCAACGGCCACTATCTTAACCTCGGGCTTTTTCGACTTGAGATATTCGCCCACTCCGGTTATCGTGCCGCCGGTTCCGACTCCGGCTACAAAAATATCCACCTCGCCGTCAGTTTCCCGCCATATCTCGGGCCCCGTCGTCGCCTTGTGAACAGCCGGATTAGAGGGGTTTACAAACTGCCCGAGAATAACGGAATCCGCTATCTCAGCGTTGAGCTCGTCGGCCTTTTCGATAGCGCCCTTCATTCCCTTTGAGCCGTCGGTCAGCACAAGGCTCGCGCCGTAGGCCTTCAAGAGGTTCCTTCTCTCGACGCTCATCGTTTCGGGCATGGTCAGTATGACCTTGTAGCCCTTGGCCGCCGCAACGCTCGCAAGCCCTATCCCCGTGTTGCCGGAGGTCGGCTCGATTATAGTCGCCCCGGGCTTCAGAGTGCCGTCGGCCTCCGCGTCCTCTATCATAGCCTTGGCTATTCTGTCCTTAACGCTTCCCGCCGGATTGAAGTACTCGAGCTTTGCAACGATTTTGGCCTTAAGCTGGTTTTCCTCCTCATAATTTGTCAGCTCCAGCAGCGGAGTCGAGCCTATAAGCTCCGTAATGCTTTTGTATACTGCCATATAAAACAATCCCTTCATAATAAATTTGCGCCGGTGCGCGGCATAGAAATGCGCGCGGACAAGCTCCTATAAAACATATCGTTTTAGTATGCTTTTGGGGTTGCTTTTAATATACCCCTTTTTTTCCCTCTTGTCAAGCCCTTAATTTAAAAAATAAAGCGCGGGCTAAAAAATATCGCCCGCGTTTTTTCAAGCCCATGCTCAAGCTCGTCCTTATACTATTTATATATATCCCTTATATTCCGCTCTGCGTTATCCATTTGATCCTCCGCTTTGCGGCTCAGTCCTTTCTCTCAAGGTCAAATTGCGCCTCGTTCGCCTTAAGGCTCAGCCTTTTCCCGCCCTCGGATATTGTGTAATATCCGTCAAAAATAAGCTCCTTGTCGCGCTTTATCTCAAAGTGCTTCGTGTCCTTATTATACGAAAAAATTATATCGCAGTTCTCTCCGTTAAGGTTCATTTCCCCGTTGAAGTCAATTATATCGCTGTTTTCGATATTAAGATAAAGATAGGGCTCGTCGCAAACATATTCGCCCTTTAAATCATCTTCACCGCAGCCGCACAGTGAAAAAAATGTAATTAAAAGAATTATCGACGCGACGGCGTAAAGTAATTTTCTTTTCAACAAAATCAACTCCCATTATCCTTTTCCACTCATAATTTTAGCACAAGCCCCTTTATTAAGCAATATTCTTTTCAAAGGCGACATACTTTGGCAAAAACCGCGACAAGTCGGGTATATATTAGGTATATACGGATGCGGAATATTTTTTCACAAGAGGAACAGAATACTTAATATGGGGTCAAACAGAAAAAACGGCAAAAATTTCATAAAAAATTACATATATGTATCAATTCTCAGTCGATATGGTAACATCTTTGTAAGAAATGTCAATTGATTGTTTAATTTCATTGCTGTATAATGTGTAGTTGTATAAGGAGGTAACATTTATGTCATCAACTGAACCACAGAATAAGAACGGCCTTGACAAAGCTGAGATCAAATCTGAAATCAAAACGAAGAAAAGATTCACCTCAACCAAGTTAAAGGCCACAGCCTGCGCGGTTCTCGCTGTTGCGATAGGCGCGGCAGGAACATTCTGTATAAGCGGAGGACTTAGTACACCGACAATGACAACACGCTCATTGGCTTCGGCAATGTACGGTAACGCTATCAATCCAAAATACGTAGACCGGGTAACAAGAGCTTACACCGAAACACAGCCGCCGACTGAGCCCGAAACCGAAAAGCCCACAGAAAAGGCGACGGAGAAGGCAACTGAAAAGGCGACGGAGAAGAAAAACGACAAGAAAAACACAAAGGAGAAGGCGACCGAGAAGGCGACTGAAAAACAGACGAGCGTTCCCACGGATCCCGATACCACGGCAACGGAAAACAATTCCTACACCATTCCCGAAAACACCCAGAACGTTCAGTTCGGCGCTAACCCCGACGCACAGCCAACCTATGGCACAGAAAACCAAAGCAACCAAAATAATCAAAACAATCAAAACAATCAAAATAACAAAAATAACCAGAGCAGCAATCAGAGCGTAGTTACCGATCCGGTAACCAACCCGCCTGCGACCGAGGCTCCGACGGTAGACAATTCGCAGTCCTATCAAAGCCAGTGGAACCAGGGCTATTTAATGGCCATTGATAATCCGGATTCAAACTACCGTCCCCGCGCGGTAAAGCTCTCCGCCAAGGATCGCGAGCTTGCCTGCCAGATAGTGATGCGCGAAATGGGAAATACCGGCTTTATAGGAACCGCCTTAGTCGCACAGGCTCTGCGCGACGCTATGAACGCCGAGGGCTTCACCTCGCTGCAACAGGTTGTAAATATGTACGGCTATCAGGGCCCGACGAATTACACGCCTAATCAGGACGTAATAGACGCTGTAAGCTTTATTTTCGACCAAAACGGCAGCGCGGTTCAGCACAGAGTATTGTTTTTCTATGCGACATGGATAACGAGCTCATGGCACGAATCGCAGAATTTCGTCTGCGCTTATGATTGCGGATATACCACCGTAAGATTTTTTGACAGATGGTATTGATAAACAGGTAATATAAAAAAATATATACAACAAACAGATAAAAATTCAAAAATAATTTTGGACTAAATTTTCCGCTTATAGCGACCTCGCTTCGGGGTCGCTTTTTATTATAGCTTTTATAGCTTTTATAGATTTTTATTCTGCAAAGCAGAGGCCCTCTTTTGCAAATAAGGCCAAAGGCAAATAAGCGTAGGGCAAATAAGCGTAGGGCAAATAAGCGTAGTGCAAATAAGATTAGTGCGCCGAAAAGCGCACTCCGAAGCTTAATATAAGCTATACCCTCGCAGTCTTAATAAAGCGCGGCGATTTCAGGGGCGATAATAAGCGTCGGCTCTCCCCTCAAAATAAAATATTTAAAATAAATAAAACGACAGCCTAAGCGTCGCAGGGGCGCTCAGGCTGCCGGCGGCGGGAGCGGGGTCGATTGCTCTCGCCGTTATTATACGATTTTATCGCGTCGGAGTTCTTGCTCACATCGCGTTAATATCTATTATACTCACGATGTGCTTTTGTATGAGAATAGCGTCCGAGATAGATATTTGACCGTTTTTATCTACGTCAGCCGCCACGATCTCCTCGTCTGAAAGATGCAGTATATTGACAATCTGCTTTTGAACGATTATAGCGTCTGAAATTGATATTTTGCCGTCCTTGTCAACGTCGCCGAGAGCTATTTCGTCGAGCGGGACAAACTTAAAGTCGTTGCGCTCAGCATAATCTTCGGCGGCAGTGCCGGAGTAGCCCTTGATCGTGAAGCCCGCGACCTTGACGTCTTCCCCTGATTCCATGTCATAATAATATCCAAAGGCATCACTGCCTATCTCGGTCACGCTCGCGGGAATCGTCACAGACTTAAGATTTTGACAACTGTAAAAGGCTAAGGCTCCGATTTCAGTCACGCCCTCGGGAACAGTTACGCTATTAAGGCTTGAAGAGTCTATAAAAGCACTATATCCAATTTTAGTCACTTCGCTCCCGTCTATATTCGCAGGAATATCAAGCCGTGCAGCGTCGCCGTTATAGTCTGTAATTTCAAGGCCTCCGTCTTCAAGCACATCATAGATAAAGGGGCTTACTTCGCCGAGGCTTGTAAATTCAAAGCCGTTTTGCATGGCGTATTTATAAGCTGCGGAATTTTTATAGCCTGTTATCTTAAAGCCGTCGAGCTTTTTGATATTTTTAGCTTCCGCATCATAATAATAGCCAAACGCATTGCCGTTTATTAAAGTAACGCTTTTGGGAATCGTTACAGACTTAAGATTTGGGCAGTCGTAAAAGGCTGAAACTCCGATTCCGGTCACGCCCTCCGGGATAGTCACGCTTGCAAGGTTTGTGCAACCGTAAAAAGCGGAATATCCGATTTCGATCACTTTTCTGCCATCTATTTCTTCTGGAATATCAAGCTGCGCTTCATAGCCGTTATAGCCTGCGATTTCAATTGTTTCATCTTCATTATCATAGTAAATAAAGGGGCTGACCTCGCCGAGGCTTACAAATTTAAAGCCGTTTTGCATAGCGTATTTATAAGCGGCTGAATTTCTGTATCCTGTAATCGTTAAACCGTCAACTTTAATATAATCCTTTGCTTCCTTATCGTAATAATATCCAAAGGCTCTATTGCCTATTGACGATACGTTTTTAGGTATAGTTACGGATTTAAGGGCGGTGCAACCCAAAAACGCTCCTTCACTAATAAACCCAACGCTTTCCGGAATGTTTACGCTGCTAAGGCGCTTTAAATTGGTAAAAGCATTGGCTCCGATACCGCCTACCGTTTTTCCGTCGAGCTCTGACGGCAGCTCAATATTGTCCGGCTCGCCGGTATAGCCCGTCAGCGTAATCTTCCCATACATATCCGCATAATAAGTGTAATATGGTTCGACCTCGCCAAGGCTTACAAATTCAAATCCGTTTTCCCTTGCGTATTTATACGCCTCGGAGTACATATAGCCGCTTATTTTTAATCCGTCTATCCTTTTCGCGCCGCTCTTTGCAAATATAAGGCCTATTCCGCTGCTGTATAATCCGTCTATCTCGGGCGGGAGCTCTATGTCCAGCAAATTGTCGCAATCGTAAAAAGCTCCATATCCGATACTTGTGACGCGCTCGGAGATTTTTAATGATTTGAGCTCAGAACATTCTCTGAACGCATCTTCTCCTATCAGCGTTACGCTTTCAGGCAGAGAATAGCTTCCGGCTTTCTTTTGCGGATACTTTATTATCTCGCTCATGTCGTTGTTGTAAAGCACTCCGCCAACGCTTTTATAATCTTCGTTGCCACCGTCAACGTCTATGCTTTCAAGGCTTATATCCCTATAAAACGCTCTTCCGCTTACTTTCTCAACGCTTTTGGGAATTGAAACCGATTTCAAATTTGCGCAGTTCCAGAAAGAATAATTTCCTATTCCTGTTATTCCTTCTTCAACAACTATTCTCTTTATTGATTCGCGCTCGGAATACCAGGGTATAGCCTCCTCAATGCTATAACCGTATTCATTGATCATGCCCTGCCCGCTGACGGTCATGGTGCCGCTTTCGTCGATTTTCCATTTTATTTTATTGTTGGAGGCGCGACCTAAAAATTTTATAGTGGGATATATTTTCGGATTAAAGATATCGTTATCAAATACAGAGTCGCCTCCAATCATTTCATTCCATTCGCTGTAGGAGCCTAAGTAGCATATATTAAATTTTCCCGGAAGGTAGAATGCATACAAATTAATTTTTTCTACCCAAACCGGTATAGTAACAACAGAAAGATTCTCGCAATCGGCAAAGGCATAGCCGTCGATCACGGTTACGCTGTCAGGTATAGTCACATTTTCAATAGACGAGCAGCCTCTAAACGCATATGCTCCTATTTTTGAAACGCTATGGCCGTCGAGCTCCTGAGGTATTATCAAGTCCTTGTCGCTGCCAGTATATAATGTGATTTCCGCCGTATCATCCTCAAGAATATTGTAATAATAATTCTCGCTCTTTATTGAATCCGCATAGGTAAAGCCTTTGCTAACAAACTGATAATCATTATTATCGGCAAATTCCTTTGCGCGAGAATTTTCATAGCCTTCAATTACTGGCTTGACTCTTTCATCATTTTCATAATAGTAGTCGTAAAACGCGTCGCCTGCGATTTTACCAAAGACCTTCGGCAGGCTGATCGTTTCAAGTGAAGTGTTGCACGCAAACGCTGAAAATCCTACGAGTTTTATGTATTCGTTTAATTGCAGCTCGCTTATGGCGGAACAGCCGTAGAAGGCGTCCGAATCAATAACGAGCAGCGTACTCGGACAAATAACGGACTTTAAATTTTTGCATCGGTTAAAGGCATTTTCGCAAATGCACCTAAGTCCTTCGTTAAGCTTAAGCTCGTCAAATTTTCCTCCCGCAAACGCGTTTTCCGCTATTGCCGTCACCCCGTCCGGTATAACTACGCGTTTATCATCTCTACCCTCAGCGTAGAAAATTAATACCGTGCCTCTTTTTTGCATTCTTGCCCCGCCGTGCCCGTCATTTGAGTCGTCAAATTCGCTTAATTCCCAATAGTATGAATTTTTGCCTATGAGCATTCCGTCGATAGAATAAAACAAATCGTTATCGGCGCTTACATATATATTCTTTAATTTGGTGCATCCTTTAAAGGGAGTGTCGCCGATAGAAGTAACGCTTGCAGGTATTGTCACTGCTGTGATATTCTCAAGACCCGAAAAAGCACGCTCGCCGATACCGGTAACTGTTTTTTTGTCTATCTCCGCAGGGATATCAAGCTGCGATTCATCACCGTTATAGCCTGTAATTTCAATTGTTTCCCCATCGAGTTCCTCATAGACAAAGGGGCTTATTTCACCGATGCTTACAAATTCAAAGCCGTTTTCCCTGGCGTATCTGTAAGCGCGGGAATTTTTATAGCCTGTGATAGCGAAGCCGTCGACCTTTTCATAAACTAAATGGTCGTTATCGTCATAGTGATAACCACAATATCCAAAGGCTTCATCGTCTATTGAGGTAACGCTCGCGGGAATTGTTACAGACTTAAGACTATTGCATTTATAAAAGGCACTGTTTCCGATATCAGTCACGCTCTCGGGAATAGTCACGCTTTCAAGACTTGTGCAGCCTTCAAAAGCACCCCATCCGATTTTAGTCACTTTTTTTCCGTCTATTTCTTCGGGGATATCAAGCTTGGTATCATAGCCGTTATAGTCTGTTATCGTAATTGTTTCATCTTCATTATCATAGTAAATAAAGGGGCTGACCTCGCCGATGCTTACAAATTCAAAGCCGTTTTCCATGGCATATTTGTAAGCAACTGAGTTTTTATAGCCCGTTATTGTGAAGCCGTCGACCTTGATACTATCCCATGTTTTCGAGTCATAACAATATCCAAATGCCATACTGCCTACCGCGGTCACACTCGCGGGAATTGTTACGGACTTAAGATTTGGGCAATCGTAAAAGGCTTTCTCTCTGATATAAGTCACGCCCTCAGGTATAGTCACGCTTATAAGGCTTGTGCAGTTTCTGAAAGCATATGTCCCGATTTCAGTCACTTTTTTTCCGTCTATTTCTTCGGGGATATCAAGCTGCGTTTCATAACCGTTATAGCCCGTGATTTCAATTGTTTCCTCGTCATAATAAGACTCATAATAAACAAATGGGCTGACCTCGCCGAGGCTTACAAATTCAAAGTCGTTTTTCATGGCGTAGCTGTATGCGAGGGAATTTTTATAGCCCGTGATAGTGAAGTCGTCGATCTTGCCGTCACCATTATTATCGTTTTTACCCCAGTATCCGCTGCAATATCCAAAGGTTTCGTAGCCTAAGTAGGTAACGCTCGCGGGAATTGTCACAGACTTAAGATTTGGACAATCGTAAAAGGCCTCGTCTTCGATATAAGTCACGCTCTCGGGTATAGTCACGCTTATAAGGCTTGTGCAGTCTTCAAAAGCAGATTCCTCGATTTTAGTCACGCTCTCGGGGATAGTCACGCTTATAAGGCTTGTGCAGTTTCTGAAAGCATATGTCCCGATTTCAGTCACTTTTTTTCCGCCTATTTTTTCGGGTATATCAAGCTGCGTTTCATCGCCGTTATAGCCTGTAATTGCAACGGTCGTGTCGCTAAGCTCCCTAATCTCATAATTCGTTTCAACCGGCGGCAACACAGAAATACCCTCGTCAGGAATGTAGCTATAATCCATATCAAAGTAGGGGCTCTGCGCCTCGCCTAAATCGTTGAGGATAAGCTCGCCGCTTCCGTCTGTAAGGCCCTTGTTTGTCATTTCGCCGGAAATCGGGTTATAGAACTTCCAGCTTATAAGAGCGTTTGTCTTTGTAAGACCTAGGAGCGGGTTCTCCTCAGACTTCCAGCCCCTTACATATGCGATGCAGCCGCAAAGGTCTGTAACACCTGTTACATAGTCGCCCTCATATTCACCTGATGAGAAAAATTCATCACTATCATAAATATCGTCGGGTATCTCGACCTTGCTGCCGAGTACGTTCATCATTCCATCCTGAACCATGCTTTGCTGAGTCTGCTGTGCGGCCTCAGCCTTCGCTTTATCATAGTTCTCATCGGTCGGAAGTCCGCCGTCGATGCCGTTGTTCCAAATTATATCATTAGCGTCCGATCTACAAAGAGCATAATACACCTTGCCGAATACGGCCTCCGTATTAGCCGTGAACTCGGCGATATCCTCCTCGCTCGCGTTCGGAGTCATATACTTGTAGTAATCAATTTTATATTCCGCAAGGTTCTGAGCGGGGTCTCCCGGCCAAGGAGTGTTCGGGTCGTCCACTCCGCCATAGAACCAGTAAAAGCCTATATCGAAGCCAGGTTCCTTATATTTTTCGATAGAGGGGTCGAGCCACTCGTCGGGAGCCATAAAGTAATAAATCTTGTAAAGGCCGTTCCAATCCGGTCTGTTCGGGTCATGATCCGGAGTTTCGTTGATGATCATGCCCTCGGGAAGCGGTATACCCTTGTTTCTGCCGTAATCATCAATTTCATCGAGCGCAGCTCCGGTGAGCTCCTCGCCCTGCGCGACGTTGTTTTCCTCAGCCGCTGCGCTTATCGGTATACCGCAGAAAGCGCCGAAGGAGATAAGCGCCGAAAGCAGCAGGGAAACGGTTTTCTTGCCGAGCTTTAGTTTCTTGTTCATAAACGTCCTCCTCAATCCAAGGCTCTGATATAAAGCATTTATAAAGCATTGTCAGCGCCTCAATTATTATTTTGTAGAATAATTTTTAAGCAGTAATAATAAGCCAACAATTATTTTACAATTTATTTTATCACGCTCAATATTAAATCGCAATAAAAATCGCAATATATTATTAAATATTTTTAAGCCTCTCGCATAAAAAACGAAGAAGCTAAAGGGCGATTGTTGTATAAGGCTTTGAAAAGTGGCGCTTATTTATCGGCGTTAAGGAACAGTTTACTAAAACTTTATATTTATCGCTTGAATTGACACGCCGTACAATGATATAATTATTTAGTTGTATTTTGATGGTCAAAAAATAACTGTGCTGTCGCACGACGCTCCTTCGCTGTGCGCTTTATAGGAGCTTGTTCGGGCGGCGACCCGCGCGGCGGCAGCCGCGCGGAAAAACGCGGATACACGGCGGCTTCTTCGGCGGCAGGTTCTTTGAGCCGCGTTTTTCGGCCCCTTTCCGCCGCAGGCGGAAAGGGGCGGTCGCCGCCCGAAGCTGCGTCGCCCGCACAATGCGTCCGAGGATATATGCGACAGCCCGCACGGAGAATAAAAATGGATAATTTTAACAATTTTAACAATTTTAACAATTTTAACAATCAAAATAATTTAAATAATTTTAATGCGCCTCAACCGCCGCCTTACCCATATAACGGCGGATACGGCGCTCCGACTCCCCTCTGCCCTACCCCGCCGTATCCCCCGCTCAGAGAGCCGACCCCGGAGGAAAAACGCGCAT
Organism: uncultured Clostridia bacterium; assembly: GCA_947632045.1. Classification (GTDB taxonomy): domain Bacteria; phylum Bacillota; class Clostridia; order Oscillospirales; family Acutalibacteraceae; genus UBA7067. The sequence continues at coordinate 62,234 of CANRNQ010000007.1, forward strand.
CTCAGATAAGGCACGAAAAGAAGCTTGTCAGAAAGCTTGGCAACCGCGCCGGCTGGTCGGTCTTTATTGTCGACATTCTGATGAACCTGCTTGCGCTCGCAATCTCCCTTTCATATATGGCGACTGACGAGGCCTCCTTCCTCGAGCTTGAAAACTCGATGGTTTCGCTGGTAGGTATGTTCGCCGGCGGCACCTTTTTGATACTTATAACAAACACCAAAATGCGCAGCGCCGTTACCTTTAAACCGGCTCGCAGCCTTAAACGCTGCCTTGCCGCGTTGAGTATAGGGCTTGCGGCCATACCTCTTTGCAATCTCTTTTCGCAAATAGTTTCCGACAGCCTGTCGCTAATCGGCATTCAGCAAAAATCCTACGGCATAATCGGCGCGGACAATATTAAAATCACCCCCTTTTATATTGCCGTCGAGATTCTGTGCACCGCCATTATTCCGGCGATAAGCGAGGAGTATATGTTCAGGGGCGCGATACTCGGCTCGTTAAAGCCCTACGGCGAGGGCTTCGCCATCGTTATGTCGTCTTTGCTGTTCGGTCTGCTGCACGGCAACTTCGAGCAGATCCCCTTTGCCTTTCTCGGCGGGCTCTTCTTCGGATATATCAGGGTTTACACCGGCTCGCTAATATTCCCCATGATTTTGCATTTTTCAAACAATCTTCTTGCGGTCGTTATGGACATACTTGAAAATACCTGCGGCGGCTTTATACCGGGCACAAAAATCACCGTTCCGGATATTGTCGTTTTGATATATTACACCGTATTTTTAACTCTCGCAGTTATCGCCTTTGTCAAGCTCTCAAGGCGCGACAAGGATTTTCTGAGATTAAGCCGCCCGCAATCGCTCATAAGCGAAAAGCAAAAGGCCCTCTCGTTCATCATATCGCCCGGCTTCATCGTCTTTGCGGTACTTATGATGCTTATGACCGCCTTTCAGTATATCGTATCATGAGCGATCAAAAGCTTATGCTCGCCGCCCTTGAGCAGGCGGAGCTCGCCTATTCTCTCGGCGAGGTTCCCGTCGGCGCGGTCGTAGTTAAAAACGGAGAAGTAGTCGGGCGCGGATATAACCGCAGGGAAACGGATAAAAACGCTCTCGTCCACGCTGAGCTTGCCGCCATTGACGAGGCTTGCAGAGCTCTCGGCGGCTGGAGGCTCTGGGAGTGTGAGCTTTACGTCACTCTCGAGCCCTGCCCCATGTGCGCGGGCGCTTTGATAAATTCGCGGATAAGGAGAGTCATTTACGGCGCTGCCGACAAAAAGTCGGGCTCGATCGAGAGCGTTTTGCATATGTTTGAGTACCCCTACAACCACAAGCCGCAGGTGACCTCTGGCGTACTGCAAAAGGAATGTTCGGATATATTAAAGCGATTTTTCCGAGAAATGAGAGAAAAAAAGAAGAGCGCCGACACAAGTCGGTCGCCGGAGAGGGAGGAATAATATGGACGAGAAAATGATAAAAAGGATAAACGAGCTTGCAAAAAAGAAGAAGTCCGAAGGGCTCAGCGCCAATGAGGCGGCGGAGCAAAAGGCTCTTTACAGAAGCTACATTGATGAATTTAAGAACGATCTCAGAGCTCAGCTTGAAAATATAGACATTAAAGCGCCCGACGGCAGCGTAACTCCGCTTAGCAGCTTCAGAAAGAATCAAGGCAGTTAATGTCATATTTTTGATTATACAACTTAAATTTTGAGATATTTGCTCGAATTTTTTGTATCAATTAGTCAAATTATCTATTGCGCTATCAAGGCGGCTGTGCTATACTGATTACAATATAAAAAGGGATGTGAAATAATGGACTCGAAAATATTGAGAACCCTGTCATACGGCTTGTACGCCGTCGGGGTCGAGGGCGAAGGCTATCCCTCCGCCTGCATAGTCAACACCGTTTTTCAGGTGACCTCCTCGCCCATCACCTTAGCCGTCAGCATTAATCACGACAATTACTCAAACGAGAGGATAAAGGCGACGGGCAAGTTTTCGATTTCCGTTTTATCCGAGGACACCTCGGGAACGGTGATAGGGGCGCTCGGCTTCAGCTCAGGCAGAACGTCAAACAAGCTTGCCAATATAAATTACAAGATGCTTCGCGAGAACGTGCCCGTTCTACGCGAAAACATCTGCTGCTGGTTTTTGTGCAAGGTGATAAACTCTGTTGAAACCATGACTCACACGGTATTTATTGCCGAGGTAAAGGCCGGAAGCGACAACTACTCCGGCAAGCCGATGACATATGACTATTATCGCCGCGTTATCAAGGGCAAGGCTCCGAAAAACGCGCCGACATACCGCGAAGGCGACGACAAGGGCGATAACAGTCCACAGCTCAAGTATGTTTGCCCGATATGCCGCTTTGCTTATAAGGATTCGGAGCACACCATTCCCTTCGACCAGCTTCCGGACGATTGGAGATGCCCTATATGCGGCGTATCGAAGAAGGAATTTCGCATAGAGGGATAAGGCTATATTAAACCGCCGCGGCTGCAAGCCGGTTTGCGTCGGTTTATGGGCGTGCTGCGCGCCGTATACGGCGGCGCAGCACGCCTATTTTTTGCTTATTTACGATATTGGTCGGGCTGCCGCCGACTCGTTTTAGCCTTGTGCGGGCGGGCGACTGTTCGGGCGGCGACCCGCCTCTTTCCGCCTCCGGCGGAAAGAGGCGCAAAAACGCGGCGGGAAAGCCCTCATCTCGATCCCGAAAAGCCCTGCCGCCGCCGCGTTTTTTCAGGCGCGGCTGCGCCGCGCCGGTCGCCGCCCGAACCCATACTTCCGCAAAATACATCTGCGGGAAACGGCAGCCCGAAGGCGCAGCGAGCCAAACACCCTACCTCGCCCCAAGCGCCCTGCCGAGCGGCGGAATTATAACTCCTGCCGAAACTCCGGTCAGCGCGCCTGCCACGATAGACAAAAGCAGATAAAGCCACCAAAACGAAAACACGCGCATATCGCCCATCAGAAGCCCCGCAGCGGCGAGCTGAGCCGTATTGTGCGCGGCCGCCGAAGCAACCGACACCCCGACAAAGCCGAAGCGCGCAAGCCAAAACAGAAAAAGCATTACGGCGAGGCTGAGCAAGCCGCCGCATAGGCTCATGATACCGGCGGTGACCCCGCGAGTGACAAATATAAGCAGCGCCTTCACGCCGACAACCGAAAGCGAACCGGCGGCGCCGACAAGGGGAATGGCCGTTATGACCGCTAAGTTGGATAGCCCGAGCCTGCACCCGGGGACAAAAAACACGGGCAAAGGCAGAGCCGATTCAAGAGTCGAAAGCACCGCCGAAACGGCGCAGAGCATCGCGCAGAGCGCGTTTTTTTTAGCCGCTGACATTTTCACACCTCATCACCCCACAACAGCGTCCGCGCCGCCGCTTTCGCCCTCGAGCGCTATCGATATCCTGCCCGGCATACAGATAAGACTCTGACCCTCGCGCGTTATTTTGCCGGTTTTCTCGCATATCTTATCGCGGCAGCTCGAGTCCTTTACAAATACGCCGTCGCCGTCTACGACCAGAGTCATCTCTATCCCGTTTTCTCCGACGAGCTTATACTCTCCGGCGTGCTCAAGCGGGTAGACCCCCGCGTCCCTGCCGTTTATTTTCACACAAGCGCTCAAGGGTGCGCCCGCGCCCTTGACGGAAATAAAAAACGATATCGCCGCCGCGGCTAAAACGAGGGCAATTATAAAAATGTCCGCTGCGGCGAACAGCGGAGTTTTTGAAAGCTTCTTCATTACTGCACACCCTCCTTTGAGCCTGCGGCTAAGCCGCGCAACGGGCGTTGAGCGCCTTACAAATCAATTCATTATAATTTTATCACAGGGCGCAAAAAAAGGCAACCGCCTTCATGGGCGGTTGATTTTTTTATAAAAGCATAGCGGCTCTGCCCTGCGATAAAATAGGACGCGGCGCTTTACATCGCGCTCAAACGCGCTCGGCGTTAGACTCCTTTTTCGCCTTATACATGAGAGCGTCGACCTTTTGTATGAGCAGCTTTATATCCTTTGCCGCTCCGACGGCGCAGCCGACCGACGCGGAAACGGTCAGATATGAGCTTTCGTTTATCGCGGCTATCTGCTTTTCACAGCGCTCGGCAATAAGCCTCGCAGCCGTGCATACTCCATTCGGCTCTCATTCCTATTTGGGTGAGCATTTTAGTAACGCTGTCGCAGGTGTTGAAGTTGTCGTCAACGGCCAAGCCCCTCATGCCGAATAGCTCGCGTATGAACTGACCCCGTTATTCTTCATTGTGTTATAAAATTACGAGCCCTGCACCGAGCTTTCAAAAATGAACAGTGCGAGCCGCTTGCGCTGCGTTATCCAGTCGGTTATAACGACTATCGACTGCTTGTCTACGGTTTTATCGTATTTATATAAATCGTCCGCCGGAACCCTGAACTCCTCAAACTCGTAATTTAAATATGTCAGCGAGCTTGCGACAAGCGCCGTGATCTCGTCCTTTTTCAGGTTGGTCGTTATCATCGGCCCGATTTTTGAAACTATCTGCACTATCTCGCCGATGTTCGCCGTCTTGAACTCCCCTATCAGCGTGCTCAGCAGCTTTCTCTGCCTCTGCGTTCTGTCAAAGTCGTTTCCCGGCACCACAAACTCCGGGTGCTCCTCCTCCTCGTAGCCTCTGTCGCGAGCATACCACAGGGCCTGCCTGCCGTTTAAGTGCGTCATTCCGGCGACCTCAGGTATTTCATAACGCTCCTCGACCTGATTGTTGATATAGCACTGCCAGTTTATATACGCTATTTCTTCCGACGAGAGCTCTATATCCACTCCGCCGAGAATGTCGATTATCTCGCGAAAGGCGCTGAAATCAACGACGGCGTATCTGTCGATATTTATTCCGAAATTGGTTTCTATCGTCTGTATGGCGAGCTGCGCTCCGCCCCTTGTGTAGCCCGAGTTGAGCTTATCCTGACCGTAGCCCGGCACCTTGACGTACAAATCTCTTAAAAACGACGTCATCTTCAGCTTCTTGTGGCGGTTGTCTATCGACATCATTATCATGGTGTCGCTTCGGCCGTGGTCGTCGCCCTCGAGTATGTGATCCTCGCCAAAGAGCATGATATTGAGTATTTGAGGATCGTTTAAAAGCTCGTCGCTTGAAAGGTCTGTATTCATGTCGCCCGACGACGCAAGCGTATTCCCGCCGGAATTTGAATCGTCAACATATTTATAATTGACCGAAGCTATGACGTTATACATGGTGAGCAGCCCTACGCCTATCGCCGCCGCTATTAGGCAGCCCACGAGCGCGATGGCCTTTTTGACCCCAAAGGCGCTCTTTATCTTTTTATCATTTTTCATTTTTCCCCGTTGATACGGTACTCTCCTTTCCGTGATAACCGTATTTTGATCATATGTTAGTTATTTTACAATACTCCGCCAAAAATTACAACAAAAATTTTTTACAGCTCACCTTACAATCTCCATTCAAATACGGTCTTAAACGGAGTGTTCAAATCCGTCGCAAAAACGCGGTGTATGTCGTCTATCGACTTTACGGGCTCGTCCTCATAAATTATCGAGCCGAGCCGCCGCCTTATTTTCTGGCTTTCCATCATCTTCGCCGCCTCAAGAAATTCCTCGCGGCCGCTGCGGCTGTTGCCTATCAGCGTCAGGCCCTTTTCGAGCACCTGCCTTGTGTCTATCGACACATAGTTTTCGCTAACCCCCAAAAGGCCGACCGTGCCCTGCGGCCTTATGTGCTCTATTATATCGTGTATCGCGTCGTAGCAGCCCTCGCCTCCGGCGCACTCAAAGGCGTGATCGACCTTCAAATCGGCCGGTATATTATAAGTGAGGTGAGTTTCCGCGACAAAGGAAAACCGCGACAGCTTTCGCGCGTTTTTGCCAAAGACGATTATACGCGATTTTGGCATTTTGACCTTTAGGGCGCAGGCTATCACAAAGGCTATGCTTCCGTCGCCCCACACTCCTATTGTATCGCGGTACTTATGCGCCGCCTTATCGAGGCGCGACACGGCGTGGACGGCCACGCTGAGCATCTCGCACATGGTCGCCGTTTGATAAGGGATACCCTGCACGCTCACGAGTCTGTCGGGCGGCAGGGTGACAAATTCGCTCATGAATCCGTCGTATCCGCTTGAAAGAAAGCGCGAGCCCTCTTGATAGTTCTCGTATATCCCCTCGCGCTCATATCCGGGAATATTGGGTATCAATACGACCCTTTCCCCCTGCTTAAAGGTTCCCGTCTTATCCGAGAGCACCTCGCCGCAGCACTCGTGTATCAGCGCCATGGGGAGCTTTTGCGCGAGCGTTTTTAAATCGCGGTTGCCGAGGTAATACCTCTGGTCGGCGCGGCATATCGACATATATCTCGGCCTTACGAGCACGTTGTCGGATATGTCCGCGTCCTCATACTTCACGCTTATAAACTGAGGATTCACAAGCTGGTAAATATAATTAATCACTTTCTTTTATACCTCCCACAAGCACTTGAGCAATCTTATAGTCAGTTACTGTGGTTATCTTCATATTTGATATTTCTCCGTCTACAAGCTTTACGGGCGTTCCCCTCATGACGCATATCTTGCACGCGTCGGTCAATATCGCCTTTTCGCTCGGCTTTAGCTTTGAGTAAAGCTCCTTGAGCAGCTTTATATTGAAGCTCTGCGGCGTTTGCCCCTGATACATTATCTTTCTGTCGGGTATTTCCGATATATCCGCTCCGTCGTGCGACTTCACTATCGTATCGGTCGCCGGCACCACCGTATCGCAGGCCCCGAATTTTATCGCCGCGTTGATATTGTCCTCGAGTATTCTCAGCGTTACAAAGGGGCGAACAGCGTCGTGGGTTACTATTATGTCGTCGTCCTCTATCGCGCCGTAATCCTTTGCTATTTCGTCGATTATATTAAATATCGTGTCGTTGCGGTTTTCTCCGCCCGGCGCAAGTCGAACTCTTTTTAGCGCCAAATCATACTTTTCGAGAAGGTCGGTCATATGCGACATCCAGCTTGGGTGTATGCCGAGATATATTGCGTCGAAGCGGCTGCACGTCAGCATTTTTTCGAGCGTATGGATTATTATCGGTTTTTTGTCGAGGGGCAAAAACTGCTTTGGCAGAGATGAAATATGCATTCTTGTTCCGCTGCCGCCTGCTAAAATCGCACCGTAAATCATAATGATTGTACCTCCTGTTTTTTAATTTGGTTTTATAAATATGTTAATAAACTGAAAAGCGGCCTTACCTTGTCGCACGCTCAGGGTTGATTAGCGGGGGCGCGGGGCGGCGACCGGCGCGGCGCAGCCGCGCCTGAAAACGCGGCGGCAAAATTATTTTTACCGAGGCAAGCCCCCTGCCCCGCCGCGTTTTTGGCAAATTCCCGCCGGAGGCGGGAATTTGCGGTCGCCGCCCCGCGCCCCCGCACCCGCTCAAACTCATATGCACGGCTTGTCCAAATCAAGATAACATAAATCGTGATGCGGTACCCGCTCGCTCTTTGGCGGCATGGCCATATATTCCCCGAACGCCAGCTTCAAATATCTGTCGTAGCCCTTCGGCAGGGGCATCATGTATCCCTCAAACTCCTTTAAGACCACCCCGTCAAAAATATCCTTGGGATACTCTATGCCCATATATTTTGGCCCCGCGCAAAGCTCCGTTATGCAGTCGCAGTCCTCGACCTTATATTTCGTCATATGCCGCTCGGCCATGCGCCAGATTTTTCTTCTCACACCGCTGCCCCTGAATATCCCGAGCAGTATCCTGCTGCCAAGGGCTATTACCCCGCCGTGCTTTTGCGGCACGACCTGAGCGAGGAACAGCGAGTACACCACCGCCCACAGCTTCTGCATCTTTCTCTTGAAGCCGTGCGGACAGCCGTCGAGCGGAAAAACGTCCATCACAAGGCCGTGCGGAACGTCTATGTCCGCCTGATTTAGCTTGACGCAGGTCGCGGAGGTGTCCACTATCGTCGTGAATATATTCCCCGTGAATATCTCGTCGTCGGTCTTAAGGCAAAGGAACCTCGGATCCTTTGAATATTTTTTCCAAAGCTCGGGCAGCCTTTCATAGTCGCTGCGCGGCATGAAAACGTCTATATCGTCGTCCCAAGGGATAAAGCCCTTATTCCTCAGGGAGCCTATGCAGCAGCCGCCGCAAAAGCAGAACATAAGTCCGTGCTCGTCGCAGAACTGCTTGAAATATACGAGTGTTTCAAGCTCCTTTAGCTGTAGCCGCCTTATCGTTTCGTCGGAAAGCGCGATGGGCTTCGGCTCGTTCATTCACAATCCCCCGTTTCGCTTCTCAGTTTATTTTTCACAAGCTCTATCCCCTCGCTCGATTTTCTCCTTGCGCCGCCTCTCCAAAAGGGCATTTTTATGAGCCCGATAAGGCTGCCTAATCCGTAGGAAATATGGAGGAGGGGGAAAATAAGCGGCAGGAGCAAAAACTGCGGGCGGCTCTTGCCGTTTGTAAAGGCTCCGGCTGTTATAATCACGTCAAAAATGAGATACAAAGCCGCCAACGCTATCAGCGGAGCAAAAAATCCGAAGGCGCAGAAAATCACGGAGAGGATAAGGGCGCAGACCAGGGCGAGCGGGGCAAAATGAAAGAGGGATATGCACCCGGGGCATACTCCGAGCGTCAGCGCGACCCAAAGCCCGTTGCCGAACTTCTGCTTCATCATTCGTGGCAGACTGCTCCTGATATACTGATAAGACCTTATCCTCGGGTCGCAGCATATCCTGTAGCCCGCCGACCTTATGCGGTAGTGCATCTCGTTGTCCTCGGTTCGCCCGAGCTGCTCGTTAAAGCCGCCGACCTTTGCAAAAACCTCCCGACGGTACGCCCCGTGAAAAACCGAGTCGACATACCGTCTTTTGTCGCTTTCCCGTCTGTATACGGCGAAGGAGCTGCCGAAAAGCGACTCCTCCGCGGCGAGCAGCGTAAGCTGCCAAGGGGTTTCCTCCATAGCCCTCGCGGGTCTGCCGCCGCCGCAAACATACTCGCCGCTTTCGATGCACCTCGCGTTCTCGCTGAGAAAATCCGACGGTATCGAGCTGTGCGCGTCAAGGCGTATTATCACGTCGCCGCAGGAATTGATTATCGCGACGTTCCACGCGCCCGCCTGATTTCCCACCTTGCAGTCTATCACCCTTACGCTGTTGTAAGCCTTATTGCGCGCGGCAAAGTCGAGCATGAGCTTCTTTGTGCCGTCGCTCGAGCAGTTATTTACAAGCACTATCTGAGTGTCGCTTTTCGGGTAGGTCTGCTTTTCAATTTTTTCAAACAAGCCCCTTAGAGCGTTTTCCTCATTCAGGGCTATAACACATAAAGAAATCAGCATATCATTCTCCGGCTAAAATATTTTGCGCGCTTTCAAGTCCGCTGTAAGCCTTCGCGTCCGGCTGCGCAGTGCGCGCCGCCTGTTCGCTGTCGCGCGTTTTTATTATCCATTTGGCGCTGTTTGCAAAGGATACCGTCATATACGGGAACACATATAAAAGAGGAATAAAGAAAAAGCAGAGCAGCAGCCACGGCACAAACGAAAAGAAGAGCATGAGATACTTTTCGGCGTTGCCCTTCATATATTCGATTGAGCGCCTTATTATAGCGGAATAAGCCTCGCCGCCCCTTGAATCAATATAGAGGTACTGCGCGAGGAAATATTTAGCCGTAAGCGCAAGCGTCGCCACCACGGCGCAGGAGCCTAATATAATGCAGAAAATAAGCATCAGGGTAGAAATTATCCTGTTGTCTGCGAAAAGGTAATACGCGACGGCGCATATTATCGAGGGGATAAGGGTCAACACGGCCGTGAAAAGCACGCGCAGCAAAAGAGCGAGGTTGAAGCAGAGCGAATCAAAATATCTGCCGCGCGAAAAATAGTAAAAAATGTCAAACGCCCGCGCGCGCTCGCCGCGTGCGACGGCCGCGCCCACCCTCGTTATGCCGCTTATAAGCGGCAAAAAAAGCACAACGGCGGTAATTTTCAGGGCTTCTATGGCAAGACATATTGAGGCGTTTATAGGCATTTTTTCAAACGCTTCAATAAAGCTTTTAACGTCTGAGTTATCTATGCCTAAAAAGAGTATAAAGGTTTCTATTATATCCGCAAACAGGAAGGGTACAAAAAGCACCGCAAACGCCGCTATAAGCACCGCCCAGTTTCCCTTTAGAAATTCCCTCGCCTGCTTTTTAACCAAAAAACTACCGCCCATAATTACTCCTTATCAATCGCAGTTAAGCATATCGTACATGGCCTGCAAGCATATCTGCGCGTGCAGGAAAAACTTTTCTTCGTCGAGCGACTCGTCGCTGTTGTGCATACGGCTCTCGTCGTCGGGGAATAGCGGCCCGAAGGCGACTCCCCTCCCGCCGAGCATTCTCGCGTAGGTTCCCCCGCCCGTCGAATAAAGCGCGGGCTTCTCCCCCGTTATCGCCTCATAGGACGAGCTCAAAAGCCTTACAAGCTTTGAGTCCTCATCAAGGCGCAGCGGCTTTATGTGGTCTATCACCCTCACCTTAAGTCCTTCCTTTTCGGCAGCCTTTCTTATTCTGTAAAACACGGCCTCGCTGTCCATCGTCACGGGATAGCGAATATCTATCGCCGCCTTCGCCGAATTTTCGAGTATGCTCACCATGCTCAGGCAGAGCGTAAGCGAGCCCGAGGCGCTGTCGCGCATTTTTATGCCCAGCGAATTGCCGTTCGTTTCAAGTCCTATCGAGTTATCGAGGAAACCGACGAGAGAGCCGAGCCCGCGATAGCCGAAATTAGACGTGAGCAAATCTATCAGCTGAGCCGCCGCGTTTACGCCCTTGTCGGGCTCGCACGCGTGAGCGGCTTTGCCCGTCGCTATTATCATCATGCCGTCTATTGTGTATTTAAATTCAAAGTCAACGTCCGTCTTTGCGTCCGCAAAGCGGTAGAGCTGGTGCTCGTCGGCCTCGGAGCAGTCGAGCAGTACATACGCCTTGTCGGGAACAGCGTTGAGCGCGTTGCCTGCCTTGAACTCGTTTAAAAACGTCCCGTCGTTGTCGGGGGCTTCTATCTCGATTTGCATTATCCCCTTTTCGGCGGCGCATATGCCGTATTCGCTGTCGGGGGTAAAGCTCATGTCGGGCAGGGGCTGAGCCTCAAGGTAGGTCTTTATACACTCCATGCCGACCTCCTCGCGCGTGCCGTATATAGCCCTCAGGGTGTTTTTGCCCTTTATCCCCTCGTCCTTAAGCGCCTTTAAGCAGTAGAGAGCGATTATCGCCGCTCCCTTGTCGTCGGCGACTCCTCTGCCGTACAGTCTGCCGTCGCGTCTTGAAAGCTCAAATGCGTCGCTGCTCCAGCCGGAACCGGCGGGGACCACATCGAGGTGGGTCAGCACTCCGCAAAGCCTTCCGCCGTCGCCGTACTGAACGTGGCCGGCTATATCCCGAACATTCTCGGCTTCAAGCCCCATCTCGGCGGCGCGGTTGAGTATAAACTCAAGCGCCCTTTTCGTTTCGTCCTCCGACTGAGATGATACCGACCTTATGCTAATCAGCGCGGCGAGGTCCTTTAATATATCGTCCTTATATTTTAATATTTTTTCACCGAATGACAAATACTCCATCTCCCGTTAAAAGTTAAAAGTTAAAAGTTATTGCGGCTTATGTCGATCTCCTCGTCCTCGTCCATAGGCTCTTCACCGCCGGAGAGTTCTTCACAGGGCTGTCTGCCGCCCTCGTCGGGGCTTTTTATCTTATCCGAGCCGCCGCGCGGCTTTTTCTCGCGGCATTTGACAAGATAGGCTCTTCTCCGCTTTTTCTGAGGAATTTTTCCGCCCTTGAAAAATATCATATACGCTATAAATACTATTACCGCCGCTCCCGATATTATCATGCCTATGCCGAGCCCCGGAGTTTTATAGGTAAATTCTATCTCGTTTAACTGACCGCCCTTTATACGCACCGCCATAAAGCCGACGTTTACCTTCTCTATATCCACGCTCTCGCCGTTTACGGTCGCGCTCCAGCCGCTCTCGTAGGGAACGCTGAAGAACATCAGGGTATCGCCGTCGGTTTGACTGAGATCAGCCTTTGCGGTAAAGCCGGTGTTTGTGTATTTAAAATCAGAGCAGGTCAGCTTTCTCCTGTCGTTGCAGTCCTTGTAATACTCCGCCTCGGTATATCTGAACGTGCTCGGGCTTACGAGCTTTTCTCCGGTTATATCGCTGTATTTCTCTATCTGCTCGTCTGTGAGCACCATCGCCTTTAGCAGGGCGAGGTGGCGCTTATCCTGAAATACCGTGTCGAAGTCGCTGTCGCTTATATAGCCGTCATATGCAAAGCCCATCGGTATATAGTACTCGTTTTCATACACCGCGTATCCGTTCATTCTGCCGTAGTACTTATAGCCCGGCATTTTTGTTACTCCGTTTTCATCGGCGAAGGAGCTTGCGTCCTCGATATAATCAAAGAGCCAGCGTGCGGACAGGAAGCTGCGCAGTCCGTATGTGGAGGTATCGGGTCGGGAGCCGACGTCCCTTGTCACGTCGACCGCAGGATAAAATTCCATTATCGAGCCCGGCACTATGCTGTGGAACGCCTGCATATTCGGTATCTGAAAGAACATTCCGGTATTGTCCATACACTCGTAAAAGTCGCTTCGCACGCTGTCCTTATCGGGCAGGCTTATCTCGTCCTGCTTGTTTATCAGGTGTTCTATTATATAGCTGTGCGTGTCGTAGCTGTGGCACTTGCCGAGGGTTATTATATATATCGAATACGCCACGCTCACAACGCAGACGGCGACATAGCACGCCCGCATAAACTGCTTTCTGTTTCGTTTCCACAGCTTCAGCAGTGCAAACAAAATCGCCGTGCATATAAACGCTATCGCCACATACGTCCAAAATCTGTCGGGGTACGCCTCAAGTCCATACTGAGTAACGAGCTTGCCGTCGTCGTTTTTGACCTTTTGCGGCATAAAGCCTATGCCGACCGCTACTCCCGCCGTTATCACCGTGTTCCAGATAAGCGCCCGCTTCCAATTTACGTTTACACTGTCGAGCGCTGATACCGTCGCCAGCGACATTATGAGCGTGAGCATATAAAACCAGCGCGCGTAATAGGTCGCGTTGAACATCTGGAACATACAGTTTAATATTGGGACAAAGGCGAAAACCAACAGCAGAACCGTCAGCTTTTTTATCCAGCTTGTGTACTTCTTCGACTGCAAAAACGCTATCGTTCCCGTCATTCCGAACAGCGGCAGCCACGCCGATATGCTCGCCCACTTTGACTGGGAGTCCGGCGTGAAGTTTGGTCTTGCGGGAATGTCCGGCGGGAAGAAAAGGCTTGTGAAGATGTGCATATACCTTTGCGAGGGATTATAAATCAGCGCGTCCCAGCCTTGAGGGGCGTTTGAGACCCTCGGGTTCTGCATGACCGCGAGTACCGTCGGAACGAGGAGTATTGCCGTCGCCGCAAAGCCTATCGCTATTTCCGCCGCGAGGTTGAGGAATTTGCGCAGATCGATTTTATAACCGCCTGTAATAATACGCAAAAACCAGTAGATTATTACAAAAACGACCTGTCCGACGAAAAAATAATAATTCAATATACACGCGGCAAAGACCGCGACCGCAACTATCCCCTTTCGGCGCGTTTCCATATATTCGTCGAGCGCCGCAAGCAGGAAGGGGAATATCATTATCGCCTCGTGGAAGTGATTGAAAAAAATGTTGTATATGGAAAAGCCCGAAAAGGCGTAGAGTATTCCCCCGATGACCGCGAGGTTTTTGTTTCGGACATATCTGCGCATAAAAAGATACGCTCCGAGAGAGGCGAGGCTCATTTTTAAGATGAGCATGGGCGCCATGAGATACGGCACCGCCTCGCTTGGGAACAGCATTGTCAGCCAGAAAAAGGGGCTTCCCAAATTATAGAAGGTATACGAGCCGATTATATTCGCGCCCAAATCGGTGGTATGGCTCCAGCCGATGTTGCCGCTTAGGATAGAGTCGTGTATCATCTGATAAAACGGTATTTGCTGCACGTTGAAGTCGCCGTAATACAGGAACAGGCCGTAGTCGTAAATCACAAACGGCAGGAACATCAGCGCCGCCATGGCCATGGGGATAAACAGCGCTTTTGTCCAGTATCTTTTATTTTTTTGTGCTGTGTTGTCAAGTCTTGACGCTTTCAAAAGCGGCGCCTCCTTTATTTTCACGGCATTGAGCCTGTTTTTATCTGCAACACCCTCATTATAACTTTGTTATTATATCATAAATTGCCCCGAATTGCACTATTTTGAGAATATTTAACAAATAATTAATTTTGAGGGCGGGAAGCTAACGGGCTGTCGCTGCCGCTCGTTTTAGCTATGCGTGGGATTTAAATACGCGGGCGGCGACCAGCGCGGCTGCGCCGCGCCGGAAAACGCGGCGGCGGGGTCCCTGCGTGTATCCCACACACCCTGCCCCGCCGCGTTTTCGCGCAAATTTCCGCGGGAGCGGAAATTTGCGGGTCGCCGCCCGCGCCCCCACCTTTCGCGCCGACTAATCGAAAATAAAGCGACAGCCCTGCTCTTAACCCAAGCCCTCTGCGGGCTTGAAAGAAAGCTCTCTTTCGTGTAAAATAATAATCGTAAAAACAAAATCCAAGGAGGAAAACCATGAAGAGCTATTCCTTTTTCGCGATGCTCTCGCGCATGAAATATATCAACCGCTGGGGACTTATGAATTCAACAAGACAGGAAAACCTGAGCGAGCACAGCCTTGAAACGGCTATAATCGCGCACGCGCTCGCCGTAATCGGAAACAAACGGCTTGGCAAGAGCATAGATGCGGACAGGGTCGCCGTTATGGCTGTTTTTCACGATTGCAGCGAAATCATAACCGGCGATATGCCAACGCCCATAAAATATTATAACCATCAGATAAACAGCGTTTACAAGGAGATAGAAAACGCGGCGGCGGATAAGCTTTTAAACCGACTGCCGGAAGACCTGAGAGAAGAATACTCCGCGCTTCTATCACACGAAGACAAAAACGCGGAGCTTTACAAATATGTCAAGGCGGCGGACAAGCTCTCGGCCCTGATAAAATGCACGGAGGAGCTTAAAATGGGCAACGGAGAGTTTAAAACCGCAAAGCAGTCAATTCTTCAAGCCATACGCGGACTTGAGCTTGAGGAAGCCGAAATATTTATGGACGAATTTTTTCCGGCGTATTCTCTCACTCTCGACGAGCAGTAGAGATCTGCGCCTATAACTATTTTCTGCGCCTATACTATTTTGGGGGAGCCTGCGCTCCCCCAAAGCTTTTTTCTGTAAATAAATAAACGCAAGCGGCGCTCAAGCCGCCGGCAAGCTACAAGGCAAAAGCCCTTACAGCACCTTGTACCCCTTGTCCTCGACGGTCTTTTTCAAAACGTCGTCGGATATTTCTCCGTTGAGAGTCAAAACGGCGGTTCCCTGCTCGTGGCTGACCAGAGCCGAGTCGACCTGCGGAAGCTCCTCAAGAGCGTTCTTTACGGTAGCCTCGCAGTGTGGGCACATCATACCCTCAATTTTGATAGTCTTTTCCATGGTCTTATCCCTCCCCTCTTCTTTGGAATTTTTTTGCTTTATTCTTCTGTCCCTCTTTGGGTCGTGCACCTTAAAGAAATTAAGCCTTAAGGCGTTTGTGACTACGCAGAAGCTCGACAGGCTCATGGCCGCCGCGCCGAACATGGGATCAAGCCGCCAGCCGAGCAGCGACACAAACACTCCCGCCGCGAGCGGTATGCCTATCATATTATAAATGAACGCCCAGAAAAGATTTTCCCTGATGTTTCTCAGCGTCGCCCGGCTGAGCCTTATCGCCGCGGGAACGTCGAGCAAACGGCTCTTCATTAAAACTACGTCGGCGGCGTCGATTGCTATATCGGTTCCCGCTCCTATCGCTATCCCCGTGTCCGCCCTCGTCAGAGCCGGAGCGTCGTTTATTCCGTCGCCCACCATCGCGACCGAGCCGCGCTTTTTCAGCTGTCTTATAACGCTCTCCTTGCCGTCGGGGAGGACTCCCGCTATAACCTCGTCCACGCCCGCCTGATTGCCGACGGCACGCGCCGTGCGCTCGTTATCGCCGGTCAGCATAACAACCCTTATGCCCATATTTCTAAGCTGAGCCACAGCCTCGGGGCCGTCCTCCTTGATCACGTCGGCGACCGCTATTATACCGAAAAATCTTCCTCCACGAGCGAAAAACAGCGGCGTTTTTCCGCTTTGTGCGAGCGCGTCTGCGGCCGCTATCGCCTCGTTTGGTATCTCGGCCCTATCGCTCACAAAGTCCCTGTTTCCTCCTAAAAGCTCCTCGTCGCCGCAAGTCCCCGACAGCCCGTTGCCCGGAAGCGCCCTAAAGCCGGAAACTTCAGCATAAGCCGCTCCCCTGCTCTCCGCCTCGCCGATAACGGCTTTGGCGAGGGGGTGTTCGCTCTTTCTCTCGAGCGAATAGGCAAGCTCCAACAACGCCTCCTCCGTCGCGCCGCAAAAGGGCATTATATCCGTCACAACAGGCTCGCCCTTCGTGATAGTGCCGGTTTTATCGAGCGCGACTATTGTCGTCCTGCCTGCGTTTTCAAGCGACTGAGCCGTTTTATACAGTATGCCGTTTTTAGCGCCCACGCCGTTGCCGACCATTATCGCGACCGGAGTCGCAAGCCCGAGCGCGCACGGACAGCTTATCACAAGCACCGATATACCCCTCGCGAGGGCTGAGCCCACGCCGTCGCTGCACAAGAGCCACACTATAAACGTTACGACGGCTATCGCAATTACGACCGGCACAAATATTCCCGACACCCTGTCGGCTGTTTTGGCAATCGGCGCCTTTGTTGCAGACGCGTCGCTCACCATTTTTATTATCTGCGCGAGTGTGGTATCCTCGCCGACCTTTAATGCCTCGCACCTTATAAAGCCCGACTGATTGAGCGTCGCCGCCGACACGCGGCTGCCCGGCTCCTTATCCACAGGTATACTCTCGCCCGTCAGTGCGGACTCGTTCACAGCGGTGCTGCCCTCTTTTATAACCCCGTCCACCGGTATATTCTCTCCCGGCCGCACAACGAATATATCGCCCCTGCGCACCTCGTCTATCGGTACCTCAACCTCCGCGCCGTCCTTGAGTACGGTCGCGGTCTTTGGCGCGAGCTTCATCAGCCCCCTTAGCGCGTCCGTGGTTTTGCCCTTTGAGCGCGCCTCAAGCAGCTTTCCGACCGTTATCAAGGTCAGTATCATGGCGGCCGACTCAAAATAAAGCTCGTGCATATATGACATGGCCGCGCCCATATCTCCGCGAGAGAGGGCTCCGCTCATGGCAAAAAGCGCATATGTGCTGTATACAAAGGCCGCCCCCGAGCCGAGCGCCACGAGGGTGTCCATATTGGGCGCGCCGTGTATCAGCCCCTTGAAGCCGTTTATAAAGAATCTTTGGTTTATCACCATTATTATGCCCGTCAGCAAAAGCTGCAGCAGTCCGACCGCCATATGGTTTTCCGCGAGAAAGGGCGGCAGCGGCCAGCCCCACATCATATGCCCCATCGAAACATACATCAACACCGCCAAAAACAAAAGAGAGGCTATGAGAGCGCGGCGCAGCTTAGGCGTTTGCCCGTCCTTAAGCTCGTCATCATTATCCGTCTGCGCAGTCTTTGCTCCTTCCGGCGCTCCCTTCGGCTTTGCTCCGTAGCCTGCCGCCTCGACCGCCGCTATTATCTCTTTGTCCGAGGCGCTGCCCTCGACTCCCATTGAGTTCGTCAGCAGGCTCACCGAGCAGGCGGTCACTCCGCCGAGCTTTGACACCGCCTTTTCGACCCTCGCGCTGCACGCGGCGCAGCTCATTCCCGTTACCGTAAACTGCCTCATAATATCACTCCTATCTCATAAGCTTTTGAAGCGTCGCAACAAGCTCGTCAATAGTATCGTCCTTGCCGTCGCGAATATCCTTTGCGACACAGGTTCTTATGTGATTGGCAAGCAGCTCTCTGCTGAACGCGTTAAGCGCGGCGTTTACCGCCGACGCTTGAATCAGTATATCGGTGCAGTACGCGTTTTTCTCGACCATACCCTTTATGCCTCTTATCTGCCCCTCTATGCGGCTCAGGCGATTTATCAGCCCCTTATACTCCTCCTCGGAGCGCTCCTTTGTCTTATGCGACAGGCAGCAGCAATCCTCCTTATCCATGATCTCACCCCGCTTATTTTATTTGTCAAAGGCTTCGTCTCTTTGTCTATATAATATACCCCAGTGGGGTATATGTCAAGGGCGTTTTTATTTTTTTATTTTTTATACTTTGCTTCGGAATAAATGACGCGGCGATAAAAAGCGGCTATCTCGCCCTTAATTTGCGAGATAGCCGTATATCCGTTTTTTTAATTTTTAATTTTTAATTTTTAATTTTTTATCAAATCGGCTTAATCGTAGTCTACTACGTCTATCCATTTTGAAAGGAAGTCCTTCTCCTCCTCAACGCCCTTAACCATCTGCGACGCTGCCACTATCGGCAGCCACTGCTGAACATACTGCTTGGCGGTGTCGCTTTTTTCGCAGAAAAGGTCGAGGTATTTATCCGCAAGCTCCGAGTGATGCAGAGAAAACAGCAGATATGTCCTTGCCGCGTCGGCGGAGCCGTTGCCTTGAGTTGCGTGCGACCAGTCGAGAATATACATAGTGCCGTCGTCCTTAACTATTATATTGCTCGGGTTAAAGTCGCCGTGGCACACCTTTGTGTGCTTGGGCATACTGTCGAGCCTTGTGTGCAGCTCGTATCTTATTGTGGCGCTTACGTCCGTAAGGCTCGATATCTTTCTGTTCATCTTATCCTTGAGCTTATTGAGCATTGGCGCTCTCTTGCTCTGCACCTCGAGCTGGAGGTCGACGAATTTCTCGAGATACTCGTCTATCTTATCGGGATTTTCCTCCATGAGCGTTTGCAGCGTTTTGCCCTCGATATAGTCGAGGGTTATCGCCCAGTTGCCCTCTATGACCGACACGGCTCTGACCGAGGGGATTTTAAGCCCTGTTTCCTCGACCCTCGCCTGATTGAGAGCCTCGTTGAGAACGTCGGCCTTTGGATATGAGGGGCCGAAGACCTTTATGGTACATTCGCCGTCCTTATATATGCACTTATCCTTTCTTTCGGCTAAAAGCTTTTCAAAATTCATAGTATATACACCCTTTCAAAATGCGTCTTTATTTAAGGCTTGGCCATATGGCTCATTGCAGCTTTTGCGCGCGTTGGAGCCTTAGCTATTGAGGCTTTGCCCTGAAATCATTTGGAAAACCTTTTTAAATTTAGTTATATTATACTACAACGGATTGGCAATTCACACTGAAAAAATCACAAAAATTTCCTTTTGATTTTTGTATAATAAGTCAAATTACACAAGTTTTTCGCTTTTCTTCACTCTTTTGTACTTTATTATTCCAAGCCTGCTCGGGATTATTAAGGGCGTTTGCTTCGATAAAATATCCTCCTGTCGCTTACGCTGACAGGAGGATAGGCTTTGCCGCGCTTCGCGCGGCCGGGGCGGCGACCCGCGCGGCGCAGCCGCGCGGAAAAACGCGGCGGGCACATTTTCTGCGTCGGGGCAGAGTCCCCCTGCCGCCGCGTTTTTCGCCCATTCCCGCCGCAGGCGGGAATGGGCGGGTCGCCGCCCCCGTAAGCGCCTGCCGGCGCGTCACATCTCGCTGTAGGTTTCCGGACAAAGCTCCATTATCTTCTCCTGCAAATTCAAAAAATCCTGAAACGCCGAAGGCTTGTTGTTCGGATTTCTCAAAAGAGCCGCCGGATGCAGAGTCGCCATATACAATATGCCGTCCTTTTCAAAAAACTGTCCGTGCTCCCGAGTTATCTTGATGTCCTCCTTGAACATCTTCATAGCGGCTATTCTGCCAAGACAGACGATTATCCTCGGCTTTATAAGCCCTATCTGCGCCCTCAGCCATTCGTTGCACTGCTCCTGCTCCTCGGGGAGCGGGTCGCGGTTGAGCGGCGGGCGGCACTTCACTATATTCGCTATGTATATGTTCCTGTTCCGGTCAAGGTGTACGGCGGCAAGCATCTTATCGAGCAGCTTGCCCCCTCTGCCGACAAAGGGCTCTCCCTGAAGATCCTCGTTCTGCCCCGGTCCCTCACCGATAAACAGAACCTTTGAATTTGGGTTGCCGACCCCGACCACCACGTTATTTCTGGTTTCGCAAAGACCGCATCTGCGACACTTCATACAATCCCTTTTCAGCTCGTCCCAATCAGTATACATGATCCACCTCTCCGGATTTTCGTCATATTTTTCCGAGAGCCGCGACTATCCGCTCGAGCCTCATCGCTCTCGAAGCCTTTACAAGCACGCTGTCGCCCTCTTTTATCACATTTTTAAGCTCCCTTAAGATATCGTCCACCTCGGCGTAATGCTTTGCTCCGCCGCCGAAGCCCTCGCTTATTCCCTCGGCAAGCTTCCCGACGGCAATCAGCTCGTCGACTCCCTTTTCCCTCGCGTAGCGCCCGACAGACCTGTGAAGCTCATACTCGTTGTCGCCGAGCTCCTTCATATCCCCGAGGATACAAACTCGCCTGCCCGAAAAGTTCATGAGCGTATCTATCGCGCCCATAACGGAATTTGGGTTTGCATTGTAGCAGTCGTCTATAATAACTATTTTATCGGTTTTTATCAGGTTGTCGCGGCTGCCGACGGTTTTATACGCCGCAACGCCGCGCGCTATCTCCTCGTCGCTCATGCCGAGGCTCTCTCCTACGGCGAAGGCGGCGAGCGCGTTTGAAACCATATATGTGCCTATCGCGTTGATGTAAACGTCTATGCGCCTGTCGCCGTGAACGAGGGTGCAGCTTATGCCGTCGGCCCCTCTGTTTTCTATGTTCTCGGCGTGGTAGTCGTTATCATCTCCGAGCCCGAAATATATAGGCTCGATATCCGGTCGGCTTTTCTGCGTGATGAGCTTATCGTCATCTCCGTTGAGGAATATTTTCCTCTCGCCCGTAAGATAATCAAATATTTCCGTCTTAGCCTTCATCACTCCGTCGCGGTCCCCGAGGTTTTCCAAGTGGCAGTTTCCTATATTTGTTATTACGCAGTGCGTCGGCCTTACCATTTTTGCAAGGCGCGTCATCTCGCCGAAATCGGATATGCCCATTTCAATGACGGCGGCGGTATTGGAGTCGTTCATTCCGAACAGGGTTATCGGCACGCCGAGCTCATTGTTGAAATTGCCCTGAGTCTTGTGCACGTTGAATTTCTGTGAAAGCACGGAGGCAATCATTTCCTTTGTCGAGGTTTTTCCAACGCTGCCGGTTATGCCGACTATCGGAATACTGAAGAGCGAGCGGTAACTCTCGGCGACCGTCTTGAGCGCTTCAAGCGTGGACTTTACCGCTATGCACGGCTTCGACGGGCTTTCCGGAACATTCTCGCATATAGCGCAGACCGCCCCGTTTTCAAAGCACTGCTCTATATAATCGTGTCCGTCGCTGCGCTCTCCCTTTATTGCCGCAAAGCACGCTCCCGACTCTATTTTGCGGCTGTCCGTAACTATTATGGAAACCTCGGTGCTTTTCAGCTCCTCGTCGCCTATATATCTGCCGCCGCAGGCCCTTAGAATATCGTCTATTGTAAATTTCATAGCTACGCTCAATCCTATCTGTTATATTTTTCAAGCGAGAGCCTTGCGAGGCGGTCGCAAAGCTCGGGATAATCTATGCCGATAACCTCCGCCTCCTGCGGCAAAAGGCTTGTTGGAGTCATTCCCGGGAGGGTGTTCGCCTCGAGGCAGTAAAAGCTGCCGTCCTCCGCGAGCATAAAATCTATTCGCGCGTAAGCGTCGAGCTTGAGCGCCTTATAGGCTATCTCGGCCTCTCGCTGTATTTTTTCTGTCACGTCCCGCGGTATATCCGCCGGGCAAAATTCCTCCGTACTGCCGGGCTGATATTTATTTACATAATCGTAAAAGCCCTGCTTCGGCACTATCTCTATTATCGGCAGCGCCTTGCCGTCGAGCAGCCCCACCGAGAGCTCTCTGCCCTTAATATACTCCTCGACGAGCACCTCGTCCTCGTAACGGAAGGCCTCGTTCATCGCGCCCATGTACTCGTTTTTGTCGTTTACTATCGACACGCCGACGCTGCTGCCTCCCGAACAGGGCTTTACAACGCAGGGAAAGCTGCTCCAGCCCTCCGCCGCACCGCTTTCAAGGTCGGCTTTGGTATATACCTCTCCCGCCGCCGTGGAGATATTGTTGCAGAGGAATATGCTCTTTGACACTCCCTTATCCATTGCAAGCGCGCTCCCGAGGCTTCCCGAGCCCGTGTATTTTATTCCGAGCAGATCAAAGGTCGCCTGGAGCTTTCCGTTTTCGCCGACGTCGCCGTGCAGGGCGAGGAAGGTTATATCTGCGCTCCTGCATATTTCCTCGACGTTGCGCCCCAAAAAGCGGGCTGATTTATCCTTTCTTAAAGCCTTTATTTTTTCTATATCGGGCACGGTGTTTCCGACCGGCACGTTCGCTGTAAAGCTGTAATTGCTCTCAAAGAGATTTTCTATATCACATTCGTCCTGTTCATAGCCCATAAACACGTCGAGCAGTACGACATTATGTCCTTTTTTTCGCAGAGCGTTCGCCACAAGGCAGCCCGAGGTTATGGAAACGTCTCTTTCCGTACTTAGTCCTCCCGCGAGAACAACGATTCTCATATGTAACACCCCTGTTATTGTTTTTGGATCGTTTTTGGCTCGTTTTGGCGGTCTGTTATTCGGAGTTTATCCTTTGCCAAAATGATCCGCAGATATTAACATTATATTACTAATGGCGTATTTTTGCAAGGAAAAGAAAGCTCTAAATGCGGAGCGGGGTTTGGGGGCGGCGACCGTCCCCTTTCCGCCTGCGGCGGAAAGGGGACGAAAACGCGGCGCGGGAGGATCTCCGACAGGAAAGCTGCCCTGTGCCGCCGCGTTTTCTGCGCAGCGAAGCTGCGCGGTCGCCGCCCCCGCGCCGCGCGAAGCGCGGCGCTTGCCCTCGTATAGAGGTCTATGAGCGGATAAAAATAAAGCGGGGAGCCTTCGCTCCCCGCGCACATTATCCGTGTACTATTATTTTTCATTTAAAGCGCGGTCAAGCCATATCTCGCCTATATCCATGGCGAGATAAAGCCCCTGCTTTTCGCTCGACTTTACGACCTGCTTGCGCGGCGGAATATCCGGATCGGTACACATAAGCTGTATCGTCACCTTGTCCGCAACCTCAAGGTCGTTCACCATTTTAGTGGACTTGACTTTAAGCCTCACCACATATTTTTCGGTCATATTTCCATAGTAAAGATCGTTGCCCACGCGCACGAGAGGCTTGCCCTTGTACGTCGGAAACTGGGATTTTTTCTTAGCCATTCCTGTTCCTCCTTCTAAATCGTATTGTATTCACATAACCTATCACAAATTTTTATTTTGAAAGGAGCTTCTTTATTCTTTCCATAGCCTCTATTGTGTTGTCGCGGTTGCCAAACGAGGTGAGCCTGAAATAGCCCTCGCCGTTTCTACCAAAGCCCGCGCCCGGCGTGCCTACCACGTTCGCCTCGTTGAGCAGAAGGTCGAAAAATTCCCATGAGCCCATATTATTGGGGCACTCAAGCCAGATGTAGGGCGAGTTTTTGCCGCCCGAATACCATATGCCGAGTTCATCAAGAGCGCTCGCGATTATCCTCGCGTTCTCCTTGTAATATTCAAGATTTTCTCTGCACTGTCTTTGGCCCTCCTCGGAGAACACAGCCGCCGCCCCGCACTGAACGGGATAAGAAACGCCGTTGAACTTTGAGCCCTGTCGTCTGCCCCATATCTGAGAAACGTTTACGACCGTGCCGTCGTCCGTCGTGACCTCAAGCTCCTTCGGAACCACCGTGTATCCGCAGCGCAGTCCGGTAAAGCCAGCCGTCTTTGAAAGCGAGCATATCTCTATCGCGCACCTTTTCGCTCCCTCTATCGCGAAAATGCTTCTCGGAACGTCGTCCTCGGTTATGAACGCCTCGTATGCCGCGTCGTATATTATTATCGCCTTATTTTCAAGAGCATAATCGACCCATGCCTTGAGCTGAGCTGTAGTAAAGGCCGCTCCCGTCGGGTTATTCGGCGAGCAGAGATATATTAAATCGGCGTGTACGCTCTTATCGGGAACGGCGTTAAAGCCGTTTTCGCGGGTAGAGTCTATATATATTACCTCTCTGCCGCTCATAAGGTTTGAATCGACATAGACCGGATACGCCGGGTCGGAAATTAAAACGGTATTCTTTTCACCGAATATATCAACTATATTTCCGCAGTCGGACTTTGCGCCGTCGCTTATCCTTATATCGTCCGCCGGAACGTCTACGCCGAAGCTCTTATAATAATTCGACGCCGCTTCCTTGAGGAAGTCATAGCCCGTGCCGCTGTCCTCATAGCCCTTGAAGGTTTCCTTAACGCCCATCTCCTCAACGCCCTTTTTTACCGCGTCAACAACGCACGGCGCGAGCGGGAGCGTTACGTCGCCTATTCCCATTCTTATTATATTGTCCTTTTTATCGGGGTTCTTCTCGATATATTCGTTTATTCTCTTTGCGATATTTATGAAAAGATAATTCTTTTCAAGCTTTAAAAAGTTTTCGTTGATCTGTGGCATTTTTCTCTCCCTTTCAAAATCAATTTAGAGCCGCCTATGCGCTCTTTTATTTATTTTTGTTTTCAATCGACGCCTTTACAAACTCCCTGAACAGAGGGTGCGCGTGATTCGGTCTGCTCTTAAATTCGGGGTGGTACTGCACTCCGACGTAAAACCTCTTATCGGGTATCTCCACCGCCTCAACAAGCATTCCGTTCGGCGACGTTCCCGTAACGAGCATACCGTTTTCCTCGAACTCGTCGCGGAACTCGTTGTTAAATTCATAGCGGTGGCGGTGGCGTTCTGTGATCTCGCTTTTGCCGTAGGCCTCAGCCATACGGCTGCCCGCTTTTATCTTGCACGGATATGCCCCGAGCCTCATTGTGCCGCCCATATCCACTACTCCGAGCTGATCCGGCATCAAATCTATTACCTTATTTTCGCTGTTCGGATTAAATTCGCCGCTGTTCGCGTCGTCGAGCTTTAACACGTTCCTTGCAAACTCGATAACCGCCGTCTGCATACCGAGGCAGATGCCGAGATAAGGTATATCGTGCTCGCGGGCGTATTTTGCGGCCGTTATCTTGCCGTCTATTCCTCTGTCGCCGAAGCCGCCCGGAACAAGTATTCCGTCGCAGTCGCCGAGAAGGTCGTCCGCGGTATATGCCGTGACAAGCTCCGCGTCCACCCACTTGATATTTACATGGGCGGCGTTTTCATAGCCCGCATGGTGAAGAGCCTCGGCTACGGAAAGGTAAGCGTCGTGCAGCTGGACGTACTTTCCGACGAGGGCTATGCTTACCTCCTTGTTTCTCGACTCTATCCTCTCGAGCATTTCAAGCCATTCCGTCATATCCCCGGGCTTGCTGTCGAGCTTCAGCTCGCGGCACACTATGTCCGAGAAATTGTTTTTCTCGAGCATGAGCGGAGCCTGATACAAAACCGGCAGGGTGATATTTTCGATTACGCAGTCCGGCTTTACGTTGCAGAAAAGCGCTATTTTCTTAAATATGCTCTCCTCAAGCGGCTCGTCGCAGCGCAAAACGATTATGTCCGGATTTATTCCGATTGAGCGCAGCTCCTTGACCGAGTGCTGGGTCGGCTTTGACTTATGCTCCTCGGAGCCCTTTATGTACGGGACCAAAGTAACGTGGATAAAGATGCAGTTATCCTGACCCACCTCGAGAGAGACCTGTCTGATAGCCTCTAAGAACGGCTGGCTCTCTATATCGCCCACCGTTCCGCCTATCTCGGTTATTACCACGTCGGCGTTCGATTTTTTGCCCACGCTGTAAATAAAATTCTTTATCTCGTTGGTAATATGGGGAATTACCTGTACCGTTTCTCCGAGATAATCTCCCGCCCTCTCCTTTTCGAGGACGTTTGAATAAACCTTGCCTGTCGTAAGATTTGAAAATTTGTTCAGGTTCTCGTCGATGAAGCGCTCATAGTGACCGAGGTCGAGGTCCGTTTCGGCTCCGTCCTCGGTCACATAGACCTCGCCATGCTGGAACGGGCTCATGGTGCCCGGGTCGACGTTTATATACGGGTCGAGCTTTTGCGCCGCTATTTTATAGCCTCTTGCCTTTAAAAGTCTTCCGAGCGACGCCGCCGTTATTCCCTTGCCAAGGCCCGACACAACGCCCCCCGTCACAAATATATATTTTGTCATTCCCCAAAAATCCTTTCTTTCTGTCTTTTGATAAGGTATCTGCTTCTGCCGGACGCGCTCAACGTCTTTACGCGTATCACAGCACGCGGCGCGCCGGACGGGGCGGCGACCGCTGCTTTCCGCTGCGCGGAAAGCAGCAAAAAACGCGGGAGGCGAAATCCCGAATCGGGGCAGGGGCTCTGCTCCCCGCGTTTTTCCCGGCGCGTTCGCGCCGGGTCGCCGCCCCGTCCGGCTTCGCCGCGCAAGCCGCCCAAGCCTTTTTTTAAAGCTCTATAACTCCGTCAAATACGCGTTCAGCCGCGCCGGTCATAAATACGGTCTCATCGGTATAGCGTATAACAAGATCTCCTCCCTTGAGCTTTACCGTGATGTCCTCGTTCTTCGGGCAAAGTCCGTTCTCAACGCAGGCAACAGCCGCGGCGCAGGCTCCCGTGCCGCACGCCCATGTTTCTCCGCTGCCTCTCTCCCATACCCTCATTCTTATGGTATGGTCGTCAATAACGCTTACAAACTCCGTATTCACCCTCTCGGGGAACAGCGGGTCAAACTCAAACTTCGGCCCGACCGCTTCAATGTCAAGTCCGTCTATATCCTCCATAAATACAACGCAGTGCGGATTTCCCATAGATACGCAGGTTATGTTGTATTCCTCGCCGTCTATCAACGCAGGCTCGTTGATTATCCTGTCCTTATCCATAGCTACGGGTATATTCTTCGGGTCGAGCTCCGCCCTGCCCATATCAACGCGCAGGCTCTTAACCTCTCCGTCCTGCTTATATACGGTGAGGGTCTTTATTCCGCTGAGCGTTTCAACCGATACGGTATCCTTGCTCGTGTCAACAAGGTTGTGGTCGTAAAGGAATTTTCCGACGCAGCGTATGCCGTTGCCGCACATCTTGCCCTCCGAGCCGTCAAGGTTGAACATTCTCATCTTAGCGTCGGCTACATCTGAGCGGCAAATAAGGATTATTCCGTCGCCGCCTATGCCGTAGCGCCTGTCTGACAGGCGAACGCTAAGTCCCTCAGGGTTGTTTATCATCTGGTCAAAGCAGTTAAAATATATATAGTCGTTTCCGATGCCGTGCATCTTTGTAAAATTATATTTCACTTTTTCTCTCCTCATATGGTTAATATCCACAAGCTCAGTGTTGCTCGGCGAATATCTGCTCTTCAGACATTCGGCAAGGGCGTTAGCCGTGTCGAGCGACGTAAGACAGGGAATGTTTCTCTCAACGGTCTTTCTGCGTATCTTTACGCTGTCGCGCGAGGGTATTCTTCCCTTTGACGAGGTCGAGATAACATAGCTTATCCTTCCGCTTTCTATAAGCGTAAGGGTGTTTTCCTCAGCCTCGTGTATCTTATCGACAACGTGCGCCTTTATGCCGTAGCTCTTCAAAACCGAGGCCGTTCCCCTTGTTGCATACAGCTCAAAGCCGAGCTCTGCATATTTCTTCGCAAGGTCGCCTATCTCTCTCTTGTCGGAATCCCTTACCGTTATCAGCACGCCGCCGGATTTCGTCATCTTGTAGCCCGCGCCCGTAAGTCCCTTGTAGAGCGCCTCCTCGAGCGTTCCGGCTACGCCGAGAACCTCGCCGGTGGATTTCATCTCGGGCCCCAGGTGGTTATCCACGTTTATAAGCTTTTCAAACGAGAATACGGGCACCTTTACGGCGACATACGGAGATTTTTTGTAAAGCCCCGTGCCATAGCCCATATCCTCGAGCTTCTCCCCGAGCATAGCCCTTGTGGCGAGATCCACCATGGGAACGCCGGTCACCTTGCTTATATAAGGTATCGTTCTCGACGAGCGCGGATTGACCTCGATAACATAGAGGTCGCCGCCGTAGATGAGGTACTGTATATTCACAAGTCCCTTTGTCCTCAGCGAAAGCGCGAGATCCTTTGAGCTTTTGATAATTCTCCTTGTCATTTCGTCGCTTATGTTCCACGCCGGATATACGGCTATCGAGTCGCCGGAGTGAACTCCCGCGCGCTCTATATGCTCCATGATTCCCGGAATCAAAATATCCTCGCCGTCGCATATAGCGTCTATCTCAAGCTCTGTTCCCATCAGGTATTTATCTATGAGTATCGGGTTTTCTATATTCTGTGAAAGAATAATAGCCATGTACTCTATTATATCGTCGCTGTTGTAGGCGATTATCATATTCTGACCGCCCAAAACATACGACGGGCGCATCAGCACGGGGTAGCCTATCCTGTCGGCAACGTCGAGCGCCTCCTCGGTCGTCATAACGGTCACGCCCTGGGGACGCTTTATTTTGTGCTTTTCAAGAAGCTCGTCAAAGCGCTCTCTGTCCTCGGCCATATCAATGCTGTCGGCGGAGGTGCCGAGTATGTTAACGCCCTGCCTGCTCAAAAATCCCGTCAGCTTTATCGCGGTCTGCCCGCCGAAGGCAACGACAACTCCGTACGGCTTTTCGGTCTTTATAACGCCCATAACGTCCTCGTTCGTCAGCGGCTCAAAGTAGAGCCTGTCGGCGGTGTCGTAGTCGGTGGAAACGGTTTCGGGATTGTTGTTGACGATTACAACGTCGAAGCCCGCCTGCTTGAGCGCCCACACGCAGTGAACCGAGGCGTAGTCAAATTCAATTCCCTGCCCTATTCTTATCGGGCCTGAGCCGAAAACGATTATTGTCCTTTTGCCGTCGTTCGTTTCCTCTATAAACTCCTCCGCCTCGTTTTCCTCGTCAAAGGTGGAGTAGAAGTACGGCGTTTCAGCCTTAAATTCAGCGGCGCAGGTATCTACCATCTTATATACGGGAACCGCGGGCTCCTCTATTTCACAGCCGCTTATCTGCTTTATTGTTTCGTCCAAAAAGCCCATATGCTTCGCCCGCATATAAAGCTCGCGCGTAAGCCCTTCGCCCTTTGCGGCGTTTTCAAGCTCGTTTTCAAGCTCGATTATATTGAGCAGCTTATATAAGAACCACTCGTCTATCAAGGTTATCTCGTGTATCTCCTCGACCGTTATGCCCTTTTTGAGAGCGGAATAAACGCAGAAGAGTCTTTCGTCGTCGCATATTTCAAGGCGCTTTCTGAGGTTTTCCACCGACATATTCACGAATTTTTCGTGATTCAGGGTTTTAAGCGAGATCTCCGCTCCCCTGACCGCCTTCATTATAGCCTGCTCAAACGTGGGGGCGATTGACATAACCTCTCCCGTCGCCTTCATCTGCGTTCCGAGCGTTCTTTTGGCATATACAAATTTGTCAAACGGCCACTTGGGGAATTTAACTACAACGTAGTCGAGGGCGGGCTCAAAGCAGGCGTAGGTCGAGCCTGTAACGGCGTTTTTGATCTCGTCAAGCGTATATCCTATCGCTATCTTAGCCGACACCTTAGCTATCGGGTAGCCGGTCGCCTTTGAGGCGAGCGCCGAGGAGCGCGATACCCTCGGGTTTACCTCTATTACGGCGTACTCGAAGCTCTCGGGATTGAGCGCAAACTGGCAGTTACAGCCGCCCTCTACTCCGAGCGCGGATATGATATTTAAAGATGCGCTCCTGAGCATCTGATACTCCTTGTCAGACAATGTCACCGTCGGGGCTATAACTATGCTGTCGCCCGTGTGAACGCCTACCGGGTCGAGGTTCTCCATTGAGCAGACTGTGATAACGTTGCCCTTGCTGTCGCGCATCACTTCAAACTCTATCTCTTTCCAGCCCGCGATGCATCTCTCTACAAGCACCTGGGTTATGGGCGAAAGCTCAAGTCCGTTGGCCGTTATCTCGCGCAGCTCCTCCTCGTTGTTTACTATTCCGCCGCCCGTTCCGCCGAGGGTGAACGCCGGACGTATTATTACGGGATAGCCTATCTCCTGTGCAAATTCAACCGCCGACTCGACGTCGTTTACTACCTTTGACGGTATAACCGGCTGTCCGATGGACTCCATTGTGTCCTTGAACATCTGCCTGTCCTCGGCCTTGTCGATGGTGTCGGGGTCGGCTCCCAAGAGCTTAACTCCCTCCTTTTCGAGGAAGCCCTCTCTCGCAAGCTGCATGGAGAGCGTAAGGCCGGTCTGCCCGCCGAGGGTCGACAGCAGGCTGTCGGGCTTTTCCTTTTTAATTATCCTTTTGACCGTTTCAAGGTTGAGCGGCTCTATGTATATCTTGTCCGCCATCGCGTTATCGGTCATTATGGTGGCGGGGTTCGAGTTTATGAGTATTACCTCAAGCCCCTCCTCCTTGAGCGCGCGGCAAGCCTGGGTTCCCGCATAATCAAATTCAGCGGCTTGTCCTATAACGATAGGGCCCGAGCCGATAACCATTACTCTTTTAATATTCTTATTCAGTGGCATTTGTCACATTCCTTTCAGCAGCCGTGATTTATTGATCCATCATTGAAATAAACCTGTCAAAGAGGAACGCCGTATCGAGCGGCCCTCCGCACGCCTCGGGGTGGAACTGCACCGAGAACGCCGGCATATCATTGTAGCTTACTCCCTCGCAGGTGCCGTCGTTTCCGTTCACAAAACTCTCCCTCGCGTTTTTCGGAAGCGTTTCGCTCATAACCGCGTAGCCGTGGTTCTGGCTTGTGATATAAACTCTGCCCGTTTCGGTTTCGGTCGCCGGCTGATTAGCGCCTCTGTGACCGTA
Source organism: uncultured Clostridia bacterium (assembly GCA_947632045.1). Lineage (GTDB taxonomy): Bacteria > Bacillota > Clostridia > Oscillospirales > Acutalibacteraceae > UBA7067. The sequence goes on from CANRNQ010000007.1 coordinate 93,168, forward strand.
TTTGAGCTTGTGCGTTTTCGCCCCCTGCGACATGGCGAGAAGCTGATGTCCGAGGCAGATGCCGAAGGTTGGCAGCTTGCTCTCGCACAATTTTTTAAGCTCGCTTATTATCTGCGTATTCTCCTGCGGGTCGCCGGGGCCGTTTGAGAGCATTATTCCGTCCGGCTTCAGCGCGAGTATCTCCTCGGCGGTGGTATTCGCCGGAACGACCGTTACGTCGCAGCCGCGCTTTACGAGTTCTCTTGCTATATTGCCCTTTGCGCCGAAATCCCACAGCACAACGCGGCGCTTTGCGTTCTCCGCCTTAAGCTCCTCTCGCTCTCCGCTCGACACCGAGGCGACCGCGTTTGTAACCTTGTAGCTCCTTATCTCATCAAGATCCTTTTCCAAATTGTCGAGCGAATATGTCACCTTGCAGTTCATAACGCCGTATTCGCGCACTATCCTTGTTATCGCTCTTGTGTCAAGGTCGTATATTCCCGGTATTCCCTCGTCCTTTAAAAAAGTGTCAAGGATACCCTCGCAACGGAAGTTGGACGGCTCTTGACACCTGTTTCTTACGATATACGCTTTGAGCGCGGGGTGTTTGCTCTCAAAATCGGAGGGAATTACCCCGTAGTTTCCGATCAAAGGGAATGTCTGAATAACTACCTGACCGTAGTAGCTCGGATCAGTTAGTGTTTCAAGGTATCCTGTCATTGCCGTCGTAAAGACGAGCTCTCCGAGCGCTTCCTTCTCAGCGCCGAAGCTTGTTCCCTCAAATGTCCTGCCGTTTTCGAGTATCAGGTACGCCTTGCGGCTCATAGAATCAATTCCTTTCAAATAGTCTGTTTTTGTATGCTTACAGCTCGTATGTGCTCAGCACTCTGCGCGCCACATCGAGCTTGCTGATGCGCATATCCATCGCCTGCTTTTCAAGGTAGCGGTGCGCCTGCTCCTCGCTCATGGTCAGGCACTGCATCAGCGTGAATTTCGCACGGTTGATTATTTTCATCTCCTCAACCTGATGCTTCAGCTTTGTGTTTTCCGCCTCGAGAAAGCCAAGCCTCTTTTTTGAAATTTCCCAGGTTCGCAGGCACCGGTGAAAGCCGGTGAGGTTTACGGGCTTTTTTAACGCGAAAACTCCCTTTTCCTCCAGCGCCTCAAAGCATTTTTCATATACCTCGCTCTTCAAAAGCACGAACACTCCGGCGCGCGTGCTACGACAAAGCTCAACGGACAAATCTATTCCTCCGCCGCCGAGTATCGGCGTATTTACGACTATCGCGTCAAAGGCTCTGCCGCGCAGAAGCTCTTGAGCCGTTTCGGCGTTGTTAGCGCAGGCGGCGTCGCTGTAGCCCTCGCTTATCATAAGCTCTTTCAGCGGAGTCATGCTTCGTTCCGTTTTGGTTATTATCAAAACGCTTTTCATAACTATCACCATCATAATATTTTAACTTAAAACGGGAAAAAAATCAATCAAAATTTTCAAAGCTTTGCGAGTCTCTAATTATCGGGCTTGCAGGCTCGGTGTAAACGGCGTTTTAAGGCGGCGCAGGCTCGGCGATTATATTTATATTACGCTTATGCAGACTCGATTAAGGTGCATTTTGAGCGTGTAGGGCTGTCGCATTTATATTTCTCGGCCGCGTTGTGCGGGCGACGCAGATACGGGCGGCGACCGCCCGCTTCCCGCCTGCGGCGGCAAGCGGGCAAAAACGCGGCGGCGCGACTCCCCCGACAGAGGAAAAACCCTGCTCCCGCCGCGTTTTCCGCGCGGCTGCGCCGCGCCGGTCGCCGCCCGAACCTTAAACCCGCAAAATCTTAAAACGCGGAAATGCGACAGCGAGCGCGAATCACAGAGCCGCAAGAGACGAGCCGCAAAAAGATATTCTTAAAATTTTTATTGACATTGCGCCCCGTTCATTCTACTATTAAAATCGCAGCAAGACTTTATAAGCGCGCGAAGATAATGCGCCGCTGCGAAAAATCTATAACAAATATATAACAAATAATATAAAGGAGATAACTATAATGAACATCGCACAAAATATTAAAGGCATAAAAACTTTCAAAGCATACAAGCCGATTGCGGCGTTAATCGGAGCCGTTTTCATTCTGCTCTTTTCCTTCGGCTGTTCCGACAGCGGTTCTAAGCCGCCAAAGGAGCTTATCCTCGGCAACTGGAGTTACATGGGACAAAGCTGGTGCGAATTTAACGACGACAACACCTGCATCATAGGCGGCACGGCCGGCGAATACAAGATAGCCAAGGACAACTCTATCACCATGAGCGTTTACACCTCGGACGACGAGCTGAACTTTGAGTGGGCGGGCAGCGCCGACAAAGCCGACTTCAAGCATTGGTACGTTGACGAGGACACGCTTTATATAAACGGAATGACGTATCCGCGCGCGGAGGGGGAGGCGGCGACCGCGGCGAGCGCAACAGTTGGAGAGGATAATTAAAGGCGAAATACGCCTATACACATTATCCTTGACACAGATAAAAGCAGAGTGTTCAGGGAAAATATTTTATTGCGAAAACAGATAAAAAATAATTAAGGCATCTTAGCAAGCTAAGATTTGGGCAAAGGCAAAAAACAACACCTTATCTTCCGCGAGTGAAGCATTAAAAAGCGCTGCACGCAGTTTTGCATGCAGCGCTTTAATTCGTGCCAAATTTTATCGTATTTTACAAGTATCACTTCATAATAATATTTTTCTTAACCGACTATATTTTTACATATACCGTCTAACATAAATTGCGAATCTACTGAAAGCAAGTGTAGTGCAACTATGCCTAAACAGGCAAAAGAACGCAGACCGTCAATATTGTTATAGTGTTCTTTACTCAACCTTTTCCACTCCCGTTATACTATTCTTAAATCATCGAAGTTAGCTTTAAATTTCTCCTTGTCATGCCATTGGCGCTAAAATCAACTCCGCGACCTCGCGTATTACGCCTTCTCCGCCACGCGCATTCGCCGCATATTTGGCTGCCGACTTGATTTGAGGCATAGCGTCGGCGGGGCAACAGCCTAAGCCGACCGCCTTTATAACGGCAAGATCGTTTATATCGTCGCCTATATAAGCTATTTCATCCAATGGTATATTATATTTCTCTGATAATTTCTCGATAACCGACAGCTTGTCTGTAATACCCATATGAAGCTCATCAACATTCATTTTTTCGGCTCTGCGGCGATTTAATTCAACGTTTTCACTCGTGATTATACCGGTAATTATGCCCTTCTTTTTAAGCAGGGAAAAGCCCATTCCGTCCTTTGTGTTGAATTTTTTTAATTCATCTCCGTTTTCGCTGTAATACATTCCACCGTCAGTAAGACAGCCGTCGCAGTCGGTAAGCAGCATTTTTATTTTTGATGAATCAACGGCTTTGTTGTTTTTTTCTAACGATTTGATATGCTCGCAAAATTTAACTTCATCTTCCGCATTCTCTAAAACAATTATTTTCATATCGCACTCTCTTTACCAGCTCGTTCTGCCGCCGTCAAGTATAACCGTAGATCCCGTCATATATGTTGTGGCGTCGGAAATCATATATAACACGGTGCATACATATTCGTCGGGCCTGCTCATTCTGCCCATAGGAATCAACTTGCTGATTTTGCTTACAAACTCCTCGTCCTGTCCGTTTGATAAGCTGGCAGGACAGAGTGTATTTACACGAATACCCTTGTCAGCCCAATAAACCGCTAAATATTTTGTAAGCCCTATAATACCGTGCTTTACTACAGAATATGAAACAGGTTTAATAATCTGCTGATCCTCAGGTAAACCCTCTTTACGGTAAATTCTCTGGTCCGGTGCAATCAATCCGTAATCAGATGATATATTTAAAATTACACCCGATTTTTGATCCTCCATTACTTTTCCGAAAACCTGAGCGCACAGCATTGCTCCCGTAAGCCCTACGGCTATATCCTGATTCCATAGCTCAACCGGAAAATCATGAAATCTCATTGCCTTGAGATTATCCGATTTAGACTCCACCTTTGGATTGTTGGCTGCATTATTGATAAGCACATCAATATGTCCGTATTTTTCTAATAATTCGTCGCGAATTTTTTCCAAAGCATTTCTGTCTGTTATATCCACAACATAACTTTCAACGATTTTATTCTCTCCGTATTCCTTGCGGATCTCATCCTTTACTCTCTCCATACCCGTTGGAACTACGTCGAGCAATATTGCAATACCTCCGCCTTCCATAATTGCCTCGGTATGCTTCATTCCAATCAGCCCACCGCCGCCTGTTACCACGCACACCTTATTTTCTATGCTGAATCTGTCCATATAACGACCCATTATAATATCTCCTCCATCTTTACAACTCTATTTTCCTTATATGATTTTTTTGCCGCAAGAGCCATTTTTAGGCTCATGATACCGTCTGTCAAATCTATTTTGCTTTCCTTGCTTTCCTCAAGGCAATCAATAAAGTCTTTTAATTCTTCAATAAACATATCGTTTCTTTGGAAATCCTTGTATGTTGTATTTGAAGCTGTTTCTCCGTCAACAACCAATTTTAAGGCAGCCGAGTTCATGTCTATCTCTATTCTTCCGCATTCGCCTACTATTTTAAACCTATGTGACGGAGGATACTGCAAAAAATCAGTATGCGTATAAACGGGAAATGCGTTATTATCCGCATTTGTAAATCTGTATATAGACGAAGCTCCCGATTCAACGTCTATATCTAATGCGTTGCTTTTTATGTTTAAAGAAAATACATCTGTCGGCTCGCCAAACATATATCTCAGCAAATCCAAATCATGAACCTGAAGATTTAAAATCGGTCCGCCGCCCATATCGGAACGCGCCATATACGTTTGCCTGTAATCCTCATAACTGTGCATAGTCGTCACACGTTCGCTAAATTCACAATCGACAGATAATATCGTTCCTATTGCATTCTTCGACAGTAGCGCTTTGGCTCTTTTTATACATATATGATACCTGTTTTGAAAGCCCATAAAAATTTTCAGTTTCTTTTCATCGGCAAGCCTTTTCAGCTCTTCAATATTATCCATAGAATCCGAAAGGGGCTTTTCTATAAACAAGTCGCATCCGGCATTTGCGCAAGCTAAAGCCGTGTCCATATGCTTTGAGGTGATATTTGTTATAAACGCAGCGTCGGGCTTTTCTGCCAACGCCTTATCCAAATCGGTAAAGACCCTTAAATCATATTCATCTTCAAGATTCACTCCATCGCGTATGGTCATATTGTCAGAAAATGTCTGCTGTAAACGCCTTGTTCGATAGGCAATCACCTCAAATGAATCTCCATATACACGCTTAATATTTCTAAGGTGCCTTTGTCCTATACTGCCCAGTCCTGTAATAAGTATTTTTTTCATAGCCCGACCTCCTCCAATGGTTTGAAGTTCTCGCTTAAATATGAAATGAGAGGATTGTCCTGCTGCGGCATTATTTCCTCCAATTTTTCAAAATCCTTTACGGTATCAACATCTACTCCGTCTTCAACGACAAATCCTATCATTTTATCGCCGTGGATAGTATCATTTCGCACTATGTTGCTTGTGCTGAGCAGGTCTACATAGCCGTCGGGAATATACACGTCCGGAAATATCTGCCGCGGTTTATTTGTATCATCCAATGTCATATCATCGTACATGGGCTTAAAGTAACCGTCATTACTGCGCAAAAACCATTTAAACGGAGATACGCTCGCTATGTGTGCCGATCGCAGGCTGGAGGCACTGCTGTCATTCTTCATAGTATAAATTGCTTTTTCAACTACTTTTGGATCTCTTAACGGATAAGTGGGTCTTAGGTGAACAAACCATTCCGGTACCCTTCCTTCATTTTCATACAGCCAATTTATAAGATGCTCCATAAAGTCAATATCCTTTGCGTTATCGTCCGCCAATTCAGCCGGACGAATAAACGGAGCTTCTGCTCCGTAATATTTTGCTATTGCCGCATAGCGTTCTGAATCTGTTGATACAATAACTCTGTCAATTCTCTGAGAAAGCTTTGCTGCCGCTATTGAGTATGCAAGCATCGGATAGCCAAGCAGACATTTTATATTTTTATTTTTTACACCCTTACTGCCGGAACGCGCAGGAATAATCGCATATACAGCGTTCTTTGTTATCGTGGATAAAATATCGTTTTTCATTTATTTGCTCCTTTCGGCACGGCTCGCTTATGCCCTGCCGTAAATGTCCTCATAGCGAATTATATCGTCTTCTCCGAGATAGTCGCCGATTTGCACCTCTGTGATAATAAGCGATTCCTTATCATTACTGTTTACAAGCCTGTGCTTACACCCTTTTGGTATAAACAAATAGCTGCCGCACTTTACTTCAATTACGGACTCCCCTATTTGCACAGTTCCCTCGCCGTGGACTACAACCCAATGCTCCTCTCTGTGGTTATGCGATTGAAGGCTCAATTGAGAGTTTGGCCGCACGCTGATAACCTTGGACTGGAAATACTCGTTGAAAACGGTGGTCTTGTAGAAGCCCCACGGTCTTTGAAATATTTCATAGTCCACTATATCCTCGTCAAGCGTTAGAAAATCATAAGTAAGATCGGCTTGTATGTCCTGAAGGAGAAGCGAGTGCATTTGCCTTTTTGTTATAATATTAACGAGTCTTTTATTCTCGTCCAATATCGGCAAAAACTCTATGGAATTATTTTTGAACAAATCTATCGCCAAGGAAAGCCCATCGTCTACGGTAAGCGCTATATATTTTTTCTTATACGCGCCCTCTATTCCTGTTTCAAAGGTATTCCCTTTGAGATAAAAACGTCTTATATCTCCGTCGGTAAGAGTTCCAAGCACAACGTCGTTCTCATCAAGTACTAAAACAAAGCCCTTTTTATTTTCATCTATTTTTTTCAGCGCCTCAGAAACCGATATATCCGGCGAAACGATAAAGCGCGATAATTTCTCTTTCATTTCCTCACCCGAATTTCAAAGACTTAATGCTTGCGGTATTTCAGCTTGTCCCTCTGCACCTGCTCTATCGGAAGTATTTCCGTTTCTTTATATGCAAGCGCGTCGTGTACCGCGTTAAGCTCCTTCACGAGGTCGCGTATTCCCTCCGGCTCAAGCGAAGCGGCGTGGTCTGTTCCCTTCCATGTGCGGTCGATAGTATAGTGTCGCTCTATGACGCTCGCCCCGAGGGTATAAGCGGCGACGTCTACCGCTATTCCGAGATGATGTCCGGAAAAGCCGATTGCCTTTACCCTATCCTCATAAGCCTGACGCATACGGGTGATTTCAAGCAGGCAAACGTCCTTGTACGGAACGGGATAGCCCGATGTGCAGTTAAAAAGGACTAAATCCTTGGCTCTGCCGTTACTTTCAAACAGCTTTACTATCTGCTCCTCCTCGTCGTGACTCGTCATGCCGAATGAGAGCTGGATCTCTCCCTGATAATTGTCGCAGAGCCACTGGAGCATCTCAAAGTGCGTATTGCAAGCCGAGGGAATTTTTATGAACTCAGGCTTCAGCGAGGCTATTTCCTTTGCGCTCGTCATATCCCATACAGAAGTCGAATATGTTATTCCCGCCTCCTCGCACCATTCCTTGAGCTGTGCGTGCTGGTCTACGGTGAACTCCAAAAATTCTCTGTGCGCGCCGTAAGTATCGCCGTATGAATTTACGGGGTTGGGGTGAGGCGCGTTATACTGTTCCTCGGTAAGCAGCTCCCTTGGGCAGCGCTTTTGAAATTTGATCGCGTCGGCTTTACAAAAGTGCGCGGCCGTTCTGATGAGGTCCTTGGCTATCTCCATCTGTCCCATGTGGTTGCAGCCTGCCTCGGCTATTACATAAGGTTTTTTAAACATATTAATTTCCTCCATACTTAGTCTTTATTTTTACTATTTTCCTATTTTGCTAAAATCGCCCGAGCATAGCGCTCAGCCAATAACATTTTTGCCCATTTCAAGCGCCGACGCTATAACCGCGTCCATATCGTAATATTTATACTCGGCAAGCCTGCCGCCGAATATGACGTTTTTCTCTTTCTCCGCGAGGCTTTTATACTCCAAATAAAGCCCGTTGTTCTTCTCGTCGTTTACGGGGTAGTATGGCTCGTCCCCCTGTTTCCACTCACTGCTATATTCGCGGCTTATGACAGTTTTGGGTAACTCGCGGCCGCTTTCATCCCTGCCGAACTCAAACCACTTATGCTCGATAATTCTCGTCCACGGCGTTTCGCGGTCGGTATAGTTTACTGCGGCGTTGCCTTGAAAATTGGGCTTGTCCAGCACCTCGTTTTCAAACCTGACGGAGCGATATTCGAGCGCACCAAAGCAGTAATTGAAATAAGCGTCTATCGCTCCGGTATATACTACGCTTTCCGAGAGCTTATCAAGCTCCGACTTGTTTTCAAGATAGTCAATACCGAGCCGCACCTCGATTCCTTCAAGCATATTCTCGACAAGCCGCGTGTATCCGCCTACGGGGATTCCCTGATAGAGCGCGTTGAAGTAGTTGTTGTCAAAGGTCAATCGCACGGGAAGGCGCTTTATTATGAACGCGGGCAAGTCCTTACAATCTCTGCCCCACTGCTTTTCCGTATATCCCTTTACGAGCTT
>CANRNQ010000008.1 GCA_947632045.1 uncultured Clostridia bacterium
TTGCTGCTCGGCTCATAAGCATAAATGCTTTTGCCCTTGGAAGTTACCTCTGCGGCTTTTACTGCAATCGGAATTTTCGTTTTATATATCCTGATTACACTTCCGAAGTTGTCACGAATTGCATCCACCGTGCTTTTGGCAAGGTTCGTCCTGCTATCAACAAGCGTAAGCAAAATACCGTCAACAGACAAGTTAGGATTGGTATGTGACTTCACTTTGGAAACTGTCTGTAAAAGCTGCGTCATTGCTCTTGCAGGCAAATACTGCGCCTGAACAGGAATAACAACGCTGTCAGCCGCCGTTAATGCATTTAGCGTCAGCATACCGAGTGAAGGTCTGCAATCAATCAGAACATAGTCATAGCCGGACTTCACCTTACTCAGATAGTTTTTCAGAATATTCTCACGGCTCATTGCCGTAACAAGGTACATTTCCAACGCTTCCAGGTCTGTATTGGAAGGTATCAGGTCAACACCTTCGTTATGATGAAGTATTCCGCTTGTAGCATCTGTGCTGTCGTCACGGATTACATCATGCATTTTTGTAGCAAGAGTAACAGGTATCTCATCAACCCTCTGCCAGCCCAAACAAGCGGTTAAATCGCCTTGTGGGTCGCAGTCAACAAGAAGTACCTTTTTGCCCTGCATAGCCAATCCAATACCCAAATTCATTGTGGTTGTCGTCTTTCCGACACCGCCTTTCTGATTGCAGATAGCAATAGTTTTGCAGTTTGGCATTCGTTTTCCTCCTTTCAAATTTTGTCACGGTGCATTAAGGTTTTTACACCGTAATAGCTGTCCTGCAAAAACAGCTATGTAACTTTTCCGCCGTACTTGTCCTCAACACCCCCGGCGGATAGATAAATCTATCTGGGACTTCATTAAGTAACGGTCTGCTTTACCGTTGCACGGGAATCGCACCCCTCGAAGGAACTCTTCGAGCTGCGTACAGGAGTATCATTGTCATTCTGACTGTCATCGCCATATCAGGGGCAACCTGATACTTGCAGGCGGAGTTAGCGCTCACTTTCAAATTGGAAAGGTCGTGGCGTACCGCTGCTGTGGCTTATGCTTTTGCACATCATCAGAATTAAAGTCTTAATGAAGTGTATATTCAGTTGTCAAAGTTCAGCGAAAAGGTCTTTCCGATTGCTCGAAAAAATAACCTCTTCACCTATTTGGACAAAGGGTACCCATTTGTCAGGGTATTTTTAAAAATTTTTTCAAAAAAAATACCTACTCCAATAACCGAGTAGGTAGACACTATAATATATTCATTTTTTGATGCGAATTTTTATATTCTTTTTCTTGGCTGAAATTAAACGAACAAGCAAGTCGTCAACAACATCTGTATATTTACCTGCTTGTATAAAATTGTTTTAAGTTCAATTAAACTATGAATTACCTGGCTGTATTCATCGTCGGTAAGATATAAATGATAATTCGAATTTTTCATATTCATTTCACCTCGCCAAATAATAATAACGACTATTGACATTTCTGTAAAACATGCGATAATAAAAAAGAATTAACACGAAAAGCAACAGTTTTATTTGGCAGTTTATTGTTTGATTTGATGAATATTGGTCGGCAGTTTGTTCCACCATTTGTTACGGCAAATAATCGTTAAAATCTCGTAGCAGATGAAAAATGTTAAGCATTATCAACAAATTCACTATACTGATTAATGTTAAAAATCAACAAAAATTTAGGGGTGTTTTCACTTAAAACTCTATCAGAGCCGCTCCAAAACCGCGTGCCGAGGGTTCAAGTCCTTCTGCCCCTGCCAAAAAGAAATCGGCCGCGCTGCGGTCGTTTTCTTTACAAAGATAGAGCCTTACACCGAGGTGCGCGGAGCGTGCCGGGCAACGCCGCCGAGCGCGCCCTGTGGGCGAAACAGCGAGGCGGGGTTGGCGCAGCGGTCGAAAAATGTCCGCGCCCCAAGCGGAAACATTTTTCGGGCACCGCAAGAGGGGTTGCCTGCAACTTCAAGTCCTTCTGCCCCTGCCAAAAGAAATCGACCGCGCTGCGGTCGTTTCAGACTGTAGAAAAACCCGAAATCCGATGCTGCCGGATTTCGGGTTTTTCTACAGTCTGACCACAGCACCCATAACATATGGATGCTGTGGTTTAAAATATGTAACACTGAGATTAATCGACCTTATCTGCTTTCAAAACTGCGTTAAGCATAACTGTTGCACCGCTTGTGCAGTGTTCAGGATAAGAAAATTCCGGTTCACAATGTGATAATCCATCTTTAGACTGAACAAATATCATTGTGGTTGGAATCATATAGGCACAGAACTGAGCATCATGACCGGCGCCTGAGTGAATATACTGATGAGATACGCCTATTTCTTCTGCAGCTTCTTTTACATATGAAACAAGCTCTTTATCCCAATAAACGGTATCTCTGTTCCAAGCCTTTTCCACTTCACATCTGCAACCGTTCCATTCCTTTTCGGCGCAGGACTTTACAATGGCAAGAACCTTTTCAAGCACTTCAGGCTTCTCATGCCTTGCATCAATAGAAAAATCAAAGAAGTCCGGTACACAGGTATGTACGCATGGATGACATACAACCTCGCCGGTTGTGTACACTAAATCCGATATACCTAACTTATCAATTTCTTCGTGAATATAGCAAAGAGCTAACGAAGCTGCATAGAACGCATCTCTTCTCTTTGGCATCGGAAATGTTCCTGCATGAACTGTCTGTCCGTAGAATCTAACTCTGTAGTTAAACATACCCAAAACACAATCAACTACACCGATATCGTTTCCTGCATCTTCAAGAATCGGACCCTGTTCAATGTGAGTCTCAAACATACACTTGTAATTATCAGGTGAGATTCTATACTTTTTATCTCCTTTATAACCTGATTTTTCAAGTGCTTCACCAAAGGTTGATTTGTTATCAAGAATAGATTTCGATTTCATCATATCCTCAAATTTAAACTTTCCTCTGATATCCTCCGGAAGATAATCATAACAAATAATTCCTGAACACATCATAGCCGGCGGATATAAAGAACCTTCCTCGTTAGTCCAAATCATAGCTGTTAGAGGATGTTTATGTGGAATATTCTGCTCAACTACAGTTTCTAAAACCTCCATAGCTGACATAACACCCAATATACCATCATAGTTACCACCATTTTTAACTGAATCAACATGAGACCCCATAACGATTCTTTTTAATGACGGATCGCTGCCGTTAATAGTAGCATACATACAGCCTACATCATCGACCTCGATAGTTGCCCCAATAGCGGTCATTCTTCTCTCAAATTCATTTCTTGCCTGCAAGGCTGCCGGCGAAAGTGAATACCTCGTAATGCCACCGTGTCCTGCATCGCCAAACTGTGAAAAGGTTGCAATTTTATCCTTCATTCTTTCAAGACTGCATTTATACATATTGTATATCTCCTTTACTGCCATAACTTATTATAAATTGATTTTACATTGTCAACGGTACATTCTTTTATCGTATTTGCCGGTGAGCCGGAATTAATTGCATCCTGTGCCATCTTATCCACGACAGCCATAAAGTCGGTTCTTTTTATTCCGTATTCACTCAATGTTGGTACCCCGCATTCTTTACACAGCCATTCTATACCCTCAATGAATTTATTAGACGCTGTAACGTCATCATCTGTCAAATCAGCAGCACCACAAGCTCTGCCTAATTGAGCAAATTTATTATAAGCACCATCCACTGCAAATCTAAAACATTCAGGTAATAGCATTGCATTGCTTAACCCATGCGGAATATGGAACAAGGCCCCTATAGGTCTGCTCATGCCATGAATAAGGGTAACTGATACATTGTTAATGCAAATTCCCGCTTCAAGCGCGGCAATAGCCATTTGATTTCGGGCAGCTATATCTCTTCCGGTCTTACATACGATTGGAAGATATTTGAAAATTCTGCTAACTGCCGATAACGCCAATACATCTGTCAATGGCTGAGCTTTTTTTGAAGTAAAGCTCTCGGCTGCATGACAAAAAGCATCCAGACCCGCAGCTACAGTAATTGATTTTGTAGATGTAACAGTAAACTGTGGATCCACTAATGCATAATCAGGAACAAGACAATCTCCCGCAAGAAGCATTTTTATATTTCTTTCTGTATCTGTAATTACAGTAAATTTTGTAGCCTCACTACCTGTACCCGCTGTTGTTGGAATAGCTGCCATAGGATAATTGCACTTCTCTATTGTTTTACCTAAATAGTCAAAGATTTTACCGCCATTTGATACAATAGCATTAATCGCCTTCATTGAATCAATAGGACTGCCGCCTCCAAATGCTATCATAAAATCAAAGCTGCCATTAGTCTTGAAGCATTCAACGCCAGCCTCTATCATTTTGTCAGTTGGCTCGCCGCAGATTTCCGAAAACACTTTGTATTCTATACTAAGACTGTCAAGAAAATCTGTAACCGGTGTAAATATTTCAAGATTTACCACAGTTGGTCCTGTCACAATAAATGCTCTTTTTCCAAGTCGGGCAATATCAGGCCGAGCCCTTTCCAAGGCATTATAACCAGTAAATACTTTTTTTGGCATTGCAAATGAATATCCCATAACTTACCTCTTAAAGTGTTTTATCAACCTCTGATAAAATTTCATCAACCTTCGTCATTTCTTCCTTAACCTGTTCCGGCGTAATAATTAGCGGCGGTGAAACAAAAATCATATTTTCATGACTGTATGTCATAAATCCCTTTGATTTAAGCATACCTACAATTTTGCCCATAACTCCATCCGGATCTTTGCCATATGGTACAAGCGCTTCCTTTGTCGTTTTATCCTTAACCAGCTCAATTGACGAGAATAAGCCGATATATCTTACATCACCAACGCAAGGATGATTAGACTTTAGCTTTTCAAGCTCATCGGCTAATACCTTGCCGGATTTATTTACATTCTCAAGTATATTATTCTCCTTATAGAAATTTAAAGTTGCAACACCCGCGGCGCAGGCAAGAGGATGTCCACTGTATGTAAGTCCGCATGACAGCTGATTATCATCAAAAAATTCTGCAATTTCAGTTGACACAGCCACACCGCCAAGCTGAACATAACCAGAGGTTACACCCTTTGCAAAGGATACTAAATCAGGCTTTACATCAAAGTTTTCAAATGCAAACATTTTACCTGTTCTGCCAAACCCGGCCATTACCTCATCGCAAATCATTACTATTCCGTACTTATCGCACAGCTTTCTAACACCCGGCAAATAACCCTTCGGAGGAATAATTACACCGTTTGAACCTGTTATTGTTTCCATTACAATACAAGCAATGTTATATGGGTTTTCATAGTTGATCTGTTCCTCAAGCTTTGCAAGATAATAACTTGCAGCAGCCTCCTCTGATTCAAATTCAATAGGTTCACGATAAACGTAAGGATCAAAAAACTTTACAAATCCCGTAATACCCGGCTCTAATGGGTATCGTCTTGGCTCACCTGTAAGATTGCCCGCGCCAAACGAAGAGCCGTGGTAGCTTCTATATCTCGAAAAGACCTTTTGTCTGCCGGTGTACATCTTTGCGATTTTTATTGCGTTTTCATTTGCATCAGCACCGGCATTGGTATAAAAAATTTTCCCAAAGTTATCCGGAAGTAAATCAATTAACATTTCAGAGAGCTCTGCTCTTGGCTCTGAGCCGTATGCAGGTGAGAGATAACAATATTTATCAACCTGCTTTTTGATTGCTTCCTGAACCGGAACACAGTTATGACCTATATTTAGATTTACAAGCTGGGCAGACATATCTGAATATCTGTTTCCATCGAAATCCCACATATAAATTCCGTCAGCCTTTTCGATAGGAATAGGATTAAGACCCCTTTGCTTTGACCATGACTGCAGACAGTATTTAGTTTGTTTTTCCTTTATTTCTAAACCATTCATATAATAGCCTCCATAAAATCATTATCTTATTTTAGGAAATCGTTTTCCTTTGCTAATCGCACTAACAGGACATACAAGCATACATAGCTGGCATCCTACGCAATTTGGATTAAGCGATACCTTGCGCGATTCGCTGTCCCAATCAATAGCTTGATGACCGGCGTCATAACAGCTTAAATAGCACCTGCCGCAGCCTATGCACTTTTCGTTATCAAAAATCGGAGTTTCAATCGTACTACGATCCAGCTTATCTGCGGTTACAATATTTTCTATCGCTATACCCCTGAAATCTTCGATTGATTTATAGCCTTTCTCGGCCATATACGACTTCATACCGCTGATCAGATCATCAATTATTCTATATCCGTACTGCATAACCGCTGTCGTAATTTGGACATTTCCACATCCAAGCAATATGTACTCTACTGCATCCTTCCAGCTTTCAATGCCACCGATTCCACTTAGCGGTATGTCCTTTAGTTTTGGACAAGTCGCCATATCGTGAATAAATCTAAGTGCAATAGGCTTGACTGCTTTTCCGGAGTATCCTGAGACTGAGCTTTTTCCACTAACCTCCGGTTTTGAGCAGTTGTTATCAAGATTAATATCCGTAATACTTTTTATAGTGTTTATAGCTGCAATTCCGTCTGCTCCCGCCTTTACAGAAGCATAGGCCGGTATTTCCATATTGCCTAAGTTTGGCGTCATCTTGCTTAAAACAGGCACTCCGGAATTTTTCTTTACTATCTTTGTGTAATGGGCAACAAGCTCAGGATTTTGTCCTACATCTGAGCCCATCCCCTCTGCCGCCATCTGTGGACAGCTAAAGTTACACTCGATAATATCGCAGAACTCTGAAAAGGTCTTTGCAAGATATGCCCATTCTTCATCGTTTTGACCCATAATAGACGCAACAATAACCTTGCCCGGATAGTCCTCCTTGAGCTTTTTTAGATAGTTTATATTCTCCTGCAAGCTATGATCGGAGATTTGTTCAAGGTTTCTAAAGCCGATAAACGGAGTCCCCTCTTTACCATTGGCGAAAAATCTTGGTGAAACCTCGTCCGGAATATAGATACCTACAGTTTTGAACACTATACCTGCCCATCCCATATCAAGAGCCTTTGCACACATCTCGTAATTTGATGCTACAACAGATGAAGATAGAAAAAACGGATTTTCACACTTAACCCCCATAAAATCAATAGAAAGATCAACATCGTCAGCCACCAAGGGCTCTATCATTTCATCTGACATTTTCTTTAGCTCACGAATCCTAATCGGCATATCAGGATGTATGCAGGCTCTTTCGCAAGCACCACAGGCTACACAATCGGCCATAAAATTTGGTGCATTGTATGTATTTTCAAATCTAAGGCTTCTTATAAATTTATCCGGTTGCTGTCCAAGGTTACAAGCATTTGTACAAGAAGCATCGTGACAAAGCAAACATCTTGCGGACTCTTGAGAGAAAGTAAAGCTCATAACATCACTCCTAAAAACCTTCAATACTTATTTTGTTTTATGTCGGTGTGGCGCTCTCTTTATGAATTTGCCCATACCTTTCTCACCAACGAACTCACCATTATCATATACCAGATGTCCTCTAAGATATGTTTGCACAGGGTAGCCGTGAATTGCCTTGCCTTCCCAAATGGTATGATCATAATCAGAATGCATATTATCAACTGAAATTGTAAAGTTTTTATCCTTGTCGTATAATACAATATCGGCATCCTTGCCAATGTCAAGGGAGCCTTTGCTTGTACATCCAAAGATGCTGGCCGGATTAGCGCAGCAGATTTCAACTACCTTGTTAAATGAAATTACACCATCATTAGCCTTTCCAAGCATATACGGGTACATATTTTCAATACCGGCGCAACCATTAGGAATTTTTGTAAAGTCATCCTTACCCCAATCCTTTTCGTGCTGTTGGAATGGACAATGGTCGGTAGCAATAGTATCAATGTCGCCTCGCTTAATAGCTGCCCATAGAGCATCCTGCGACTCCTTTCCTTTCATCGGAGGAGAGCATACAAAGTTTCTGGCATCATCTCGTTTATATACATCTGATGTAAACTCTAAATACTGAGGACAGGTCTCGGCATATATGGCATAACCTTCTTGTTTTGCTTTGGTAACAGCCTCTACACCCTGTTTATTTGCCAGATGAACTATATATAAGGAAGTATTAAGTGATTTTGCCCACTGAATTGCTCGCTCGTCCGCCTCGCCCTCAACCCATTCCGGACGAGAAGCATAATGATACCAGGCGTCAGTTTTGCCTTCAGATATGAACTTTTTGCAAAGCATATTTACCATATCGTTGTTCTCGGCATGAACCCCGATTAATGCACCACAGCTTTTTGCCTTTTCCAACACCTGATAAAAAACACCGTCGGTTACACCAAAATCATATACCATAAACACCTTAAACGAAGATACGCCATAATCTACCGCATCCTTCATTGTGTTAATTAAGTCTCCATGTACATCCTTTACTCCAATATGAAACGCATAATCCGAGGCTGCTTTTGGGGCACAAAGTGCATCTCTTCGTTTGATGGTATCGACCATGGACTCATCAAAATCCTGAAGTGCAAAATCAAAAACTGTAGTTGTGCCGCCGCACACAGCCGCTCTTGTACCGGCGAAGTAATCATCCGCAGAGATTGTACCGCCAAACGGCATTTCTAAATGCGTATGCGCATCAATAGCACCGGGAAGTACAAGCTTGCCTGATGCATCCACTGTTTTTGCGTTATTGTCGCATAGGTTTTCACCTATAGCAACAATCTTTTCGTTTTCTACGCCAATATCAGCCTTGTAGGTCTGTGTAGGTGTGACAATAGTACCATTCTTAATTATTAAACCCATAACAATTCCTCCTTTATGTTTAGCCTGATTCAATAGTCAAAGATACATTTGGCTATTGAATCAGGCTTCAATTCGCCCCTTTAGGACGAATTGAAACCTATTTTGTGATTAGAAGAAAGCTTAATCAACGCCGTTGCTCGCTGCCCATTCATTTTTATAGACAAGAACAAGACCTGAACGCTGGAAGACCTGAGCAACCTCTACAAGATCCATACCGCTTGCGTTTGCACTGATAAGGTTAGATACCCATGTTACGCCAAAATCAACAGTACCATTTGAAACGGCTGTTGTTTCACCAACATCGCCACCGCCCGGAACAATATCGCTATCCTTAACATCTAAGCCGACCTCCTTATAGTAGCCCTTGTCAAGTGCAACATAATATCCCATAAACTGTGCATCCGGCAACCACTTAAGCTGAATGGATACCTCCTTCTTTTCCGGCTTAAATGAAGGTGTTTCATTGCTATTTAAAAGCTCGATAACATCTTTGATGAATGTATCATTATAAACATCTTCCGTTGTCATATTCTTTAGTTTATCTGCAGCAGTTGAATCATCTAAAACCATATATTTCTTACAAAGGTCAAGCGTCTGCTGTACTGCGTTCTTATCGATTGAGCCATATGCGCTTGAGTCAACCGTGTTGCCGCTCATATCAGTTGAAACCAGCTTTGCGGACTCATCAGCCATATACGCCTGATGGTCAGGGGATACAGAAGAGCCATATTTGTAACAGATTTCAGCAGCTTCTTTTGTATTTGCACATGCATATGCCCAACCCTTCATAGAAGCATATACAAACGCCTTAACTGTTTCCGGATTCTTTTCCGCAAAGTCTTTTGTACAGAATAGCATGTCCTCAAGCATTGCCACGCCTTCTTCATTCATATCAATAACTGATACTGTATCTCCGTAATTATAGCCGCCATCGTAGCTGTTCTTTACAAGACCAAGCTCGTTATATGTCATTGCCGATGCAAGCAAAATTTCATCTGTGTCGAAGCCGTCCATATCGAATGCCTGAGATATATATGATGTATCGTAACCATACTTCCGTAATAGCGCCTGAATTTCATACTCGTTGCCAAGACCCCAGTTACCTACTGCACCTTCCGCAGCAGCCATAAGCTTAGCTGTTTTGCTTTCGGCTGATGTTGAGGCATCGGAGGAAGCGCTTGAAGATGTATCGCCGGAACATCCAACAAATGACGCAGATGCCATTAATGCCGCCGTCATTAGTGCTAATACTTTTTTTGCATTTTTCTTTTTCATAATAATACTCCTTTTTCCAAAAAATATAGAATTTATATGTAAGAACCTACTGCTTTTGGCGGTTCTTTAACATAACTGATTCAAAAATCATAAGCACTACAAATAATGTTATGCCAAGCAAACATGCTATTGCTATATATGACCATGCTGCTGAATACTGACATTTTAAAATAGTATCTCTGATCATTCTGCCAAGACCCGGACAAAATGTTGCAGAACCCTCTCTGGTATCAATAAAGTATTCTGATACCAACGCACTGATTACAGAAATCGGAACTGAAACTCTTAGTGCCGTAAAAATATAAGGAACGCTGTTCGGCAGCCTTAGCTTTACAAAGGTTACCCTTTTACTGCTTGCGTAGGATTTCATCATATCGGTTGAAAATGGCGGAAGCTCAGTAAGTCCTCTAAATGCATTTATGCTCATTGAAGCCATACAAAGCATCATAACAACTAAAGCCTTTGCTGCCATTCCTCTGGTACCTATGTCAGTTGAAACGTGCTTGCACAAATTATTGAATATAGGAGCTAATGCGACTATGGGAACCGCATTAAAACAGCTTACTAATGTTATTCCGCCGCCGCCCCATTTGGTAAAGATACTGGCAATAACTGCAACGGCATAACCAAGAGCTGAACCTACCGCCAAACCGATTAATGTAGGAACAGTAGTTATCCAAAGGTTACCCATAAGCTTTGTGATGTTTTCTCCGATAACGCTTGCTATCTTTGATGGAACAGGTAAAACATCTGTTGACGTATTCATGATTGAGTGCAGAATTTGAGTTTCCCACAGCACAAATATTATTACACCAAAAAGCACCGGATACATAACAGAAGAAATCATTCTACACTTTCTGGATTTTAAAAAATGTCTCATCCCTTGTCACCCCTCTTTAACTTTCTGTTTATTCTTTGCAGAGGAGATACCATATTTTCTATCATACCCATTAAATAAAAGCTGAAAATACCTACCGCAGCAGCTGCTATCACTATCTCCCAGAAAACATATATAGTTGTATTGTGCTTTAATGATTGAGACAATGCACAACCCAAGCCGCCGTCACCCTGCAGGGTATCAACAAGAATAGAAGCTGTAATTGCCATAGGTGCTGCTGTTTTTAATCCTGTAAAGAAATAAGGAATACAGGTTGGGAACATTAGCTTCCAATATGTAACCGGGATTTTTGCGGCGTAATTAAACATTAACTGCTTTTGCTCCGTAGAAACAGACTTGAATCCTGCCAATGTATTTGCGGAAACAGGATAAAAGGTGAGTATAGCGGCAATTACCATTCGGCTTATTCCTATATCTCCTGTGAGTGCCAGAATAATTGGCGCCAAACCTAAAATTGGAATTACCTGAATAAGCATCAGGTACGGAAAAGCCACCTTTTCAACAATGTGACTTAAATTCATTAGTAAAGCTAGAATGAATCCTGCCGATAGACCTATAAGAAAGCCTATACCCGCCCTGGAAAGAGTAGCGCCGCAAGCCTCAAGAACTACCTGAAATGGAGTTTGCGTTGCTGTGGTTAGGTTAGTATCAAAAAAGGATGCGAATATCTGCCACATATGAGGGAGTATATACTCCGGATTTTGTATTTTAGGATTGTTCTCAACTAAAAATGCACCAAATTCCCAAAGCAGAAGAAATCCAATAATCCAAACCGAAGTAACCAGCCATTTTGGAGGGAACTTATGTTTTTTCCTCATAACTACACCTCCTCAAAGCTATTTCTAACTTTTAATACCAGCTGATTGAAAGCGACGTCTGTTTTCATTTCCGGCACTCTTGGTCGAGGCAGGGTTTCGTTTACATCAATTATTGCTGATACTCTGCCGGGATGAGGAGATAAAACAACAATCTTGTCAGATAAATATACTGCTTCCTGAATATTGTGTGTAACAAATACAACAGTTTTATGAGTTTTTCTCCAGATTCTAAGAATGTCCTCGTGAAGCTTTTCCTTAGTGAACTCATCAAGTGCTGAAAATGGCTCGTCCATAAGTAATATCTCAGGATTGATTGCCAATGCCCTAGCTATACCTACTCTTTGCTGCATACCACCCGATAGCTGTTGTGGATAATGGTTGGCAAAATCTGAAAGATTTACAAGACCAAGCATCTTGGTGCTTCTTTCTCTTCTATCCTCTTTCTTCCACTTCATTATTTCAAGGGGAAGTTCTACATTTTTCTGGACTGTTCGCCAATCAAAAAGCACCGGCCGCTGGAACACTATGCCGTATCTTTGCTTTAGGCGAGCATCCTTTGGAGTTGTTCCGCCTACAATAACATTACCCTCTGTAGGATGAAGCAAATCTGCAATTATATTAAGAAGAGTAGATTTTCCACATCCGGAAGGGCCTAACAGTGCAACAAATTCGCCTTTTTTTACTTGTAGATTAATATCGGTAAGAGCCTTTACATCAGTACCATTATCCGCCTGATAGGTCATACTTACGTTTTCTATTGATATTTCAATATCATTTTTAACAGGTTCTTTGATATTTTCCATTTCATGTCCTCCACACCGATTAATGAAATAATGCAATTTCAAACTTGCAATATTGCATTATTTAGCAAAAACAAAAAGGTGCTTTATACTAAGATAAAGCGCCTTTGCTTAACTACAACTATCTTTTTGCTGATTTGAGAATATCACCGCAAAGCCCAAAAGTCAATGATTGTTGCAACAAATGGTTCAAAGATACTACTTGATAATTCGATATAATTACTAACTACCTAAAATTAATTATTTAATGCTCTTAATTATCCATTTTGCAGGATTTGTATTGCTAAATTTCATTTTTGTGTTATAATCAAGTAAAATGATATCAAGAAATGAAGGCATATATATGATAAATAACAGCATATGGATAGTCCTCAACTCGTTGGTATATAAGATTTACAGTATTGACAATCTTTATGAGATGAGAAACATATTTCTTGTACAGCTTAAAGAAATCATAGATTTTGACAGTGGCACCTTCATACTCAGTTCTTCAAGTGATACACATAAGTTGGTAGATTATGTTACATATAATTATCCGGAGACTGAAATTGAGTTTTATATTAATAATCAAAAAGATCTTGATTACTCGGAAGGTATCATGTTTTCCGGAAAAAGCATGGTATACAGAGCAAGTGATTTGATTTCCGAAAAGGTGAGGGTTGCCACCGAATACTACAAACAGATATACGCAAAGAATAATTGGCATTATTCACTTCATCTTAACATAATATACAAAGATATTTTTTTAGGTACAATTTCATTATTCAGACAAAAAGGCAAAGATGACTTTACATATGAGAACACATTTGTTCTTGACGTACTCAAAGATCATCTTGCCTTATGTTTATATAAAAAGAGGAACAAAGCAGTACATTTTTCGTCACAGGACATTCGAGATTGCGGACAAAAGTATGGGTTGAGTCGCAGGGAAATATGTGTTTTAAAAAGACTTGTTACAGAAAAAACTGTTCAAGATATTTCCGAGGAACTGGTTATTACTACAAACACTCTCAGAAAGCATATTAGCAGTATATATAAAAAGATGGGTATAAGCAGCAGAATACAGCTGTTTGATAAGATTAACAACTAAGCTTTGCTATAAGTAAATTTAAGGAGGACTAATTATGAAGCATTTCGTTATTACCATAGGAAGAGAGTATGGTAGTGGAGGTTGTGAGATTGCCAAAAGACTTTCAAAGCTGCTTAATGTAGAATACTATAACAACTACTTTGTTGATACCGCAGCGATAAAATTAGGGGTTACATCAGAAGCAATAGCTAAGCTCGATGAAAACCCGGATAAAAAGTTTATTAAGGACTTTGCCTCTCCTAATACAAAGGGTACTCCATCAAAAATTAAAGCAAAGGATGTTTATGAGCTGCAGAAAAAACACATTAAAGAGCTTGCCGAAAACGAGTCATGCATTATTGTTGGCAGATGTGCAGACTATATTCTAAGAGATAGAGATGATGTAATGAATATCTTTATTTACTCTCCGTATGAATACCGAATCAGGCACATTATCGAAAGAGAAAATTGTACTGCTCAAGAGGCATCTGAAAAAATAGCACATATCAACAGGTGCAGACATAACTATCATAAGCTAATCACAGGCAGCGTCCGTGGCGACAGAAAGCTAAGGCATATACTCATTGACTCAAGCTTTTTAGGCATCGAAGAAACAGCTGATATGCTTTATGAAATTATTAAAAAGAAGTTTTCTTGATTTTCATTATCCTCCTCTATAAACAAAATAGGTAATCATACCTCTTTTATTTGATTCTATATTAACAAACAATCATTTTTGTTTCTATAAAAGAAAAGCCTCATAAATGGTAATTGCACTTACGCCATTCATGAGGTTTTTGGTATTATTATTATTGTTCACTATTCTCTGCTTTTCTGATTATTGTGTAATCATCAGTCAGCTTAAAAAGTATTTGATTTGTGTATACAAGCTGTTTGTTGTTCATGAAGAAAACGTTTCCGTATTCCGGAGCTTTAATTTCCGCAAGTGTTTTCCCTTCATATGGATCAATTATTTTTGATATTACTTGTCCCTTAGAAACACTGTCACCCACCTCGCAAAGAGGTTGAAATATGCCTGCTATCGGAGTCTGAATGTCATACATTTCGTCTGCATTTATGACACTTGAATTATAGCCTCTGTGCATAGAGTAGTTTATGATTCCTGTTTGCGATAGGAAATTAAGCACCGCATATACACCGATCATAGCCGAGTTTTCATCGAGATTTGCCGTTTCGTGAGTGTAAACCGAAAATGCCTTAGTACCCCACACCTGCCAGTTATAGTTTAGTGTAGTTGTATCAAATGGACGAGGATTTCTTTTTACTATATATTGCAGCCCAAACTTTTTCGCATCCTCAATACTTGTGTTTTCTGTCATCATCATTCTTACATGCGGCAAGAATCTACCGGACATAAAGAATGATGCAAATTGAATACCATATTTGTAATCATTGATTTTTTCAAATACTCCGCCGGCAATTCGTTGTGTGGTTTCTCCTAAAGCGTAACCGGGGAACATACGGTTAATGTCGGTGTTATCAGTAGGCCAAAATCGTTTTTCAATGTTCATTGACGAGGTATTAATTGATGGTATTACCATAATGCTCTTACCATCATTTATAAGACCGGCCTTTTCTATTTTCTTTAGAGTTTTTACCAACAATCCACAGGTGAAAAGCTGTTGAATTTCATTGCCTCGTGTACTGCCAACAACACAAACGGATTTTTCACCCTCGCCAAACTGATAGCCTGTAACCCTCATATCATCACGATACAGGTTTTTCATCTCATACAGAATAGTCTTTTTCATATCTCATCATCCCTTTCAAGAATCCTCGCAATAAGCGAACCCTCGTCACATATTGGATATTCTCTTAAAGTAAATAGTATGCCATCGCAGGGGGATGTGATTTTATCAAGAATCTCGCCTGTTAGCGGGTCTACTATATCACCTACATAATCACCTTTTTTTAGCTTTCCCCAGTGCTTTGTGGCAGGAATAAACACACCTGCCGAGGATGCGTTAATAAAATTAACCTCAAAATCCTCATCATATGATACTATAGATTCACACACCTTATTTACTTCACCCGTCCACATTCCAAGCTCTTTCATTGTGTTTAGAATGCCATCAACAAGCTGGTTACCGTAGCTTTTGGTAATTCTCATACCAACTCCCATTTCTACAACAAGAGTTGGTGTACCGATATCATTTAAAGAATATGCAAGGGTACTTTCAAGCACAGTAGCGGCACTATGCACCCAGATAAAATTGACATTCATCATTTTGGCAAGAGGAACAAGCTCGTCCTTGGTGAGCTCATTTATTCGTATCTGCGGAATTTCCATAAGGAATATATTGCTTGCATGAATATCAACGCACAAAGCACTACCCTTAATATCCTCCACTATTTTATGTGCCAAATAATCAGCCATTATACCATTCTCTGAACCGGGGAATATTCTGTTCATATCAAGGTCAAAGGCCGGAATACCTCTTGTTATAGAGTCTATGCCTAATGGATTAAGCGCCGGGTATATATCAACAATACCTTTCAGACACTCCGGATTGTTCTTTATTCTTCGGTTAAGCTCGTAGCAGATATACTGACCCTCAAGCTCATCTCCATGAGTACCCGTTACAATACTGATTCTTTTTTCGTTGCCCGTAGGATTCAGCGGCACTATTCTCTCTTTTTTTATAACCAATTCCTCGTCAATTGGAAGATTTACTGACGCTACCTTTATCATCTTTCTACTCCTTATAAATATAGTAAATAAAAAGCAGAGGGTGTGCCTCTGCTTAAGTAAACTAAAAGCGGATGCATTTTTATGCGGTATGCTGTGTAACAAGAACAGATATTGTCTGCTGCTGTAAAGCTGAGTCCTTAAATATACCTTTGTTTACACTGCAATCTGCTGCATCTCTACCTGAGGATATTTTAATGTAATTTTTGTCAACTAATAGATTATTTGTCGGATCAAAGCCATACCATCTTTTATTCGAGAGCACCTCAACCCATGCATGAGTTTCACCCTCCCCGGATATCATTCCTACACAATATCTTGTTGGAATATTGCGAAGTCTCAGAAGCGAAAGCATTATGTGTGAATAATCCTGACAAACCCCACACCTATTCTTTAACGCATACTCGGCTGTTGTCCCAACATCAGTTGAGCCTTTTTTGTATTTCATATCCTCGTGAAGTCTTCGCATTATATCAAGCGCGGTATTGTAGTTGTTTTCCAAATCAACATTCAAGCTTTCGCTGTAATTATTTATGCACTCATAAGGCATGGTAAGCTTTGTCTGATATTTGAAAATGCCGTTCTGCACTTCATCTTCGCCTGTATCTTCAAATATTTCCATATCGGTAATAGCAGTACCTGCGACCTCTACATCAAATTTGTTGTGTTCTGAAAATATACTGCCGCTCAGCACAATGTTGCCAAAGGAATCATAATGTGTGGTGAAATTTTCTTCGCTGTTTATTTTAATGCCTATACTTTCAACTATCTGTCTTTGATTGTTGCAGGGAACACATTTTAAGGTAAAGTGGTGGTCTATAATATCTGTACTGAAATCATTATGAAGTTTATAAGTAAAATCTAATTTATTGATAAAAATCTTCCTCTCATATTTGAAGGTTAAATATATCTTATTATACAACTAAAACACCGGCAATTCAAATATGCAGAGACTATAATTTCGGCTATTCAAACAATTTGTAAAACAACAGCTTGCCAATGCTGTAATCAAAGTTAGGTTCTTGAAGCATAGTTTTCAGTGTATCAAGAGCAATGGCGTTATGCTTCATGCCTATTTCATTTATTCGATTTTCCATTTTGGTAATTTCTCGGTAAATCACGTCTGTTGGTTTATCAATACTTAAATATAGATAAACCCTTTCAATTCGTTTACCGGCTCTGAGGGCGGCCTTTATTATCTGGTCATCCACCCTGTCATCCACACAACCCCAAAAGCCCATAATATGATCTACAACCGAATACAAATCCCAAACAGATGAATCTTTACTTTTTGCCCTCTGCATATCGTAAATTGCAAGCTGAATATATGCCATGGTTTCGGTATCAATGTAATCACGCATAACAACTGCATTATCATAGGCTCTGTTAAGATTGCTTATTATTGAATTATAGTTGTTTTCGTTGTATGGAAAATCCTCAATAAAGTGCTTTGCATCATTGTAAACTTCCGGAATATCAATTCTTTTACACAAGTCCTTGTAAAAGGTATCATTTCCGTCTATGTAAGTATCTAACCCCTCAAAGAAAATATGAATGGTGGAATTCACCCTTTCCGTGTATCGTCCAAGCCAGACAAGCCTGTCAAGATTTTCTAATGTGATAATACCCATGTATCTTTAAATCCTCCTCCTTGAGAGCTGTTTACTATAAATGAATCAGGTATTCTTGAAAATCGTGTCAATCCGGACTTCCATACCTTAACATCTTTGCCATACAAAACAAAAGCTCGCAGGTCTGCTTTTCGTGGCACACGCTCTCCGTTTTCAAAAATATCTATATCCTTAAAGTCTATAACCTCTTGAGCAATAAATCTTCTTGGCTCAGATTTAATCATTGCAATAAACGTTTCTTTTTCTTCCTTTGTCAGCTTGCTGCCAAAAACAACACCGTATCCACCAGCCTCTGCAACATCCTTAATAACCAGATTGTCAAAGTTATCGAGCACATATTTTCTGTCGTCCTCAAAGAAAGGAAGATAGGTCGGCGCATTATTTGTCAGACAATCTTCACCCAGATAATACTTAATCATCTTAGGCACAAAATAATAGATACCCTTATCATCAGCAATACCGTTACCGGGGGCATTCAGCAGAGCTACATTGCCCTTTTTGTAGGCGGTAAATATGTGTGGGATACCAATCAAGCTATCCTCCTGAAAAGTCATTGGATCAAGGTATTCGTCACTGATTCTTCTGTAAACAGCTCCAACTCTCTGTTTTTTACCATTGTATCCCAGATGGTAAAGATTATCATTTTCAACCACGAGGTCACTTCCTGTACACAGAACAGCACCTGTTTGCTCCGCAAGGTAGCTATGCTCAAAGAATGCGGCATTGTATCTGCCGGGTGTAAGAATGACATTAATTCCACCCTTGTTTACATAGTTCATTGTTTCCCGAAGCAAATCTGCGTAATCTCGGTTATCCTCGATTGAATTTCTGATAAAGGTTTCCGGTGAGCTTCTGCGGCAAAATTTTCTGGCAATCATAGGATATGATGCACCGGAAGGTACTCTTAAATTATCCTCTAAAATATACCACTTACCATCCTTGCCCTCTACCAAATCTATTCCGGAGATATGACTAAAAATATCTTTTGGCGGACATATCCCATCGCACTGCTTCAAAAATCCCTTTGCTGAATACACAAACTCCTCCGGAATAATTCCATCCCTTACAATACTTTTCGCTCCATAAATATCCTTTAAAAACAGGTTGAGTGCAGTTACTCTTTGTTGCAGTCCCTTTTCAAGCATATCAAAATCTGATTTTGTAATTACTCTCGGTACAGGGTCAAACGGAAAAAGTTGTTCGTTAAATATTCCGTTTTTATAAATGCCAAACTTTACTCCATAACGAGCCAAAAGCTCATTTACGGTATCGGCGTAACTGTACAAAGCTTCCATAATTCTTCCTCCTTTTCACATATAAATAAAAAGGCGACGGACAAGAAAGTATGAACATCCTTGTCCGTCGTTATGTAAGTATAATATCATTTCGCAGATGAAAAGTCAAGAAATTTGCAAGATTTATATCGTTTCCTGCAACGCTCAAAAGAATTATTAAGATTATCTCAATTATAATATGAATTATTGCATGATTTTCATTATATTCTTGCATATTTTGATGCTTGTTGATAATGCAGGTTATTCTGTTTCATTAATATGGATTTGAAGCTTTTGTTCTTTTCTTTTACTATAATTTCATTAATCAGCAGTCTTATATTTGCATCACTTATAGCCCCTCTTCAATGATTTGTTCAATAAGTTCAATGATACTCTTTCATTGCTCACAGCGAATATTGTCAGCCCGGCAAAGATAATAATGCTAACGAGGAAACATTAAGCAAGCTGACAAAAGAAAGCCTTGAAAAAAGCACGACGGCAAGGTGAGTGAAAATTCTCCTTGCCGTCGCTCTTTAAAATTGAGGCAAATGTAATATCTGTATCTTATTTGTAATTCTCCCTTATGCTATTATTCTACGAAGAAATTAAAAGAATCACAAATGTGCGAGTGAGAAATGTGTGTAACTGCCGATAAAACCTATATGAAAATAAGTCCGTTATTGACACTCGTACAAAAAAGAAATCGGCCGCGCTGCGGTCGTTTTTTTCATTAAATTACAAAACCGCCGTTTACACCGAGCACCTGCCCCGTTATAAACGAGGCGCGCTCGCCTGCCAAAAACACTGCGGCGTTCGCTATATCCTCCGGAGAGCCGAGCCGCTGAATGGGGGTTTCCTCCTTCAGAGCCTCAAGCTCCTCCTCGGTGTACTCCCCGAGCATATCTGTTTTTATCACTCCGGGAGCTATCGCGTTCACCCTTATGCCGCTCAGAGAAACCTCCTTTGCAAGCGCCTTTGTCAAGCCGATAACGCCCGCCTTTGCCGCCGAATAAGCGACCTCGCAGCTCGCGCCGATTTGCCCCCACATGGAGCTTATGTTTATTATACAGCCCTTGTGCCGTCTTATCATATGGGGCAAAACGGTTCGGCAGTAATTGTAGCAGCCGGTGAGATTTGTCGATATTATTTTATTCCAATCTTCGGGCGACACGTCGGTAAAAAGCGCGGTTGAGGAAATCGCCGCGTTATTTACAAGAATGTCTATTTGTTTGAAGCGCCTCATAACGCTATCGACGACATTTACCGCACCGTCATAGCTTTTAACGTCCGCCTTAAAGGAAACGGCGCTTGCGCCGAGCCGCTTTGCGCGGCTTACTACGTCCTCGGCACAGTCTGTGCGCTCGTTATATGTTATAGCTAAGTCATAGCCCTCCTCAGCAAGAGCAAGAGCCACAGCCGCTCCTATTCCCCGTGAGCCACCCGTTACTATCGCGCATTTTGACATATTTTTTCTCTCCCTTTTAAGCGACGCGCGCCGTTTGTCTATGAGCCATGTTTTAACAGGATAAAAATAAAAGTTTTTGCCCGCCTTTTTCCAAAAGGCGGCAGAGGAGAAGGGGGCAGCGCCCCTTGTCGCAGTCCGCAGGCCGCGAAATTCCCCGCGTTTCAAAGCGCAGGAGAAGTGAGAAGCCCTCGCCGGTTGCTCCCAAAAAAGTAGAGTTCCTTGTAAAACTAATCAAGGCTGATATATCCTTTTTAAGAATTTGTGCGCGCCGCTTTAAACGGCGCGCAATTTTTTATTTTACTTGCCCTCTTATCTGCCCGAGCACCTCGCCTATCGGCTCGCGTATGACGAGGTCGGCGCGACTGTCAAACGGGGTTTTCGACTTGTTTATCAGCACAAGATGCTTTCCCCTGAAATAGTTCACAAAGCCCGCGGCGGGATATACGTTGAGCGAGGTTCCTCCGACAATTAAAAGCTCCGCGCCCATTATCGCGCTCACGCTCTCCTCTATCGTCTGCTCGCACAGGCCCTCCTCGTATAAAACCACATCGGGCTTTATCCGCCCTCCGCATTCGCACCTCGGCACTGTGCTGCTGTCTTTTATTGCCTCAAGCCCGTAGAATCTGCGGCAATCCTCGCAGTAATTTCTGAGCACCGAGCCGTGCAGCTCCAGTACACGCTTGCTGCCTGCCGCCTGATGCAGGCCGTCTATATTCTGCGTTATAACCGCCTTGAGCTTTCCTTCGCGCTCAAGTGCGGCGAGCGCAAGGTGAGCCGCGTTTGGCCTGGCGTTGGGATAGAGCATTTTATTTCGGTAAAACCTGAAAAATTCCTCCGGATTTTTTTCATAAAAGGTATGGCTGAGTATGACCTCCGGAGGAAAGTCATACTGCTGATTATAGAGTCCGTCCGTGCTGCGGAAGTCCGGTATTCCGCTCTCAGTAGAAACACCGGCGCCGCCGAAAAAGACTATATTGTCGCTCTCGTCTATCCATTCTTTGAGCTGCTGTACTTCGTTCATTCTGTTTTCGCCTCTCCTTCGTCCGACTTCTGCTCGCGCAGCCTTTTTTCTCTCTCCTTCTTTCTGAGATATTCGGCTATTCTATCCTCGTCATATAGCACAAGGTCGCGGTAGCCCGCGAGCGTTTCGTTGTGGTGTCTAAGCTCATGCACAAGCACGCGCCTTAGCTGCTCATAGTAAAGCTCCCTTGGTCTGTTGCCGTAAATTTTAGCGAAGGAGCCGTAATATATTTTTATAAGTACGCCTATTGACGAGCGCGAGTATTCGCCCATTATGTAAAGGTCGTTGTCGACTGCCTTTGGGTGTATCTTGTACTGCGGCAGCAAAATGATGCCGCCGCTAAGCTCGCGGAACAACGGCTCCGGCAGCGTATCTGTTATCTCGTCAAGCATTTCCTTTGTTTCGTCAATGGTAAACATTCAAAATCGCCTCAGTCCAGAAAATCCTTTAGCTTTTTGCTCCTGCTTGGGTGGCGCAGCTTTCTGAGCGCCTTCGCCTCGATCTGTCTTATTCTCTCTCTTGTAACGTCAAATTCCTTTCCTACCTCCTCGAGCGTCCTCGATCTGCCGTCCTCAAGCCCAAATCGCAGCCTCAAAACCTTTTCCTCCCTCGGCGTGAGCGTGTCCAGCACCTCGTCGAGCTGTTCCTTTAAAAGCGTATGCGAAGCCGCGTCCGCCGGCGCGGGAGCGTCGTCGTCCGGAATGAAGTCGCCGAGATGGCTGTCCTCTTCCTCGCCTATCGGCGTTTCAAGCGACACCGGCTCCTGCGCGACCCTCATTATCTCCCTGACCTTGTCAACCGGCATATCAAGCACATCGGCGATTTCGTCGGCTGTCGGCTCATGTCCGTTTGTGTGCAAAAGCTGGCTCGACACCTTTTTCACCTTGTTTATCGTTTCAACCATATGAACCGGTATCCTTATCGTTCTCGCCTGGTCTGCTATCGCTCTTGTTATAGCCTGTCTTATCCACCATGTTGCATAGGTGGAAAATTTAAAGCCCTTTGTGTAGTCAAATTTTTCAACGGCCTTGATAAGTCCAAGATTTCCCTCTTGAATAAGATCCAAAAACTGCATACCTCTGCCGAGATAGCGCTTAGCTATGCTGACAACGAGTCTTAAGTTGGCCTCTGACAGGCGCTTTTTCGCCGCCGAATCTCCCTGCTTTATTTTTATTGCGAGCTCGACCTCTTCATCGGGAGAAAGAAGCGGAACTCTGCCTATTTCCTTTAAGTAAACCTTTACCGGATCGTCTATTGCGACGCTGTCGGCGTTTACGTCTTCAACGGCCTCATCTTCGACCTCTTTCTCGTCAATCTTGATATCCTCGATAGGAACGTCCTCAAAATCCTCGACTATAGTCACGTTCATTTGCTCGAGGCTGTCGTAGAGCTTTTCAATTTGATCCGGTTCAAAAACCACTTCGCCCATCGCGTCAAAGATTTCCTTTGTGCTTATCTCTCCTTTTGATTTGGCAAGATCTATTATCTCCTTAATGATAGTCTTTTTGTCCGGTGACGTCTGCAAAATAGCCATCTGTATCTTTCCTTTCTTTCCCCGTGGTTTTTTCTGGCAGATCGCGTATACACGGGCTTATTCCCTTATTTTTTCTGCTGCTTGAGCTTTTCGAGGTATTTTTCTATATCGCTTATATCGGCGCTTGCCGCGTTTTCCGCCGTTATCCTGTCGTTTTCTGAGAGTATCACTCGTATGCAGTCGTCGCGAGCCGCGACGGAGTTTATATTCCCCCCGAAAGATGCAAGCATTCCGGCAATTTTTCCGTTTTCTTCTACGGTAAATTCCCCCGAGATATCCGAGGGCATTATATTTCTGCCGTCGAGCGCTCTCTCGGTTATTATACCGTAAACTCGCCTGTTGAACGACGTTACAAGCTTTTCCGGCGGCAGCAGTTTTGCGATCTTTGCCGCCTCACCCGGATTATTTATGATATAAGCTATCAATGCCTCCTCCGCTCTTGCCGCCCTGAGATTTGCGGCCTTCTCGGAGTTCACCCTGTCGTCCCTGCCGGAGGCGACGGTCTGAATATCTCTAAACTGCTTTTTTGTCCTTTCTCGGACATTTTTCTTTCTGTAACCGTTTATCTGGCGCAGCACCGATTCTTTGCTAACTCCGGTTTCATCGCTAAGCCTTCCCGCGTAGACCTCCGCCTCTATCGGGTTTTCAAGCTCAGACAAAAGTCGAGAGCAATCGGTGAGATAGGCAACGACCTGGCTTTGCTCGGTCAGTATATATTTTTGCTTTATCTTCTGTATTCTGTACTCTATATCGTTTCCGCTCTTTTCAAGGAGCCGTTCAAAACGCTCGCGACCCTTGTCGCCGTTTTCCCTTATAAATTCGTCTGGGTCCTTTGCTCCCGGCACGGATATCACCCTTATGTCAACTCCGGCGCTCCTCAAAAGCTCTATCGCTCTCTGCGCCGCCTTTTGACCCGCCTCGTCGGAGTCGTAGCAAATATATACCTCGTCGGCATAGCGCTTCATAAGCATTGCCTGCTCGCGCGTAAGCGCCGTTCCGAGCGTTGCTATTGCAGAGGTGAAGCCCGCCTGGTGCAGAGCTATTACGTCCATATATCCCTCGCAGAGTATAAGACTGCGGTCGCCGCCCTTTGCGAAGTTCAGCGCAAAGAGATTCGTGCTTTTTTTAAAAACGGGCGTATCGGAGGTGTTGAGGTATTTCGGCTTTTGGTCCGTCATTATCCTGCCGCCGAAGGCTATGACGTTCCCCCGTAGATCTATTATGGGGAACATCACTCGGTTGTAAAACCTGTCGGATATGCTGCCGTTTTTGTTTTGATATACAAGGTTTGCCGCGACCAGCTCCTGCGGCTTGAAGCCCTTTGATTTCAAATAATCGACAAGGGCAAAGCGTTTGTCCGGGCTGAAGCCCAGTCCAAAGTGCTTTATGGTTCTCTCCGAAAGGCCTCTTCCGCGCAGATATTCGAGTCCCTCCTTGCCCTCTGACGTATAAAGCGTCGAATAATAAAACCGCCCCGCCTCGCGGTTCGCCTCGAAGATTCTTCTCCGCAGCTCGCTCAGGCTGTTGTCGTATGAGCTTTCAGGCATTTCCATTCCGGCTCTTTGAGCCAGCAGCTTGACAGCGTCTATATAATCGAGGTTTTCTATTTTTCGTATGAAGGTTATCACGTCGCCGCCCGCTCCGCAGCCGAAGCAGTAAAACGAGCCGTTTTCGGGATATATGTTAAACGACGGCGTTTTTTCGCTGTGGAACGGACAGAGCCCAACGAGATTGCGCCCGCGTCTTTTTAGAGTTACATACGACGAGGCTATGTCGGATATATCGCTCCTCAGCTTCAGCTCGTATAAAAAATCGTCCGGTAACGGCAAAATATCGCCTCCTGTTTTGCGGCGTTTCGCCGCTTGAATAATATTCGCAAAGCACGCTCGTCTGTGGTTTTCGCCGGAATTATCAGCTGCCGCGCGGTATGCTTAGGCAGCTTTGAGCGTGCGTTTAAAATTCGGGCGGCGACCGGCGCGGCGCAGCCGCGCGGAAAAAACGCGGCATAACGAGAGTGTGATTTTATAAAGGGTAAACCGCCGCCGCGTTTTTTCGCACATTTCCGCCGGAGGCGGAAATGTGCCGGTCGCCGCCCGAATAAGTCTGGCTAAGGCAGATAATAAAAACGCGACGACGCGGCAGCCGGGTATGAGCTTCAACCCCGCAGCGAACCGTCTTAAAGCTTTTGCCAGAATTTCGGTATAAATAAATTTTCATAGGTCTGCACCGCAAAGTGATCCGTCATTCCCGCGATGTAATCACAAACCGCGCGTTCAACACCCTCGCTGTCGGCTATCGCTTTAAGCTCGCCGTCAAGCAGCTCCGGATGCTTTGTATAATAGTCATAAAGGCTTTCTACAAGATGAGGCACCTTCTTTTCCTCTGATTTAGCGTATTCGCTCTTGTATACGCAGTCAAACATATATTTATGCAGGGCGTTGAAGCACTCGAAAAAATGCTTGTCCATCTTTATCTCCCCGCCGACGCTGTTCTCGACCACGTTTACAACCATTGAATTTATTCTCTCGCTCGTCGTAGAACCAAACGCTTCTATAAATTCCTTCGGCAGATCCTTCTCGCTTATCGCTCCTGCCCTTATAGCATCGTCTATATCGTGATTTATATAGGCTATCCTGTCGGCCGTTCTCACTATTCGTCCCTCAAGGGTGTCGGCCTCTTTTCCTTTTGTGTGGCAGAGTATACCGTTTTTGACCTCGTATGTAAGATTAAGCCCCGCACCATTCTTTTCTAGCCTCTCCACGACTCTCACGCTCTGCTCAAAATGCCTGAAGCCGCCCGGGTGCAGATCATTCAACGCCCGCTCACCGGCATGGCCAAACGGAGTGTGCCCCAGATCGTGCCCAAGAGCTATTGCCTCTGTGAGATCCTCGTTGAGATCGAGCGCAC
This sequence comes from uncultured Clostridia bacterium, assembly GCA_947632045.1. Taxonomy (GTDB): domain Bacteria; phylum Bacillota; class Clostridia; order Oscillospirales; family Acutalibacteraceae; genus UBA7067. Next base: position 26,204 of record CANRNQ010000008.1, read on the forward strand.
GGGCGATAGTACGAGCTATCTGCGCAACCTCAAGCGTATGAGTGAGCCGCGTTCGGTAATGGTCGCCCTCGGGAGAAAGAAAAACCTGGGTCTTGTGCTTGAGCCTGCGGAACGATTTGCAGTGTATTATTCTGTCGCGGTCGCGCTGGAACGCTGTGCGCATAGGCGACGGCTCCTCCGGTCGCTCTCTGCCGCGGGAATTTTTCGAGAGGCAGGCAAGGCTTGAAAAACGCCTTTCTTCCCAATAACAGATTTTTTCATTTATCGTCATTATACCGCTTCCTTTTGCCGTCGGCAGGCAAGATGAGGCTTTTGATAACCCTTTTTCGCCGTAAATCGTTTATTTTCGCGTAGATTTATATGCTGTCAATATAATATACCTGATTATTTAAAAATATCCTCTTATTTTTTGAATTTTTTTTGCTAAAACAAAGAAGTAGGGCAGTTTTTGATTCACCATAAAGGTCAAGCGGCGATTTAAAGCCCTGTAAAATAATTTTCCAAATCAAAAGCCCTTTACATAATATTGGACAGCCTTGGGAATTATTTATAAAAGGGGATTTGATATATGTTAAAACTCAGAAAACGACAGATTGTAAGAATAGTCAGCTTCGCCGCCGCAGTTTTATTGCTGATAAGCGCAGCGTGTGTTTCGGGCTTTTCAATAGCAAGCAGGTACCGTTCGGCAATAGAGCACGGTTATCAGATGGCACTGTCCGAATTATCAGACTATATGACAAGCATACGGTCAACGCTTGAAAAAGGCCTGTACGCAAATACGGGCACTTCAAGGCTTTCCCTCGCGGCAAAGCTGTCAAACGACTGCACCGGAGCAAAATCGGCTCTTGAACGGTTGCCGGTATCGGTAGACGAGGCTCAGCAGCTTCAAAAGTTTTTGTCGCAGGCGGGCGATTTTTCGGTCAGTATGATAAATTCCGCCGCAAGAGGATACGAGTTCTCGGCACAGAGCAGAGACAGTCTTGAGTCTCTGTCAAAATATGCCGACAATGTAGCGCCGATAGTTGAGGACCTCTCGGCTCGGTACGGCGACGGTGAAGTGCCGCTCGGCATTGACGAGAGCATCGCCGACAAAGCTTCAGTCAACGCCCGCCGCGAGTTCGTTCTTGACGCGGATTTCAGCGAAATAAACGAAAGCTTCACGAGCTATCCTACTCTTATTTACGACGGACCCTTTGCCGACAGCGTACAAAATCGAGAGAGTATATATCTTGAAGACTTTTCCGAGTGCGAACAGTCCGATGCAAAAGCAAAGGCGGCGGAATTTCTCTCTGTGAGGGATGAAGCGTTAAAGCCGCTTGAACCGATAGAGGGCAATCTTCCCGCCTACGCCTTTTCCTTTGGTGAAAGCGGATATATAACCGTTACGCGTAAGGGCTGCCGCGTGTTGGAAATGAGCGAGGGGCACGGAGATATAAAGGCAAGGCTTAAGTACGATTCCGCGCTTGAGCGCGCCGCCGCTTTTCTCGAAAAGCAGGGCTATAAAAATATGAGGGAGAGCTATTACGCGATAAACAATAACGTGTGCGTTATTAATTTCGCCTATGTTCAGGACGAGGTTATTTGTTATCCGGATTTAATAAAGGTGGGCATATCGCTCGAGGACGGGAGGATACTCTCATACAGTGCGGAAAATTACCTTATGAACCACTGCATCAGAACGTCGCAGCCATATCTTTCGCCCGCCTCGGCGCGACTCAGTCTCAGCCCGTATCTGACCGCCGGAGAGCCGCGCCTTGCGATAATTCCGGTGGAGAACGGTTATGAATATCTCTGCTATGAGTTCGTTTGCAAGGGCGTAGACGATGAAGACATTCTCGTTTATATCAACTGTGAGACGGGACTTGAGGAGCAGATACTGATACTTTTAAAATCCGATAGTGGGGAGCTGACTGTGTGATTTTTGGCTGCCGCGACTGCGCCTCGCTTGTTTTGAGAGAGACTATGCGGGCGGCGACCGGCTGATTTACGCCGGTGGCGAAAATCAGCTTAAAACGCGGCGTCTGACCGTTTTTACACAGGCAGCCTTCTATTGCGCCGCGTTTTGCGCGCGGCCTGCGGCCGCGCAGGTCGCCGCCCGCCTAGGCTATGGCTAAAGCACACAGTAAAAACGAGCCGAACGGCAGCCAAATCAAGTCCTGCCATACGATGCGTGTCAAAACGCGATTTCTTAAAAATATATTAAGAAAAATCACTCAGCCGCTTTTCTATTTTTTACCTATGTGCTATAATGAATTAAAATATTATGCAAAGGAGAATCGCGATGGATAAGTATGTATGCGAGCCCTGCGGCTGGACATATGATCCGGCAGAGGGCTGCGAGGAGCAGGGCATAGCTCCCGGAACAGCGTTTGAGGATCTTCCGGACGACTTTGTCTGCCCGATATGCGGAGCAGGCAAGGAAGAGTTCACAAAGGAATAAACCCGATAAGGCGTCGACAAACACAATCGTTTTTCAATGCCGCAGCAGCCTTCGGCTCCGTTCAGACGGCGACTCCGTGGGCTGCTTTTTTACCCTGCGCTTTGTTTAAGACCCCAACATATTTTAAAATATAAAAATTTGGTAAATTTATCAAAAAATCAATTGGCAGATACTTGCACAAAGGCAGAATATGGTATAAAATTATATGGTAAATGTTAATTTATTCACAAACCAAGAGTGGATAAATAATGCACATAGAAAGGATGTATTTTTCAATGAATTTTTTAAGCAAGGTATCCGTTGACGACATCAACGTAAACGGAAAAAGAGTACTCGTGCGCTGCGACTTCAACGTTCCCCTCAAGGACGGAGTTATCACGAACGACAACAGAATCCAGGCTGCTCTTCCGACTATAAAGAAGCTCATCTCGGACGGCGGCAAGGTAATACTCTGCTCTCATCTCGGCAAGCCGAAGAATGGTCCGGAGGAAAAATTTTCCCTCGCTCCGGTAGCGGTAAGACTATCCGAGCTTCTCGGTCAGAACGTAGTATTCGCGAACGACGACGAGGTAGTCGGCGAAAATGCAAAGGCGGCTGTTGCAGCTATGAATAACAGCGACGTAGTTTTACTTCAGAACACACGCTTCAGAAAAGAGGAAACAAAGAACCTCGAGCCGTTCAGCTCAGAGCTTGCCTCCCTCGCGGACGTATATGTAATGGACGCGTTCGGCAGCGCCCACAGAGCGCACTGCTCCACCGCGGGCGTAACGGATCACATCAAGGATACGGCGGTAGGCTATCTTATGCAGAAGGAGATAAACTACCTTGGCAACGCGGTTGAAACTCCGGTAAGGCCGTTTGTAGCTATCCTCGGCGGCGCAAAGGTTGCGGATAAGCTCAACGTAATTTCAAACCTTCTCGAAAAGTGCGACACACTCATCATAGGCGGCGGTATGGCTTATACCTTCTTAAAGGCAAAGGGCTATGAAACAGGCACGTCGCTTGTTGACGATACAAAGGTTGACTACTGCAAAGAAATGATGGATAAGGCGGAGAGCCTCGACAAGAAGCTCCTGCTCCCGATAGACACGACGATAGCCGCAAGCTTCCCCGAGCCGATTGACGCCGAGATCGCGGTTGAGAACGTACCGTCGGACGCTATTCCGGCTGACAAGATGGGACTTGACATAGGCTCCGAAACGGCTAAGCTCTATGCCGATGCGGTTAAGTCTGCCAAGACCGTCGTATGGAACGGCCCCATGGGCGTATTTGAGAACCCAATTCTCGCAAAGGGCACCTTCGCCGTTGCGCAGGCTCTTGCGGACACCGACGCAACGACTATAATTGGCGGCGGCGACAGCGCGGCAGCTGTCATCCAGCTCGGTTTTGCCGACAAGATGAGCCACATCTCAACGGGCGGCGGCGCGTCGCTTGAGTATCTTGAGGGCAAGGTTCTCCCGGGAATTGCCTGCATAGCCGACAAGAAATAATTTCGACAGAAAAACGGGCTGTCGCGTTACCCCGCTTTTACCCTGTGCGGCGGCAAACCCGTTCGGGCGGCGACCGGCACCTTCCCGCCTCCGGCGGGAAGGTGCAAAAAACGCGGCGAAAAAGTTTTTCAGACAGGGGCAGACCCTTTGCTCGCCGCGTTTTTCCGCGCGGCTGCGCCGCGCCGGTCGCCGCCCGAACTATAAATACCGCTCAAAGCAGTCGAAAAGCACAGGCTCGACAGCCCTGCCCCGATGCGCGTACATACAAGAAAACAGGAAAAGCGCGGAGCTCAACAACAAGCAATGACGGGGAATAAAATATAAAAACAAGAAGAAAAAATCACTCACCGAAAGGAAGAACTAATAATGAATAAGGCTGTAAGAAAGGCAGTAATTGCCGGAAACTGGAAGATGAATAAGACGCCGAAGGAGGCAAAGGAGCTTCTGAGCGCCGTTGCTCCCCTCGTAAAGGAGGCGGACTGCGAGGTTATCGCGTGCGTGCCGTTTGTAGATTTGCAGACAGCCATTGAAGCTACCGAAGGTACGAATATAAAGATAGGCGCTGAGAACTGCCACTGGGCGGAGAGCGGTGCTTTCACGGGTGAAATTTCAGCCCCGATGCTCAAGGAGATGGGCGTAGAGTATGTAGTGCTCGGTCACAGCGAAAGAAGGCAGTATTTCGGCGAAACCGACGAAACCGTAAATAAGAGAACAAAGGCGGCGCTCAACGCGGGACTTAAGCCAATCGTCTGCGTTGGCGAGCTTCTCTGGGAGAGGGAGTGCAATATTACCGAGGAGGTAATAGCACGTCAGATAAAGCTCGACCTTTGGAACGTTTCCGCGGAGGAGCTTAAAAATATAATAATCGCTTACGAGCCGGTATGGGCTATCGGTACGGGTAAAACCGCCACAGCGGAGCAGGCGGAGGAGGTCTGCGCCTTTATCCGCGCAACTCTTGCAAAGCTGTACGATCCCGCCGCAGCGGAGGCTGTTACAATCCAGTACGGCGGCTCAATGAACGACGGCAACGCCGACGAGCTTCTCGACAAAACGAACGTAGACGGCGGACTTATCGGCGGAGCCTCTCTCGTTGCGGAAAAATTTGCGGCTATCGTAAAGGCGGCAAGTAAATAATCAAAAGAAAACGGAGATAATAAAAATGACAAAAGAGCAAGTTGCAAAGAAGATTTACGAGCTTTCACACATAACGGGCAAGTTTCTGCTACGCTCCGGACAAATCTCGAACGAGTATTTTGACAAATACCTCTTTGAGGCTGACCCCGGTACGCTCATCGAGATAGCAAAGATAATGTCAGACCTCATTCCGGAGGAAACCGAGGTCATCGCCGGACTTGAAATGGGCGGAATACCGGTTGTAACGGCGCTCTCCCTCGATACGGGTATACCTGCGGCCTTCGTCAGAAAAAAAGCGAAGGAATACGGCACCTGCAAGCTCGCGGAGGGAGCCGACGTTGAGGGCAAAAAGGTGCTGATTATCGAAGACGTCGTTACGACGGGCGGAGCGATAATCGACGGCGTGAGAGAGCTAAGGAAAAAGGGCGCTGTTGTTGAGAATGTTTTGTGCGTTATCCAAAGAGCAGACAAGGCGACGGATATACTCGCCGCGGAGGATTTAAAGCTTATCCCCGCATTCACAATGGATTACATCAAGGCGCAAGTTTAAGGAGAATGAGAAGATGAAAAAACCCGTAGCATTGATAATAATGGACGGCTTCGGAAACGGCGAAAAAAACCGTGGCAACGCGATATACGACGCAAAAAAGCCAAATCTTGACAGGCTGTTTTCCGAAAACCCGCTCACGCAGATAGGCGCAAGCGGACTTGACGTTGGACTTCCCGACGGACAGATGGGAAACAGCGAGGTAGGACACACAAATATAGGCGCAGGCAGGATAGTGTATCAGGAGCTGACGAGAATAACCAAGGCGGTCAAGGACGGCGACTTTTTTGAAAATCCCGAATTTGCCAAAGCGGTAAAGAACGTAAAGGACAACAACTCGGCGCTTCACCTCTTCGGGCTGCTTTCCGACGGCGGCGTTCACAGCCACAACACGCACCTGTACGCGCTTTTGGAGCTTGCAAAAAGGAGCGGACTTGAAAAGGTGTACGTCCACGCATTTCTCGACGGCCGCGATGTTCCGCCGAGCAGCGGAGCCGATTATGTTGCCGATTGTCAAAGCAAGATGGACGAGATAGGCGTGGGAAAAATAGCGACGGTTATGGGGCGCTATTACGCAATGGACAGAGATAACCGCTGGGAAAGGGTCGAAAAGGCCTACTCCGCCATGGTATACGGCGAGGGTGTAAAGGCCGACGACGCGGTCGAGGCGGTCAGAAAGTCGTATAAAAACGAAGTGACCGACGAGTTCGTTATTCCGACTGTGTGCGAGGAAAACGCAACGATTGGTGCAAACGATTCGGTGATATTTTTCAACTTCCGTCCGGACAGAGCCAGAGAGATAACGCGTTGCTTTGTCGACCCCGACTTTTCCGGCTTTGAGAGGAAAAAGGGCTTTTTCCCGCTCACATACGTTTGTATGACCCAGTACGACGCTACTATGCCTAACGTCGAGGTCGCCTTTAAGCCTCAGTCGCTCAAGAATACAATGGGCGAGTACATCTCGGATAAGGGCATGACCCAGCTTAGGATCGCCGAAACCGAAAAATACGCTCACGTTACGTTTTTCTACAACGGCGGCGTAGAAAAGACCTACCCCGGGGAGGACAGGGTCCTTGTAAACTCCCCCAAGGTAGCGACATATGATATGCAGCCCGAGATGAGTGCATATGAGGTGGCGGATAAATGCGTCGAGCGCATTTTGAGCGGCGAATACGATATGATAATTCTCAACTTTGCAAACTGCGATATGGTAGGTCACACCGGAGTGCTCGACGCTGCTGTAAAGGCTGTCGAGGCGGTTGACGAGTGCGTAGGCAAAGTCACGGACGCAGTGGCAAAAATGGGCGGTGTATCGCTTATAACGGCAGACCACGGCAACGCCGATAAGATGATAGACGCCGACGGAGAACCCTTCACGGCGCATACGACGAACCTTGTTCCCTTCTGCGTGGTAGGGTATCCCTGCAAGCTGCGTTCCGGCGGCGTTCTTGCGGACATAGCTCCGACAATGCTGAAAATAATGGGACTTCCTCAGCCGGCAGAAATGACCGGAAAGAGTATTATAGAATAAAAACAGGCTGCAAAAACAGCCGAACGGAAAACGACTGCAAGGAATCCAAAGGGATATTCTTGCAGTCGTTTTTATTATATAAATGATGAAAAGTCAATCAAAATATATTACGCCATATCAATATTACGGGCGGAAATTTCAAAAGGGCAAGCCCTTAACCCCGCATATAGGCTTTTTGCCCCGAGAAAAGCACATTATCCGTCAAGCTGCTCATTCGCCTGTTTACAAAGCTCCCTCAACGTTTCTATCGCTATCTTTGCATCGGCCGCCTTAAACACTCCAGTTCCGGAAACAAATACTTCGCCGCCGGCCGCTGCGGCCTCTGATATGGTCGCTTCGTTTATTCCGCCGTCAAGCTCAAGCAGCACCTTCGCGCCCTGTCTTTTTGCCTCGTTCTTTATCTCTCCTATTTTAGGCAGCATATTAGCCATAAAGGATTGGCCGCCAAAGCCGGGCTCAACGGTCATAACAAGCACCATGAATATTTCCCTTAAATACGGGAAAACAGCGCTTGCCGGAGTATTGGGTTTTATCACAAGTCCGGGCTTTATGCCCCGGGCTTTAATTTTTTCTATGGTTTTTTCAATATTGGAGCGGCTTTCCACATGAAAAGTAATTATGTCCGCGCCCGCATCCGCAAAGTCGTCAATATAATCTAAAGGGTTTTCGATCATAAGATGCACGTCGAAGGGCAGTGACGAATACGGTCTTATCGCTTTTATCACAGGAGCTCCGAATGTTATATTTGGGACAAAATGTCCGTCCATCACGTCGAGATGTATATAATCCGCTCCGGCGTTTTCCATACGCCGCGTTTCGCTGCCCATAACGGCAAAATCGCACGAAAGTATTGAGGGCGCTATTTTCATACAAATCATTCCTTTCATTTTCAGAAATTTTGCGCGGCGCAGAGCATAAGGCGGCGACCGCTTTCCGCCGCCCCTTACGGGGCGACGGAAAGCAAAAAAGGCGGCGCGCAGCTTCCCTACAAAGGGATGCCATGTTCTGCCGCGTTTTTTGCGCGCGCCCTGCGGGCGCGCACCGGTCGCCGCCCAAAGCCTTCGGCTTTGTGCCGGCCTCCGGCCGGCACAGCGCGGGCTATGCCCGCTGTATCAACGGCGCAATTATTGAAGCCGCAGCCCAGAATACAATGTAAAGCAGTAAATCGAGTCCGCTGAGCCCTGCCAAGCCGGCAAACAGAGAAACTATTCCGGCTATCAGCACTCCGAGAGCTACCGCTATTATTTGAATGATTATCGCTATTGAGATATTATCCCTGATTTTTATGCAGCCGCTTATGGCTCTTGCAAGCGAATGAAGCTTGCCCTCGGTCGATATAAGGGCGCGCGCGGCCTCGTCTTTGCGCGACATCTCATCTTTACAGATGTTTCCGAGTGTTGTCGGCAGTATTTTTATGCTTCTGATAAATATTCTGAAATCCTTTGCGACCTTAAGCTGAGATACATTCGGGTCGGCGGTTCTTATTAATATAGTTACACCGTTATTTTCGAGGCGTTTCAACTCCTCGGCAAGCCTTCTGTCCGCCTGATAATCTGTAACAAGCATGGCAACAAGCTGTCCCGCATTTGCAAGATAGGTTATGCTGTTTGTCTTGCTCTTCATTGAGCTTTCCTCAAAGTCGACGCTCGGCAGATTTATCGAATATTTTGCCATCAGCTCGCGATTGCCAAGCAACAGGCGTTCTCCATCTACCCAGCTGACTATGCCCTTGCCGTCCTCATATTTAACGCTTTCCACCGCCGGAAGCTGCTCGCATTTTTCGCTTATAACATCTTCAAACATATAGGTCATCGGGGTGTTGGCTATCTTCATCACAGCCGCCGCATTCAGTAGGGCCTTGTCTATATTGTAGGCATTGAAGGTCTTGACCGCAAGAAGCTGAACGCTGCCCCTCGGATAAAGCTCGCGGCTGTCTATCATAACGGCTCTCGTGTCGGCAAATTGCTTAACGGCCGGATATCCTATCACCATCGCCCTGTTGGCGAGAGTATCTGAGCAAAGCTTTTTCATCGGAATATTTACCGCAAGCAGGCAGCACATGGGCACGCCCATGCACGCAACAAGCGAAAACGCCGACAGAGCCGTGGAAACCGAGGCGGCGGATATTCCGCATATTACCGCGACAAGCACAGCGACCACGGTTGTTATGGGAGCCATAAACGACGCGGTGCGCTCGCTCGGGTCTGGCATATACGAAAAGCGCAAAAAGCCCTTTAAAAATCTCGTTCTGCTTTGCAGAGCAACAACGGGCTTGTCTGCATTTGTTTTTGAAATCATCTGCCTTGAAATATCCTCGTCGCCGAATATTCTCGCGGCGTATTTTCTGTTTGGCGAAGATACGAATTTGAAATTGTCCCTTATTCTTCTTACAATGCAGAGCTTGCCAAGATTATTTAACAGCAACGCCGTTATAGCAAGTATGGAGTAAAGATGCAATCCGCCGTTAAAGAAGGTCTGCGGCTCAAAGAACGATACGATTCCTTGAACAACACAGCCGGCAGTTGCAACCGCGGCCGCCGTGTCGGAGTTTCCCTTGAAGGCCAAAAGCGGCTTCAGCCCGCCAAAGACTGTGCTGTGGCAGAGCACTGCGGAAGCGACGAGCAGTATAAGGCTGACGAGGCAGGTCATAAGGTCGGAATTTGGTATGTTGTTTGTAAGGACAGACGGAGCGCAGCGCTGAATTATATGCATGGCAAGCATTATAAGAAATATTACTCCGAGCGCGGCACAGCGAAACGCGACCTTGCGATTGTCGTAATTTATTTCGGCTCTTATCGCCCTTGCGTCCGACGGCTTTTCATAATCGTCTATCTGCTGGCCGCCCTGACGGTTTATGTTTGTCTGCTCTCTAAATTCAGAGAAATCCGCGCTGTTTTCCACCTCGCCAAACAAAACATCCTTGAGCGAACGCCTTGCGCCGGTGCTTTGGGGCTTTTTCTGCTCGCTGTTATTCTCGTTTTGAACAGCCTCTTCTCCTGTGGAAGGCAGGCCCTCCTTAACCGCCTTGGATACCTCTGAATTGACCTCGGGCGCAACTATCTCGCTCGCCTTTGGCTTGTATTTTGCCTGTCTTATGTACTCTTCGTACTCTTTGCGCACCACGAGCTGTAAATCGTCGTTCGCAAGGCTGATTTTTTCTACGTTTGATTCATGTATATATTTAGGAATTACCTTTCCGTTTACAAGCTGTCTGCCGTCAACCTCGTCTATTTTGACGGCTGTGCTCGACGCCTCCTCAAAGGTCACGGCAGCGCCGTCCGAATTTGCTTCATTCTCAAGCGTCGCTGCGGCTGCGGCTCCTTCTTCGTTTTCTTCCGGTGCAGCAGCTTCCTCTTGGTCATTGTCCTGGCTCTGCGCATTTGCAGCCTCGTCGGTATCGGTCTGCGGCTCGTTTTGAATTTCCGGCTTTTCCTGAGCCGCCTCTTCCTCCTTATTTTCATTTTCTCCTGTGGCCTCTACTGTATCTGATACATCAAGGTCATCGAGCTCGTCATTAGGTGATTCTCCGTTCCAAAAGCTCTTGAGTCTTCCTATGAAGCCGCGCTTTTTCCTTGGAGATTTTCTAATAATCTCTATTGGGGCGTCCGGCCCCTCTGTGATAATGTCGGCTGCGGCTTCTTCATTGTGCAGTGCACCAAGCTCTTTGCCGTCGGCAAGCGGTTTGTCTGCGCCCGCCGCAGCGTCAGAGCTATTCGTGATATCCTCCGCTTCACGCTTTTCGACGGTATCCTCCGCTTTTTTCTCCTCACGCTCGGCATCGACTTCGGCTTTGGGAATCTCTTCTTCATCGTATTCCCCGCCGTCGCTTTCTGCTTCTTCCTCTTTTTCGTCTTCTTCAACGCCGTTTTCGCCGTAAAACTCCCTCGAGGGATCTATCACCGTCAGCACGGGCTTTTGCGGCTCGACATTTTCATCTTCAAAATCTGCGTCTATCGTAAGCTCGTCTTCGTCCGAGAACTCATCCTCGTCGTCATAGCTGTCGTCCTCATTCCATATGCTCTTTATCTGCTCTATCGGAGAGCTTTTTCTAAGCGGCACAATCTCTGCGTCCTCCGCGTCATCCTCCGTATAGCTTCCATATTCGTCCTCGTTGTCAAGCTCGTTGTCACTCTCGTGGAAAGGGGTAAAAAAGGATTTTATTCTGCCCCTCATCGCGGCGAAAAAGCCTTTGGATTTATTGTCGTCGACGGTAGCCTCATCGTGATATTCCTCGGAGCTCTCGGCTTCCTCGTCATTTATGCTCTGCATATGCTCCTTCGGGGCATAGTCTGAGAGGTCGTCATATTTAACGCTCGGCTTTATCCAGTTAGCGTTATCCGCCTTTTCCTCGGCGTTTACCTCCTCTTCCGTCACAGAGGCGTCTCCGTTTTTGATATCGTCGCCATTCCAAAAGCTCTTTATTTTTGAGAACACAGATCCCTTACTCTTTTTGTCTGCGTCCTCCACTCTCGGTTCATCGGCTTCGGCTTGTTCCGTTTCTTCCTCATCGAAGGCTGAGTCCGTCTCGGTATCTTCGTCTATATTTTCATCAGGCGCGGTATCCGTATTTCCTTCTGTTTCTTCCTCCGCCTCAGGCTTGATTTCATCGGCGTCACGCTCAAAATTCGCCCCGCTTTTTGCCTTTTCATCAAATACAGACGGATCGAAATTTTCGTCAAAATGCTCCTCGAAATCCTCCGAGCCTGTCCAAAACGCCTTTATTTTATGCCAAAAGCCGCCCTTTAATTTTTCCTCCGGCTCTCTTTCAAGCTTTGGTTCCTCTTTGGGCTCATATGGTTCTTCTTCAGGTTCGGGCTCTTCTTCAGGTTCAGGCTCTTCTTCAGGTTCGGGTTCTTCTTCAGGTTCGGACTCTTCTTCATGTTCCGGTTCTTCTTCAAGCTCCGGCTCGACTTCAAAGTCCTCCAATTCTTCTTCGAGGTATTCCGGTTCCTCCGCAAGATCTTCCGACTTTTCTAACTGCTCATCATCGGCGGGAGAATAGCCTTCATAATCAGGCGGATAGTCAAGCTCCTCGTACCGATTGTTTTGCTCGTCATTATCATCATTATATGTATCATCGTACGACTCATCATAAGCTTCTTCCGCTTCACCGCCGTCATAATCGAAATTTTCGGCGTCGTCTGCTTCGTTGTACTCCGGCGCAGTCTGTACGTCGTTATCGTAGAAAAAGTTGTAGTTCTTATTTAAATCCGAGCCTTTGCTTTTTTTATTTTTCTTGCTCCTTTTGGTTTTTTCCGCTTTATTTTTCTTTTTTGACTTCGGCTCTTTTTTCGGCTCTTTGCCGGGCGACGCCGCCTCTTCAAGGCGTATGCTCTCCATAAGCTCGGCTATTCTTTGTGCCTCTTCGCTTTTAGCCGCTTTTGGCTGCTGTATCTGAGCCGTGAGCTGAGAAATATCTATTGCTTCCTCCTCCGCAGAATAGTTGTCCTGCGCAGATACGATTTTCTCGCCTTTATTCTTGAGAATATCCTTTTTTCGACTCATATATCATCATCCCTTTCCGCGTTAAAAATCCTGTCTTTGCCTTGCAAATTCATACATAAGCACCCCCGCCGCAACCGAGGCGTTCAGGGAATTTATATGTCCGCTCATCGGCAACGAAAGAATGCAGTCGCATTTTTCTCTAACAAGCCTCCCAAGGCCTCTGCCCTCGTTGCCTATCACGAGAGCCGCCGCTCCCCTCAGGTTCGCCTTATAGTAGCACTCTCCGTCCATATCCGCACCGTATATCCATACTCCGTGTTCCTTCAGCTTATCCATCGTTTGAGCTATATTTGTTACCCTCGCGACCGGAACATACTCCACAGCGCCCGCCGATGATTTATCAACGGCAAAGCTGAGCCCGACGCTGCGCCTTTTTGGAATTATCACTCCGTGCGCTCCGCTGCATTCCGCCGTTCTTATTATTGCACCGAGATTGTGTGGATCCTCTATTTCGTCTAAAATTATAATAAACGGCGGTTCGCCTCTCTCTTCTGCGACTGCGAGAATATCCTCTACGCTTGAATAGTCCTTTACTGCCGCAAAACCGACTATGCCCTGATGAGTGGCTCCCGCGCACAGGCTGTCAAGCTTTTTCGCGTCCACCTCTTTTATTACTACTCCCGCTTCCTTTGCTTTAGCTATTATCGGTCTTAAGGACGACGCGCCTTTAGCAACGAAAATCCTGTCAAGCGGTCTGCCGCTTCTGAGCGCCTCCGACACACAGTTGCGTCCTATTATAAGGTCGCTGTTATTTTTACGGTTATCTTCCATATTCTACCCCCGCGACGGTGCTTATCTGGCGGTTTAAGCGCAAAAATTACGCAAAGTCCCAATTATTTATTATTATACCACAGTGCAGCAAAAAAGTAACTATTTTTTTAAAGAATAGTTGATTAAAATTTTAAAAACCGGCAATCTCGACATTTTACTTATGCAAAATTACCTATCTTGCGCGGCATATTTGATAATCCATTTTGGGCACGTTATGGGCGTTAATCGATTAATAGTTAGAGCAATTAAATAATTTTCAGAAATTTTGCTTTTTTTCTCTCTTGCTCTTTATATTTTCAGGAAAATAATGTATAATATATGGGTAAATCCCAAAAGGGAAAAGAATTAGAAAACGGAGTGATAAAAATGCCATTGGTAAACGCAAAAGAAATGCTCACCAAAGCAAAGGAAGGCCACTATGCGGTCGGTCAGTTTAACATCAACAATCTTGAGTGGACAAAGGCTATTCTGCTCACAGCGCAGGAGCTCAGCTCGCCCGTAATTCTCGGTGTTTCCGAGGGCGCGGGAAAATATATGTGCGGCTACAAGACCGTGGTAGGTATGGTAAACGGTATGCTTGAAGAGCTCAACATAACGGTTCCCGTAGCGCTTCATCTCGACCACGGCTCGTATGAGGGTGCTAAGGCTTGCATAGAGGCAGGCTTCAGCTCGATTATGTTCGACGGCTCGCATTACCCGATCGACGAGAATGTTGCAAAGACCAAGGAGCTTGTTGCTATCTGCAACGAAAAGGGCCTTTCGATTGAGGCTGAGGTAGGCTCTATCGGCGGCGAAGAGGACGGCGTTGTAGGTATGGGCGAGTGCGCCGACCCCAAGGAGTGTAAAATGATTGCGGACCTCGGAGTTACTATGCTCGCCGCGGGCATTGGCAACATTCACGGCAAATACCCCGAGAACTGGCCGGGACTCAGCTTTGAAACGCTCGACGCAGTTCAGCAGCTCACCGGAAAGATGCCCCTCGTTCTTCACGGCGGTACGGGAATACCGGCTGATATGATAAAGAAGGCGATAAGCCTCGGCGTTTCAAAGATAAACGTAAACACAGAGTGCCAGCTCGCTTTTGCCGCCGCGACAAGGGAGTATATTGAGGCAGGCAAGGATCAGCAGGGCAAGGGCTTTGACCCGAGAAAGCTCCTCGCGCCCGGCTTTGAGGCTATCAAGGCGACTGTAAAGGAAAAGATGGAGCTGTTCGGCTCGGTAGGCAAGGCTTGATCGAGCTTGAAACGGCGGCGTCTGCCGCTTAAAGCGAAGGCTGTATTATAAAGATAAACGACTGCAAGGATATCCTTTCGGATCCCTCGCGGTCGTTTTTTTAGTGCTTGTTTTTTACATTCCCTTTTTAAAACCATAAAATTATTTATCGGATTAAATTTTGCTTGCCTTAATAACAAAAAGCACAGGCATTTTTCTTGCCTTGATGCTAAATTCGCTGTTTTCAGACTTGAGCAGATTTTCGTCGGAATCTTCTATTATCTTCTCTATTTTAAAACCGCTTTCAGAAAGAGTGTTGATATATGTGCTTAGCTTTCGATTTGACAGCATTATTTCTTTTCCACCCATATTTGCCGAATACCATTTTTCATCAAAGTAAGAATTTCCGAAAATATATTTGCCGTTTTGCTCATAGACGCATTTGTGAATTGGATGTGACCAACTGAAAACAAATTTGCCGTCTTTTTTTAGATAGGAGTGAATAAGCGAAAAGGTTTTTTTCAGATCGGTACTCCAACCAATTCCAAAAACAGAATATACTAAATCAAAGTAGTTGTTAGGAATTTCCCCTTTTTTCTCCATTGGTACGCATATTAGTTTTGCCTTTATTCCTTGGGAGCTGAGAAAAATTTTGCTGCGCTTTAGTTGTTTTGGCGATATATCTATACCCCATAATTCTTTAGCGCCTTTGTCATGGACATATTTTATCGATCGACCGTTGCCGCACCCGATTTCAAGAGTCCGTTTGTTGTGTAAGTTGCCGAGCAAGCCGAGGCGATCCTCGGTAGTAAATCCTCCATAGCTTGGCAACGCTGTTGAGCCGAGAAATTCACTGCCTATCGTGTCCCAAAATTCAGTGTTTGCGCAGTGGATATTGTCAACGCAATAGTCAACGTCAGAAGCGCTGCCGATAATTTGTCCTCCGACAATATTGTTTTTTACATTTTCCGCTTGCTGTACGAGCGAGATTATATTTTCCTCTGCCTTTAATATGTAGTCATCTCGGCTGAGCCGTGTTCCGGAAAACAATTCGTTGAGAGTAATGCCGAGGACGGAGCATAATGTCGGCATAATTGATACTTCCGGCATACCATTGCCGCACTCCCATTTGCTTATAGTTTTATCGCTTACTCCTAAAACTTCGGCAAATTCTCGTTGAGTCATATTGCGTTCTTTTCTCAACTCAGAAATGAATTTACCTATTTTTATCTGATCCATAAATTATTCCTCCGAGAAATTTCATTGACTTAATTATATATGAACGAAAGAAAAAACTCCACCCACAGAAAGTAGAGTTTTGTTTTATTATGTATTGTACAGACGTTTTAAATTTATTAATTTTGCGCTATGACGCGGCTGCCGCAGTATTGGCTTTACAGGCTTGATAGGGAGCGTGAGTTCGGGCGGCGACCGCACATTTTCGCCTGCGGCGGAAATGTGCCGAAAAACGCGGCGGCGGGGCAGGGCTGTCGTTTACGCGCAAAAAATCCTGCGCCGCCGCGTTTTTCCGCGCGGCCGCAGGCCGCGCGGGTCGCCGCCCGAGCCGCCTTATCAAGCACACAGTAAAAACGGGAGAATGCGGCAGCATCAGCGAGCCGCAAAAGCAATACCCCGCGCAAAAGGAAAAGGCTCCCATATGCTCAGCATACGAAAGCCGTTTGAACTGACATCTGATTATCAGTCGATCTCAACCATAACCTTTGTGTTGTTTCTGATTGCCGCGCTGCGTGCGATGGTGCGGATAGCCTTGGCAATTCTGCCCTGCTTACCGATGATTCTTCCCATGTCGTCCTCAGCAACGTGAATGTGATAAACAATAACGCCCTCTTCATTCGGCTCGTCCTTGTCAACACTAACCTGTGTCGGGTCCTCAACAAGACCCTGTGCGATAACTTTAAGCAAATCCTGCATAAAAGCTTCTCCTTTCAATTAATTATTCGATGATATTGTTTTTCTTTAAAAGAGCCTTAACGGTGTCGGTGGGCTGAGCGCCCTTTTTGATCCAGTCCTTTACCTTTTCGCCGTCAATCTTAAGCTCTATCGGCTCCTTTACCGGATTGTAGTAGCCGACCTCCTCAATAAAGCGCCCGTCTCTCGGGTATCTTGAATCCGCGACTACTATGCGGTAGAACGGAGATTTTTTTGCACCCATGCGGCGGAGTCTGATTTTAACTGCCATTTTATTCACCTCCAAATCCAGTGATTTTATATCTTCACCAAATATCTTTATTTTTAAAAGCCGGTCGCAAGGTCTGCTCAGGAAATTCCATCAAGCCATGCCCCGATTTAAAGATTTGGCTGAATATCTGTTTACATTCCCATAGGGTTCATCGGGCCGCCAAGACCGGGAAGTCCGCCCTTGAACATTCTCCTTTTCTTGCCCTTGCCGTTGAACTGCTTCATCATCTTCTGCATCTGTTCAAACTGCTTTATAAGACGGTTTACGTCCTCGACCTTCATTCCGCAGCCCGAGGCAATCCTCTTTTTGCGCGAGGCGTTCATAATATCCGGCTTTTCGCGCTCCTCGCGGGTCATAGACAGGATTATTGCGGCGTTTCTGTCCATAATCCTGTCGTCTATATCAATGTCGTCGAGCTGCTTCGATATGCCGGGCAGCTTCGAAAGTATACCTTTTATAGGACCCATTTTCTTTATCTGCATAAACTGGTCGAGCAAATCGTTATAGTCGAATTTGTTTTTTGCCATCTTTGCGGCGAGCTCCTCGGCCTTTTTCTGGTCAAGCTTGCTCTCGGCCTCCTCTATAAGAGTGAGAACGTCGCCCATGCCGAGTATGCGGCTCGCCATTCTGTCAGGGTGGAAAACCTCAAGGTCGCTGAGCTTTTCACCGGTTCCGGCATACTTTATCGGCTTGCCGGTGACGGCTCTTACCGACAGAGCCGCGCCGCCTCTTGTGTCGCCGTCGAGCTTTGTCAGTATCACGCCGGAAATTTCAAGCAGGTCGTTAAAGTTCTTCGCCACGTTTACGGCGTCCTGACCGGTCATCGCGTCAACCACGAGGAAAATCTCGTTTGGATTGACCTCTCTCTTTATATTTTCAAGCTCCTTCATTAGAGCCTCGTCTATGTGAAGTCGTCCGGCTGTGTCGAGGATAACGATGTCGTTGCCGTAATCCCTCGCGTGTCTGACCGCTTCCCTTGCGATTTTCACGGGATTTTCCGTTCCCATTTCAAAAACGGTCGCTCCCGCCTTTGAGCCGACCACCTTTAGCTGTTCGATGGCCGCGGGGCGGTAAACGTCGCAGGCGGCGAGCAATGGCCTGTGTCCCTGACCCTTGAGCATCATCGCGAGCTTTCCGGCGTGGGTCGTTTTTCCCGAGCCCTGAAGTCCGCAGAGCATTATAACCGTAGGCGGCTTCGACGCGGTCTGGAGCTTTGACTGCTGACCGCCCATTAGCTCTGTGAGCTCCTCGTTTACAATTTTTACTACCATCTGCGCGGGAGTCAGGCTCTCCATAACGTCCGAGCCGACCGCCCTTTCTGTCACCTTAGCGGTGAAATCCTTGGCTACCTTGTAGTTTACGTCCGCCTCAAGAAGCGCAAGGCGAACCTCGCGCATGGCTTCCTTAACATCGCCTTCGGTCAGCTTGCCCTTTGAACGCAGCTTTTTAAACGCGTTGCTTAGCTTTTCAGACAATCCTTCAAATGCCAAGAAAATCATCCCTTCATCATTGTTTTTCAAGCAGGGCGTCCGCGGCGTCTATGACCTCAGCCGCCCTTATCCGTATATTCTCGCTGTCGCTCAGCTCATATATATCTGCGCCGAGCCGTTTTATCCTCTCAAGTCCGCTCATCATTCCTTCAAAGCGGCTGTAAAGTCCGAGCTTTTCCTCCATATCCAGTAAGGCGCTCTCCGTGCGCTTGATTATATCGCGCACCGCCTGACGGGTTATATTCATTTCCTGCGCTATTTCGGCAAGAGAGCAGTCGGCGTTGTAATAGCACTCGACCGCCGTCCTCTGCTTTTCGGATAGCAGCTCGCCGTAAAAATCGAGCAGGAGAGAGATTTTGTAGTCCTTTTCCATAGCACATCCGTCCTGCTGTAAAGTTTTTTCCTTTACACCTGTGTTATTGTACTATATCCGCGCCCGATTGTCAACCTAAAATTTATTTTTCCCGTACCGAGTCATCGTAAGCGTTCATATGTGAATTATGTTCGTCATTATTCCCTTGTCCGTTATGTCTATTATCCCGTAGCTCGACATCCAGCCGTGAATACTGCCGGGATTCATAATGTATAAGCCGTCCTCGTACTCGTTGAGCGCATTGTGCGTGTGGCCGAACAGAAGAATGTCGGCTCCTCTACGCCGCGCCTCGTTCTTTATCATGGAATATCCGCTCTTTACGCTGTAGGCGTGTCCGTGCGTATACATAATTTTTTTGCCGCCGAGAGTTATTGTTTCCTCAATCGGCAGAGTTGAGCCCCAGTCGCAGTTTCCCTTGACGCTGTAAACCGCCTTGTCGGGAAAGTCGCGGCGAAGATTTTCCGACTCCCGCTCTCCGTCGCCGCAGTGTATTATGACCTCCGCGTCCATATGCGCGAGCACAGCGTTTCTCACCGAGTTATAGTCGCCATGCGAATCCGAGATAACCAAAATTCTCAAGGCTACGCCTCCTTATTACAGCTTAAAAGTAAAATAGTATTTAATCCTAACGAAAAAGTATTTTTTCTGTCAAAATCGGGCTTATCGCGAAGCAGAATATTCATCATTATTCTACTATACAAATGAAAAAAATCAAGCGTTAATTTGTCAAAATTTTGACTGAATGTAAACAAGGATTATTGTTGCTTGTTTCAGCTCGGAGCCGATTTTTATATTATACTTGCACGCAGCTAATAAAAGACGGGGCGCGCCGTTATTTTTTTCAATCTGCGCTCATATACATTTGTTAAAGTTCTATTTTCAGGTGGTGTTCTTTTGAATAATAACAACAATTTTGACGAATTACTCAGACGCGCCGGCGAAAGCATGGGGACCTCTCCAGATAAGCTTGAACAGGCGGCAAAAGACGGCAAGCTCGGCGGCTTGCTGAAGGGTATGGACAAAAATACGCTTACACAGGTTGAAAAAATACTGAAGGACAGAGAACAGACGGAAAAAATACTTAATTCGCCGCAGGCGCAGGAGCTGATGAAAAAGCTGAAAAAGAAAAGAGGGAGCGACTAAGTGGACGATTTTTCCGACCAAATATCAAAGATATTGAACGACCCGCAGGCAATGGAGCAAATCAAGAGTATGGCGGGAATGCTCGGCGCACAGCAAGGCCATGAGCCGCCGCAGCCGCCTCCTCAGCCGCAGGCGCCGCAATATGGCTCTGCAAACGGCGGCAATATGATCTCGCCGGAGATGCTCGGCGCTATGAGCAGGATTATGCCGCTTTTGTCCGAGTACAAAAGGGAGGATAACGGCACGCGGCTTTTGGCGGCGCTGCGCCCGTTTTTGAGCCGCGACAAGCAAAAGAAGCTTGACGAGGCGACAAGAATGCTTCAAATGATGCGTTTTTTGCCGATGATAACGAAGCTCGGCGGAATGGGGTGATATGATGCCGCAGAATATCAGCGACCCGATGCAGCGCGAGGCTGTCAGGCGAATGCAGGAGCTGCACGGCAGGGCGACAAAAAGGCCGCCTGAAAGGCAGCCGGAGAATAAGGAAAACGAAAGAGATGAAGCGCCTAAGGAAAACGTCGGGAAGGAGCTTGATGGTAGTCTTATCGGCGGAGGCGATATCGAGCCGAAACCGCCGCAAGGTGAGAAGCCATTTTCGCCGGGAGCTTTTCCGGCGGAGCTGAAAAATCTGCTTGAGGATCGCGACCAAGGTCTTATTCTGATACTGATAATTCTCCTTATGGGGGAGCAAAGCGATACCAGTCTTCTTATGGCTCTCGTGTATTTGATTTTGTGAGGCTCGCTTTTGGGGGCGGCGGCCGATTGCCCGCTCATAGTTATAGCGGGGCGGGATAGAGCCGGGCGGCGACCGTTCCGCGCCTTCGGCGCGGAACCGAAAAACGCGGCGGGCGGGGCAGCAGGCAGCATTTCTCAGGCAAATCCCTGCCCCCGCCGCGTTTTTCCGCGCGGCTGCGCCGCGCGGGTCGCCGCCCGAAACATACCTCTCAGGCACAAAGCGTAAACGAGCCGCCGCAAAGCGCCATAAATTTTTTTAAATATTCATGCCTTTGTAATTTATTTTCTCCGAAAATGTGTTATAATATAGAAAATAAATTATCGGAGGAAGAACAATGAATAGAAAAATAATCGCCCTGCTGCTTGGCGGGTTTATGCTCGCGGGATTGCTCGCGGGCTGCTCAAACACTGATAACGGATCCTCGTCGCCGGATAAGCAAGGCTCGTCTGAGAGCGAGAGCTACGACCTTTCGGCTGAGATGAAAAAGATGACCGATCAGCTTACTAAGACGGACGATTCGGCAAACATCGACCTTGATACCCTCAACAACTTTTTCTCGTCCGTCGCAAAGGCGAAGTACACGGTGCGCGGAGTGGCGTCAAATTACAACTGCGACGAGTACAACGGCTACACAATAGCCATGGTAACTCTGACAAACAACGACGTTAAATACATGGTAAGCCTTGCGGAGAAGGACGAAACGATAAAAGACGGAGAATACTTAGAGGTTCAAGGCGTTCTCGGCACAGGCATATCGGCAGATATGCAGCAGGGATATGCGACGTTTTCGCTTTCAAAGGCGGAGATATTGGATCGCGGCGACGCGGTAAAGACAAAGATGAAATAAATTACATATTCCCGCGCTCGGAGCGCGGGATTTTCTTCGTTAATTTTCGACAAAAAACGCGCTAAAAAGGTTGACATTTATGCGGGCATATAATAAAATAATTTAGTATAATCCGGTCGTAAGCTGCAAAAAACTCTTGGGGGTAAGCGCAGTCGAGGCTTGATTAAGCGGAATTAACAAATCCCGCAGCAATAAAAAGGTGTTCAGCAAGCGGCGGCTTGCGAATACCGCAAAGGAAAGAGAGGCAGTTATTATGGACGATTTTTCAAGTATAATTGAAGTATTTGAAGATCTCGGCAAGGGCAACGCTTCTTTGGGTATAGCGATAGCCATTGTGGGAATCCTTATCTGCGTTATGGGCGTAATCGCGTTGGTAGTAAGCATCGTGCTTGGCGTAAAGTACTACAAGTACAACCGGCGTGAAAACAGCGCTCATCTCACGGGCGAGGAAACCGCAAGGAGGATCCTTGACCAAAACGGCTTGCAGAACATCAAGGTTAAGTCGGTCGGCTCAATGCTGTTCGGCAACAGCTACAGCCACTATTTTAAAAAGGTAAGGCTTAGAAGGCGCACAAAGGGAAAAACAAGCGTAGCCGCGCTCGCTATGGGCGCGCAGAAATCCGCGCTTGCGGTTCTCGATAAAGAGGGCGATCCGGATATGAGAAAGCGCGTAAGGCTTTCCCCGTTTATAACGCTCGGACCGTTGGCGTTTATCCCGCTCATCGTAATCGGAGTCGTTGTTGACATTTTTCTTCTCAATTCTCAGGGCTGGTTCTTGATAGCGCTTATATGCATCGCGATGCTCTTCTATTTGTTTTCTCTGATTCTGTCTATTCTGACATTGAAAACCGAGAAAAAAGCCCAGCAGAGGGCATATGAGCTTCTCCGCGCCGGAGGAATGGCGACTGAGCAGGAGATAGAAGACTTAAAGAAGCTCTTTAAGCTCTATAATATCCAATACATAAACGATATTATAATCTCGGCTCTCGAACTGCTTTATTACGTTTTGCAGATAGTTGCCGCAGCTCAGGGCGGAAGCAGCAGCAGCTCGTCAAACAACTGATGGCAGTAAAACAAACCGCTTAGAAAAAAATAAAGATAAAAAATGAAAAGCAAAGCTCCCGAACAGACTGAATTTCCGTTCGGGAGCTCTTTTATATTTGTGCAAGAGAGTCGCGCTGCGAACCGTTATGCGGCGCTCTGCCCGGAAGCTATTTCATTGTAATCTACGGTAAACACTCTGTCCTCGGTTATCGGCCCACTATATATTTGCCGCAGCAAACCCATGGGACCGGCTGTGTCGTCCTCTATCCAGATTATAATAGACGAAATATCCATCGGGTAAAAGTATCCTTTGGCTGTTCCGCTGTTATCGCTTGTGCTCTTACACTCTACGGTTCTTCCGGTGTCGGGATCTGTCTGAGCCACAACTCCTGCCCATACGCAGTCATCGGGCGCGTTTTGCAGGACGATATCAACCGCTATCGCTCCGTCGGGCTTTTCATAGCCGTCCCATGAGGTCGTGTCGTTGTCGAGCTGAGCCTTGTCGAAGATGGCGTTTACCGTGTCGATGTATTGCGACAGGCCGTTGCGCTTGAGCGAGTAGTCTACAAGTCCGGCAACCTCCCTGTATCTGCTTTTCGGCGTGAGAAGATACAGAGTGTCCTTCCAGACCTTGAAATTATCCGCTATGCTTATTCCGCTTTGCGACATTTGATAGCACACATAGGAGAGAACGGAATTATTCGTGTGTACTCCGCCGTGGTCGTCTACGGTCCCGCTCGGGAAGCGCGAATTCATTTCATAGAAGACGTCGCCCACAAACTCGGGCTGAGCAAACATATGCGGATTAGCCATAGAGCGTATCGGCGTTCCCGACTGCTCGCTTATATACCAGTTTACAAAATCGGAATTGTCCGGCTCTAATTGCATCTCAATGAGATTTCCGAGTATATCGGCATATCCTTCCTCAACCGCGCCGGTGTCGTTGAGGTAAGCTCCGGAATCGTTATACGACTTTCTTATTCCGTGAGAGAACTCGTGTGCGGCAACGTCAAGAGATGTGCTTATTGGGTAGCTGCTGAACGCAAAGCAGCCAAATCCGCTGAAGGTTGACAAAAAGCCGGCGTTGTTCTGCTCCATTCCGCCTATCGAGTAACCGAAGCCTACGGCTATCGGTATACCGTTGCCGTCGAGAGAGTCGATGCCGTGAGCCTTATAAAAGTCGTAAATCTTTCTCATGTTTTCAAAAGCGGTGACATATACCGGGTTGATATCGCCGCTGTTTTCAAAGGTGTAAACATAGAAATCGGGTACTACGGAGCCCGGGGTGTCAAAGTAAGTCTTTTGCGAGTCTACGCACAATATCTTTCTCTCCGTATCAACAAAGTAATAGCCCGACTCGTTCCTTGCCACAGGCAGTACGACCTCTTTGCCGAAGCTGTCGGTGAAGGTCATATTCTGAGTTTCAACGTTAAAGTAAACGTCGTTGTCATATTCGCCGCTGTCGGCGTCAATGCTCGATATCGACACTATATCGAGAACGTCGCCCTGTTGAACGCTTACAAACAGCTTAAAATATTTGTTCATATCGGCGGACTGCTGGTCCTCGGTTTTGTTGCGCTGTAAATAAAACTCCCAGCATACGTTGTTATTATGTACGGATAGCTCCGACTCCTGTCCTATGTCAAGGAGAGTAAAGCCGTTCTGCTCGCTGTAATTCGCGGCAATCTCCCTTGCCTTCTCGGAGGATACATTTATATCGTCCTCGGAAACGTCCACCATTGTCGCGGTGGGGTCTATCGAGCTTGAAAGGCAGAGTGTGTTGCCGTCCTTGTCAACGCCTATCTTTATGAACGCGTCGGACACCGTTGCAAGCCCCTGCGTTTGCGCGAAGGTGTAATATGTATCACCGTTGTCCGTAACGTCGGTTCTTACGGGATTTATCGTTATAGGATTTCCATTTACATTCAGAAGCGTCTTAACCGCTTGGAAAGAGCTTATTGCGGTCTCCCAGTTGGTGACCTTGTAGTCCGTGTATCGTCCGTTTATGAACGACACCTCGTTTGAATCTCTGTATCTGAGAACAGCCGCGTCGCCGTTGTTGAGAGCCTTTATATCAGCCTCGGTGTTGTCGTGTATCTCCGGCTGTTCGGGGAATTCCACCGTGAGGGTAACCGTTACAGTTTCACTGCCGAGTTCAAGCTCCAGCTTGTCCTCTATAACGGTATATGCGCTCTCGTCGGCGGCTTTTGCGCTCAGCATCGGCATTGATACCGCCAAAACGGACGAGGCGAGGGTGAAGCAGAGCATAATGGACATCATGCGCCTGTTCTTTTTTACTATCACGAGAACCGCCGATGCGGAAACGAGAAGTACAGCGATGAGCAGTGCAATCACACCGAAGAATGAATCGTCGCCCGTGGCAATGGTGCTTTGCTGTACGGTCTTGCCGTCCGTGACGGTCGTACCGCCGGGTTTACTGTTGTCCTTGCTGTTATCCTTGCCGCTGTCGGACGGGGACGTTGAAGGCTGAGTCGGTTCGGGATTTGTCGCCGCGCTTTTCGTGGCGGGCTCCGTCGCGGCGGGAGTAGTGTCGGAGGCGGCCTCCGACTTCAGGGAAATGTTAGCCGTCAGGCTGTCGCTCTGTTCGGATTTTAGTGAAACGCCGGTTTTCTGAGTATCGCCGGAAAGCTCCGCGTTGTCGGAAACGGAGAGCTTGTAGTTTACGCCGTCTATGTCGTAATAGTTGGCGTTTTTGACCGTCGCGGTAACGGTCGCCCCGCTGTCTGTTTGAGAGTCCGCGGTGACCTCGCCGCTTATTCCGTAGGATACTGTCGCGGCGGAGGCCGTGGACATACCCGTGAAGAGCATAACGGAAACGAGAAGCAGAGAGGCTGCGAGCTTAGCCAATTTTGATTTTGCTTTTTTCGTCATGTTTCTTTGATCGTCCTTTCAAAATTAATGAAAATCCGCAGTATCACGGGCTTTTTGAGCGTGACGCTACGGTAAAATAATAACATAGTTTTAATATTGGGTCAATATTATGAAGGCTTTCGTGCTGTTTTTAGGCAGAGAAAAAATAATAGAAAAATATTGTGGATAATGAACAATATGTAGTCGTAACATTTATATATATATTGCGGTATAATATCAACCATAAGCCTTTTCTATAAGCTCCCTTGTACAACAATCCGCCCGGTAAGATTAAAAAAGACGGAGAACCGCCGCTGAAAAATAACAGCGGCGGCTCATATTGCTTTATATCTTTTACGCTAATGCCGATTATGCGGCGGATGTTGTGGGAACCGTGTTAAAATCCACGGAGAATGACATGTCCGCGCTCAATTCGTCTTCGTAGACAGCGGAAGCGCGATATTCGTCGCCGCGCTGGAACCCATATACGACCGCGACTTTTGTTCCCGGATACAGGTATCCCTGAGCGACATTGTTTTTGTCATGAGTCAGATACATTGCCGTTATACCGCCCTGTGGGGACCGCATTATTATCGTTCCCGCCCAAACGTAATCGTCCGGAACGTTTGTCGCGCTGAGAGTAAGCTTTACGGCTCCGTCGGGGCGGTCATAGCCGTCCCATGAGGTGGTGTCGTTTTCAAGATGCGCCGCGTCAAATATAGAGTTTACGGCGTCGAGCTTGTCGGCAAAGCCGAGTCGCTTCATTGAATACCTGACCATCTCTGCGATCTCTTTAAATTCGCTTAAAGGAGCAAGCGTGTATATGGTGTTCTTCCATATTCTGAAGTTGTCCTCAAGGCTTATTCCGTTTTGAGTCATCTGATAGCAGGTGTAGGAGAGAACCGAGTTGTTTGTATGCGTACCGCCGCGGTCGTCGATATTATTGCCGTCGGTGTATAGGGAATTCATCGAGTAGTAAACATCGCCTATATACTCGGGCTGATGATAGCTGTGCGGATTTGCCATGCAGCGCACCGGCGAGCCGGACTCCTCACCCAAAAGCCAGGTTTCCATATCCGCGTTTTCGGGGTCGATAGTCATTTCGATCAGGTTTCCGAAAATATCGCCGTATGACTCCTCGATAACTCCCGTATTATTAGCATATGTTCCCGCGCAGTTGTACGAGTTCCTTATCGCGTGTCCGTACTCGTGCGCCGCCGTATCAATGGCGATGCTGACGTCCGTTTTACCGAACTCGAAGCAGCCGAAGCCGCCCGTATTTGAAACATAGCACGCGCCCGAGCTCTCTTGTCCGGCGGCGATATAGCCGTAGCCGACGGCGAGCGGAATACCCATGCCGTCTATCGAGGTTATACCGTGCGCCTTGTAAGCGTCGTAAACCCTTCTCATGTTTTCAAAAACGGTGACGAGAATGGGGTCGGCGCTGTCGATTCCGTCAAAATGGTACGGATATACGCCAAGCAGAATATCCTTATCCGTGTCGTATGAGGTTTCGGTATCGATGCAGATTATTTTACGCTCTGTATCGACAAAGTAGTATCCGTCGCTGTCATGTGCGACAGGCAGCTCGACGGTTTTGTTAAAGCGGTCGGTGAAGGTCATATTTTGAGTTTCAACATTAAAGTAAACGTCGTTGTCATATGCGTCGCTGTCGTAGTCGTCTATGCTTGAAACGGATAACGTGTCGAACACCTCTCCCGTTTTGGCGTTTATATAAATTTTCAGATATGCGTTCTCTGTTTCCGAGGAAGCGTTTGATTTCAGGTAGAACACCCAGCAGACGGCAAGATCACCGTTTTTATGTATAACGGGATTCTGCGCGTCGTAAGCGAGATTATAGCCGTTCTGTTCGCAGTAATTTTCGGCGATTTCCTTTGCCTTATTCTGGGATACCTTAATGTCGTCCTCCGAAAGCTCCGCCATTGTCGCGTCGGGGTCTATCGAGCTTGAAAGGCAGAGAGTGTTGCCGTCCTTGTCAACGCC
Source organism: uncultured Clostridia bacterium (assembly GCA_947632045.1). Classification (GTDB taxonomy): domain Bacteria; phylum Bacillota; class Clostridia; order Oscillospirales; family Acutalibacteraceae; genus UBA7067. The sequence continues at coordinate 53,542 of CANRNQ010000008.1, forward strand.
TATCTTTATGAATGCGTTAGACACTACCGCAAGACCCTGAACCTGCTCGAAGGTGTAATAAGTGTCGCCGTTTTCGGCAACGTAGGTCTTTGCGGGATTTACCGCTATACCATTTACATTCAGAAGTGTCTTAACCGCTTGGAGGGAGCTTATTGCAGTCTCCAAGTTGGTGACCTTGTAGTCAGTGTATCGCCCGTTTATGAACGACACCTCGTTTGAATCCCTGTACCTGAGAATGGTCGCGTCGCCGTTGTTGAGAGCCTTTATATCAGCCTCCGTGTTGTCGTGTATCTCCGGCTGTTCGGGGAATTCCACCGTAAGGGTAACCGTTACCGTTTCACTGCCGAATTTAAGCTCCAGCTTGTCCTCTATAACGGTATATGCGCTTTCGTCGGCGGCTTTCGCGCTCAGCATCGGCATTGATACCGCCAAAACGGACGAGGCGAGGGTGAAGCAGAGCATAATGGACATCATGCGCCTGTTCTTTTTTACTATTACAAGGACAGCCGAGGCTGAAACGAGAAGTACGGCGATGAGCAGTGCAATCACACCGAAGAACGAATCGTCGCCCGTGTCAATGGTGCTCTGCTGTACGGTCTTGCCGTCCGTTACGGTCGTGCCGCCGGGTTTGCTGTTATCGGACGGAGACGTTGACGGCTGAGTCGGTTCGGGGTTTGTCGCCGCACCTTCCGTGGCAGGTTCCGTCGCGGCGGGTGTCGTGTCGGAGGCGGCCTCCGACTTCAGGGAAATGTTAGCCGTCAGGCTGTCGCTCTGCTCGGATTTAAGCGAAACGCCGGTTTTCTGAGTGTCGCCGGAAAGCTCCGCGTTGTCGGAAACCGAGAGCTTGTAGTTTACGCCGTCTATGTCGTAATAGTTGGCGTTCTTGACCGTTGCGGTGACGGTCGCCCCGCTGTCGGTTTGAGAGTCTGCGGTGACCTCGCCGCTGATTCCGTAGGATACCGTCGCGGCTGACGCCGTGGACATACCCGCGAAGAGCATAACGGAAACGAGAAGCAGAGAGGCTGTGAGCTTAGCCAGTTTTGATTTTGCTTTTTTCGTCATGTTTCTTTGATCATCCTTTCACAGTTAATAAAAAATTCGCAGTATCACGAGCCTTTTGGACGTGACGCCACGGTAAAATAATAACATAATTTTAATATTTGGTCAATATTATGAAGGCTTTCGTGCTGTTTTTAGGCAGAGAAAAAATAATAGAAAAATATTGTGGATAATGAACAATGTGTAGCCGTAATATATATATATATATATATTGCGGTATAATATCAACCATAAGCCTTTTCTATAAGCTCTCTTGTACAACAATCCACTCGGTAAGATTAAAAAAGCAGAGAACCGCTGCCATTATTTTTAGCGGCGATAAAAAGAATGAAAATACAAAACGGCTGCGCAATCTTAAAACAACGCAGCCGTATAGATCAATCTCTGTATTCTTCGATTTCAAATACCTCAAACACGTCGCCCTCTTTAAGGTCGTTAAAGCGTTCAAGCCCGATTCCACATTCGTAGCCGGCGGCTACCTCCTTGACGGAATCCTTGAACCTTTGAAGCGAGGATATTGTGTCCTCGGCGATAACTATGCTGTCGCGCACAACGCGAACCCCGGCGTTTCTCGCAACCTTTCCGGAAAGCACATAGCTTCCGGCGATAAAGCCGACATTCTTCACCTTTATGACGTTTCTGCACTCGGCGCGGCCTATCTCTACCTCTCGCGTCTTTGGCGCGAGCATTCCCTTCATTGCGGACTCTATCTCCTCTATGCAGTCGTAGATGACCCTGTAAAGGCGCATATCAACGCCGTCACGCTTTACGTTTTCAGCCGCAACAGCGTCGGGACGCACGTTAAATCCGACGATTATCGCGGACGACGCCGACGCAAGCATTACGTCGGACTCGTTTATCGCGCCCACTCCGCCGTGGATAATATTTACCCTTACCTCGTCGTTAGAGAGCTTTTCGAGCGACTGCTTCACGGCCTCTACCGAGCCCTGAACGTCGGCCTTTACTATTATCTTAAGCTCCTTTATCTCGCCGAGCTTCATCTGGTCGAAAAGATTATCGAGCGTTACCTTTGTCTGCTTTGAGAACTGCTCCTCTTTAATACGGTTCTTTCTCTGCTCCACAAGCTCTCTCGCAAGGCGCTCGTCGGATACAGCGTTGAATATATCGCCGCCGACCGGCGCGTCGTCAAGTCCGGTTATCTCGACCGGTATCGAGGGGCCGGCCTCCTTTACTCTTTCGCCCTTGTCGTTAGTCATAGCCCTGACTCTGCCGACGGACGTGCCGGCAACCACTATATCGCCGACCCTGAGCGTGCCGTTTTGGACGAGCATGGTCGCTATCGGGCCTCTGCCCTTATCGAGCCTTGCCTCTATGACGGTACCCTTTGCGCTTCTGTCGGGATTGGCCTTTAGCTCCTTCATATCGGCCACAAGGGTAACCATTTCAAGCAGCTCCGGTATGCCCTCCTTGGTCTTTGCCGAAACCGGAATACACGGCACGTCGCCGCCCCATTCCTCCGGTACAAGCTCGTACTCTGTGAGCTGCTGCTTTACGTTCTCGGGGTTTGCCCCCGGCTTATCCATTTTATTTATCGCAACTATTATAGATACATTCGCCGCTTTAGCGTGGTTTATCGCCTCTACCGTCTGCGGCATTATGCCGTCGTCCGCCGCAACTACAAGTATCGCTATATCGGTCACCTGAGCTCCTCTCGCCCTCATTGTGGTGAAGGCCTCGTGACCCGGCGTGTCAAGGAAGGTTATGTCCCTGTCGTTTACCTTCACCCGATAAGCTCCTATATGCTGAGTGATTCCTCCTGCCTCGCCCGAGGTGACGTTTGAATGTCTTATAGCGTCGAGCAGCGAGGTCTTGCCATGGTCAACGTGACCCATAACTACAACTACCGGCGCCCTTGAGATAAGGTTGTCGTCGTCGTCCTCGCTGTCGTCGATTATCCTCTCCTCGATAGTAACAACGACCTCTTTCTCGACCTTTGCGTGAAATTCCATTGAAACAAGCGCCGCCGTATCGTAGTCTATAACGTCGTTCACCGCTGCCATTGTGCCCATCATCATAAGCTTTTTAATGACCTCGGCGGCGGTCGCTTTAAGGCGCAGCGCAAGCTCGCCCACCGTTATCTCGTCGGGTATTGTAACGGTTATCGGCTTTGCCTTTCTCTCGGCGGCTATCCGCTTGAGCCTCTCCTGCTCTGTTTCCCTCTTGCCGCTCTTCTGCTTTCCGCGCCGCTGAGAGCGCTGGTTTATCTTCTGCTTTTGAACCGTGTTCTCGTTTCTTATCTTCTCTGACGCAAGACGGTCGTATTTTTCGTTGTATCTTTCGATATCAACGACGGCCGCGCGCGTGTCGATAACCCTTTTTTCTCTCTTTCTCGGCTGTATCGGCTCGGGCAGCTGCTCCTTTGCCTTGCTCTCCGGAGTCTGCGCTGCTTCCTGCTGTCTGTCCGCCTTTAATTCCCTGTTGTTTTTGCTGTCTTTGGCCTGCTTTTGCTGTTTTTTGTCGGCTTCGGCCTGCTTATTGCCATCGGCGCTGCCTTTTGTCGACTTGTTCTCGCTCTCGCGAGCCTGCTCCTTTTCAAGCCTGCTCTCTTCGATAGCCTTATCTCTTTGGGCAAAATACAGGTCAAAGCTCTCGAGCGCGTTCTTTTGAGTGTAGTAATCGAATACTACGTCAAGCTCATCCTCGGTGAGCGCAGTCATATGCTTTTTTGTGTCGCCGAAATATTTTTTTAAAAGCTCGACAACCTCCTTGCTGGGAACATCAAAATCCTTTGCGACCTCATGAACTCTGTATTTAATTAACATAAAATGCATTCCTCCCCATTATCTTTGCCCGAAAGCTCCATAATCTTTTTCGCAAAGCCCGCGTCGCATATACTTAATACGGCGCAAAGCTTTCCAAGTGAAACGCCTAATTCTTCTTTGCTGTAATCAAGAGTTATCGCCCTTACGCCGCACTCATTAGCGACATTTAAAATATCTCTGCGCGTTCTTTTTGATATATCGCTCGCAAAGGCCACGAGCTTCGCCTCGCCTTTTAACACGGATTCCCTTACGGGGTCGCAGCCTATCGCCGCCTTGCCGGCTCTGCGGCACAGTCCAAGCAGAGATAAAAGTCTGTCATTCAATGTGCCTCAGCTCCTCCTCTATTGCGTCAAAGACCTCGCCCGGTATTTTGCACGAAAACGCTCTTTCAAAACGCCTCGCCTTTTTTGCAAGGCGAATACAATCGGCGTTTCTGCAAACATACGCCCCTCTGCCGGCTTTTTTTCCGGTGAGGTCAAGGCTTACGCTTCCCTGAGAGATCACGTTGCCGTCGTCATCCTTGACGTCAGGCGCTTTGACCACTCTGACGAGCTCTTTTTTCGGCTTCATTTCGCCGCAGCCCGTGCATTTTCGCATGGGAATCTTTTTTTGACGCATATTGTTTTCGCCCCTTTGACGTATATTATTACTCGGTGACCTCGTCTTCGTTTTCCTCAAACAGCTCGTCTTCGTCGAGCATCTCGTCCTCATAAAGCTCTTCGTCTTCGTCGAGCATCTCGTCCTCGCCGAGCTCTTCGCTCTCGACTATTTCTTCGGATATATCATCCTCGGCGTTTTCATCGTCCGGCTCTGTCGTCTTACCCTTTTCGCTAAACAGATCGTCGTCCTCTTCGCCATAGAATCCGCTTTCGGGTCTTATGTCTATCTTCCAACCCGTGAGCCTTGCTGCGAGCCTTGCGTTTTGACCCCTGTTGCCGATAGCGAGCGAAAGCTGCCCGTCGGGCACGCTCACCCTGCACGCTCTTGAGCCGTCGTTTGCTACCGTGACGCTGACTACCGTAGCCGGTGAAAGAGCCGCCGCGATAAATTTGGCGGGGTCCTCGTCGTATTCTATTATATCTATCTTTTCGCCGCCGAGCTCGTTTACTATGGCGCCGACCCTTGCGCCCTTTGCGCCTATGCAAGCGCCGACCGCGTCAACATCCTTATCCTTGCTGCAAACCGCAAGCTTTGTTCTTGAGCCCGCCTCTCTGGAAACCGACTTGATCTCTACCGTGCCGTCGTAAATCTCCGGCACCTCCGCCTCGAAAAGGCGCTTTACAAAATCTGGGTGGGTTCTTGAAATTATCGCCCTCGGACCCCTTTCGCTGTCCTGAACATCGGCTATATATACCTTGATGTGGTCGCCCTCGGTAAAGGTTTCATTTCCGACCTGTTCTCCGCGCGGAAGCACCGCCTCCGCCTTGCCTATTCTAAGCGTAACAGCGCCGCTTCTTTGATCCACTCTCTCTACGACCGCAGTTACAAGCTCCTGATTTTTACTCTGGAACTCTTGAAGCATCTGTCCCTTTTCGCCGTCGCGTATTCCCTGGCGGATTATACTTCTCGACGTGTTTATTGCTATTCTGCCAAACTCCTTTGGGTCGAGCTTAAAGCCGACCTTGTCGCCTATGTTGTAATCTGCGCTCATCTCCCGCGCCTGTTCAAGCGAGATCTCGCTGTTTGGGTCAAAGACCTCTTCGACTACCTCCTTATTGAGATAAACGTCGAAGTCCTCCTTTTCCTTGTCGATAACGACTGTGACGTCCTCGTTTCCCCCATAGGTATTCTTGCAGGCTACAACAATAGCCCTCTGAATTTGAGAAAGCATATAGTCAACCGATATTCCTCTCTCCTTTTCAAGCTGCGTGAGAGCCGCGTATAATTCCTTCGTATCCATTTTCTCATTCTCCCTTTCCGTATGAGATATAAAAGTATTGCTGTATATTACATATCAAAGTCATCGAGCTTTATATATACCGTATCCTTTTTTGCTATATCATAAAGCTCGCCGTCTACGTTTATTTTCACGCTTGCCTTGTCGCTTTTCTCAAGCACTCCGGAAAATTCCTTGCCGCAGCCCTCGATTGGTCTTATCATCTTTACAAGCACAGGGCTGCCGATAAATTCACGGAAATGCTCCTCGGTTCTGAGCTCTCTTTCCACCCCCGGAGATGAAACCTCGAGGCAGTAGCTTTGAGAGATCGGATCGGCGTCGTCGAGCGGCTGATCTATGGCTCGGCTGACCGTTTCGCAGTCGTCTATCGTTATTCCGTTTTCGCTGTCGATAAATATGCGCAGATAATACTCCGCGCCCTCCTTGACAAAGCGAACGTCCCAAAGCTTGAGCCCCAGTTCTTCTATTATGGGCTTTACGACGGCTGTTACCGTTTCGACCGTATTTCCGCCCTTTTTGGCCATAGGAAACACCTCCTTAAAGATCGTTCCAAACAGAAAGGAGCGGGTTCGTTTCCCACTCCTTAAAGATTTTGCTATACTCAACATTGCTTATTATACCACGCTGCGGAAATTTATGCAAGCATTATTTTTGTTCAGGCGAAAAGAGCTGCGATTTTAGGTTTAACAAGTCGGGCGCGGTGCTTTTGGCGGCTGAGCTGCCGCATTTTCCCGCTTTTGCTTTGTGCGGAAGGGGCTTGTTCGGGCGGCGACCGGCGCGTTTCCGCCGCAGGCGGAAACGCGCAAAAACGCGGCTGCGCACATACACGAGCAGAGAAAGCCCTACCCTGCCGCGTTTTTCAGCGCGGCTGCGCCGCGCGGGTCGCCGCCCGAACCCCTTCGCGCCCAATGTGACTGCGACAATCAGTGCGGCAGCCCCCTGTCGCGCGCTGCATACTTGCTGTATTTCCTCTATATCATCTTGTCCTTAATATCACCATCGACTGCGCGCCAAGCTCTATCTTGCCGCCCACAATCGAAGCGGAGCCTATCTTAAACACGCTTTCCCCTGCACACTCAAGCGGCGTACACACAGCCTCGCCCTTCGGATTCACGGCTATAATAAACGAACCGCGCCTGTATATAAACGGATACCCTCCCTTTTCGGCATATACCACCTCAAAGTCGCCGTCTGCGCCAAGCTCCGCGTTCTCCCTGCGGAGCCTTATGAGCTCCTTTACCGTTTCGTATATCGAGTCAGGTCTGCCAGTCTGGTTTTCAACCGTCGGTGCGTCCGGAGCCGTATCTATCGGAAGGTACAGCTTGTCGCTGTCCGCGTCCGAAAAGCCGAGATTTTTGCCGCCGCTCCACTGCATGGGCGTTCTTGAGCCTGTGCGGCTGAAGCCGCCCTCCTTGCTCGGCAGATTTTCTATATATCTCATTCCTATCTCGTCGCCGTAATATATAAACGGCGCCCCGGGCATCGTCAGTATCGTCGCATAGGCGAGGCGTATTGCTCGGTCGTCAAGAGTTCTCGTCATTCGCGGCACATCGTGGTTTCCGGTTATAAAGCTGATGTATCCGTTGCCGCGCGTCTTTTCAAGCGCCCTTGTATACTCCTCGGTGAATACCGTTATATCGCCCCTGCCGTCCTTGCAGTAATAGCTCTCGTCCTGCCCCGTTTCGTAGTTCATGTACCGGAACATGGTCGAATAGCCGTTGCCCCTGTGGTCAAGGTAAAAATCGCAGTGAAAGCCCGCGTCGTTTATCGCACGTTCGGGGTCGCACCATTCCGACACAAGCGCGGCTTCGGGGTATTCCGTATCGAGCATTTCCCTTATTCCGCGCCATATACGCGCGGTGGGTCTTTTGTCGTCGTCGTTCTTGACAAGGCTGTCCGCCATATCGACGCGGAAGCCATCGCAGCCGAGGTCAAGCCAGAAGCGCATTATATCCTTGAGCGCCTCTATCGTTTTCAGACAGTCGGGGTGATCCGTCGAAAGCTGCCAGTTAGGGTGGGTTACCTTTGCAAAGCCGTAGTTCAGCGCCGGCTGCGAGCTAAAATAATTGACAAGGTAGTTTCCGTCGCGCTCGCTTATGCCGCACATGAGTCTGTACTGCGGCGGAGCCTCCCACACGCTGTCCGTCCATATATAGCGGTTTGAGTATTCGTTTTGCCCGTGCCTTTGGCTCTGTTTGAACCACTCGCACTGATCCGAGGTATGACCCGGAACAAGGTCAAGGATTATTTTTATCCCCATTTCGTGCGCCGTTTTGAACAGCTCGACAAGGTCGTCGTTCGTGCCGTATCTCGGGGCAACCTTTTTGTAGTCGCGCACGTCGTAGCCGCCGTCCATAAACGGCGAGTCGTAGACGGGATTGAGCCATATCGCGTTGCAGCCGAGCTGCTTTACATATTCGAGCTTTTTTATTATTCCTTGAATGTCGCCTATACCGTCTCCGTTTGAATCATAAAAGGACTGTGGGTAAATTTCGTAAAAGATTGCGTTTTTTAGCCAATCAGGCATATTGATCCCTCCGTGTTATCTTTATTTATTGCATTGCTGGAGCTGTTTCTCGTTTTTATTCGTCCGGCAAAAATTTTTGATTGACAAAATAGTCCTTGTAAATAAAATCCGATTTATTTAAAGCAGCAGCCGCTCCGCGTTTTCGTGCATCATCATTTCCTTGAGCCTGTCGGACAGCGGAAGCTCCATTATGTCGCGAATAGCCTTGGCTTGGTCGTCCCACGGCGAATCGGTCCCAAAGAGTATATGGCTCGGGTCTGTTTCCTTATATATTCTTATCAGCTTATCCTTATCCATCTGCGGCTGGCCGATGGAATAGCTCGTATCAATATATATTTCTTCATGACCGACAAGGTATTCAAGCACGTCGTCGTTATAGCGATAGCCGCCGGAATGTGCGCAGATTATCCTCGCGCCCTTAAGCTCCGGCAGAACCCGCGCAAGCCGCCTTGGGGTACTTCTGTGCAGCTCGGGAAACGACACGTCCATACCGCTGTGTATTGTTATAATAAGCCCCATATCCGCCGCCGCGCGCATAAGGGCCACCGTTTCATCGTCGTCAATAAAAACTCGCTGAAAGTCGGGGTGAAGCTTTATGCCCTTCAATCCCGCCTTTTTTATCCGCTCAAGCTCCGAGATAAAATCCGTATCGTGCGGGTGCACCGAGCCGAATGATACAAGCCCCTGTATCTTATTATTCTCAAAGGCGCAGTTATTTATCGTATGGCTGTTGCCCGGCTTTACGGCAATTGGCATAAGCACGCTCTCACTGACTCCCGCCCTTTTCATTGACGACAGCAGAGCTTCATTCGTGCCGTCAAGCACCGCCTTGGCGCCGCTCGATTTTTCAAGCGAGCCTATTGCCCCGGGGGCTAACTTGTGCGGAAAGGTGTGCGTGTGGAAATCTATTATTTTCATAACATCAGCTCCAAGTATATCCTTATTGTAATATTATACCATACCGCCGCATTTACAGCAACAAGGCGCTTTGCCGTTTATTTAAAATTTCTGTGTGTCGGTTAATTTTGACTTCCAGCAAAACTTTCTTGCACACTTGACCGCAGAATAATATTATAATAACAAGAGCACCTTTGCACCCGCCCGACATTACAATTCACCCTCGACCCCCTCGGGTGCAGATTTTAGGTATCGGGAGGACAACAATGATTATTGAGCAATTAAGCGGCGTCCGCCTTGTTATTACGCTGTCGCAGGACGATATGAAGGGCTTTGCCCTTGACTATACCAATATATTTTTTGAGGACGAAACATTTAAAAAGGTATTAAGGCGGCTTATAAAGCTCGCTCAGGAGCGTGTAAGTATTTCAATAAAAAATAAAACTCTGTTCGTCGAGGCCATTGAACGCTTAGGCGGGTGTATACTTGTGATAACAGTTCTGCCGAAGCGCGGAAGCTCCGGACGCAGATATAGGCTAAAATACAGCAACTGCCCCGTTATGTTCAGCTTTGAAAATACCGATTCTCTGACGGATTGTATGGCTCAATTATACAAAAACGGTTTTCGCCTGCTGCGCGGAGAGATTTTTTCAACCCAGGACGGCTATAAATTTATAGTACGGCCGTGCCAAAGCAGAATCAGCCGCGTGCTCGGAGTTTTGTCCGAATATTCCGTCGGCAAAACGGAGAACGAAATAAAAATAGCCGAGGTGCGCGAGCACGGCAGGCCGCTTGCGTCAGGGCTTCCCGTTATGAAAATCGGCAGCGTTTTCGCCGTTAAATGACGATTTGTTTTTTATAATAAAGCTCCGCTATTTTTCTTTCGGGCTTAGTCGCTTAAGTCGAGCGTCTGCGCAATATGTTTGCGGTCAGCGAAACTCAAAACAAAGGTTTTTGACAACGCGGTGAAAGAACAGGCTTCTTGTAAAAAAATTAGCGGCATATAGTTAAAAATACTTTTTTAATAAGTTGAGGCAGCTATCAGTCTGAAACTGAAAGCCGCCTCTTTTATATCTTTATATCTTAGTTTTTTTCTCTATTATATCAACGGTTTCGTCGAGATACGCCGCGCTGAAAAGCTCAATGGTGCCCGTGTCGGCGCATTTTGAAACCTCGGCGTCTATCGGCATTTTGCCTATAAGGTCAACTCCGAACTCCTTCGCCACACTTTCTATGCGGCTCTCGCCGTAAATACTATGCTTTGCGCCGCAGTCGGGGCAAACGTAATAGCTCATATTCTCAACAACGCCGAGTATGGGAATATTCATAAGCTGAGCCATTTTGACGGCCTTACCTACTATCATAGAAACAAGCTCCTGCGGGGAGGTCACTATAACTATGCCGTCAACGGGGATAGACTGGAACACCGTAAGCGGAACATCGCCCGTTCCCGGCGGCATATCTATAAACATATAGTCAATATCCTTCCATATCGTCTCTCCCCAAAACTGCTTTACCGTGCCGCCTATAACCGGCCCTCTCCACACGACCGGATCGGTATCGTTCGGCAAAAGCAGGTTGACCGACATTATATCTATCCCTGTTTTGCTGCGCACGGGCAAAAGCCCGAAATCACTGCCCTTTGCCTTTTCCCTTATGCCAAACGCCTTCGGTATTGACGGGCCGGTAATATCCGCGTCGAGTATAGCCGTCTTGTAATCTCTGCGATTGAACATAACCGCAAGCAGCGAGGTTATCATCGACTTTCCAACGCCGCCCTTGCCGCTGACAACGCCTATAACCCTTTTTACGCTTGAAGCGTCGTTAAGCTTTTCGAGAAAATCACTCGGGTTCTGCCGCGACGGACAGTTTTCACCACAGCTGCCGCAATCATGTGAACATTCCGCCATATTAAAACTCCTCCATATTTCATATTATACCAAGCCTCCCGAAATGCCTTTGCATCTCGGGAAGCCGTCAAGTACAATCAAGTACAATTTTAAAATATTATTTCGCAAATTCGCCTTGATAATTCGCCGAACTCTTACGGCTCCGCACTTTCGTCGATAAGGCTGCGTATTGTTTTCTCGGTATCGGCCGAAATTTCGTCCTTGTCCTCTTCGCCGTCCGCTGTAGGTTCCTCCGATGCCGCCTCGCCATCATCCGCCTGTGCGTCTTCGGTCGCGTCTTCATTCTCCGCGTTCTCTATCTCGCCGTCCTCGTCGAGCGCTATATCGAGCGTCTTTATCTCGGAATAATCGACCTCGTCCTCGTCGGTTTTCTCGGCGTTTGCCTCCTCGGCAGCTTCCGTCTCGGGCGCGTCGTTTATCTCGTAGCCGCTGAGGAAGGTGTAAGGCACTCCATAGCCGAGCGCCATAGCCGCGATTATCGCCGCCGTCATTCCGCCATTTTGGGCAAGCTGCTCGTGAAGCGGCAAAAACTCAAGGATATAAGCAGCTATTACATATAAGGCCGGCAGGACTATCAGTATAAGTCCCGCGGGATTGAACCTTTTGATCTGCTTTCCGTCCCCGACCCTTGTCGCGTAAAAAAGGATAAGTCCAAAGAGGACAAAAATAAGCATATAGACAAGATTTCCGAGCATACTGTTTGAAAGCGAGTTACCGGAAATTGTCGAGAAAAAGTAGGCGCATACGCCGAAGCCCAAAACAAGGAAGGCCGAAATAAAGAGATTTATATGCTCTCTCATACTTGGTTTTTTCATAATATATTTTCCTCCTGTCGATTGTACCAACATATACTATCAGAGAAATGTGTCAAAACTATTACGATTTCAAAAATTTCTGTTTATCTCCGTTTATTATTTTGCCCTTGCGACAAAGCAGTACCAGCCGTTGTCGGAGTATTCCTCTATCATATTGAACGAGCCGGACAGCGCTTTTCTCACCTCGTCTGCACGGCTGTCGATTATGCCGCTCATTATATATACGGCGTCGTCCTTCATAAAGCTCCTTATATCCTCGGAGAGCAAGATTATCGCGTCGGCGACTATATTCGCCGCTATAACGTCAAATTTCCCGCTTACCCTGTCGGTCAGATTGCCGTGTATGACTTTTAGTCTTTCGTCAACGCCGTTAAGGCGGGCGTTCTCTCCTGCGGTTTTCACCGCCATTTCGTCTATATCGACTCCGACGGCGCTTTTTGCACCGAGCAGCAGCGCCGCAACCGCGAGTATTCCGCTGCCGCAGCCTACGTCAAGCATATTGCTGTCGGGCGTTATGTACTTTTCAAGCGCTTCGAGGCACAGTCTTGTCGTTTCGTGCGTTCCCGTTCCGAACGCTATGCCCGGGTCAAGATTGAGCACCACCCTGCCGTCCGCGCTGTAATCGTCGCGCCACGTCGGTCTTATTAGTATTTTTTCGCCGACCTTTATCGGGTGAAAATATTTTTTCCAGTTATTGAGCCAGTCCTCCTCCAAGCAGGAGTCGCTGTCTATCTCGAAGTCTATTTCCTCGGCGGACAGCCTTTCCGTAAGGAATGCCGTCGCCTCGGCGGGATTGTCCTCGGGGGAGATATAGATGTGGACTATCACCCTCGACCTGTCCTTTTTGAGAAGCTCGTCGTCGATAAGGTCAATGTTCGCTATCTCGCGCACCTCCGCCTCGAGGTTCGAGTAGTCCTCTATATATATCCCGTACGGGACCGCCATATGCGCGATAGCCTCGGCGCGTTCGGCGCTTTCGCCGTCTATTTTAATTTTTATTTCCGTCCATTCAGCCATAAGCAAATCCTTTCGGTGTTCAAAGCGCAGCTTAATTTTAAATCAAATCCGCGCCGGATATGGTTCTTTTTTACTCGAACATTCCCTTGAGCTTATCAAAGAAGCCCTTGCGCTTTTGATAGTTGCGCTCTCCCATTGAGCCCTCGAACTGCTTTAACAGCTCCTTTTGCTTTGAGCTCAAATTCTTCGGCACCTCGATAACGACCCTTACATACTGGTCGCCGCGCGTTTTTCCGCCGAGCCGCTGAATCCCCTTGCCCTTGAGCTTGAACACGTCGTTCGGCTGTGTGCCCTCGTGTATGCTGTAGCTGACCTTTCCGTCGAGCGTGGGGACCGTGACCTCGCCGCCGAGCGCCGCCTGTGAGAAGGTTATCGGTATTTCGCACCACACGTCGTTGCCCTTGCGCTCGAATATCGGGTGGGGTCTGACGTTCATATAAACGTGCAAATCGCCGTAGGGGCCGTTGTTCGCTCCGGCGTTTCCATGTCCGCCGACCTTCAGCACCTGACCGTCGGCTATGCCTGCGGGAACATCTATCTCAACGCTTCTCTTTGTTCTCACTCTGCCGGAGCCGTTGCAGTTGGGGCACTTTTTGTCTATGACCTTTCCCTTGCCCCGGCAAGCGTCGCAGGCTCTTGAGGTCTGTATAACGCCGAAAGGCGTTCTCTGGTTTATCGTCACCTGTCCCGTTCCGTGGCAGGTCGGGCAGGTTTTGGGGCTTGTTCCCTTTGCCGCGCCGGAGCCGCTGCACTCGTTACAGGTGCTTACGTTGTAATAGTTTACGGTCTTGCGGCAGCCCTTTGCCGCCTCTTCAAAGCTCACGGCGACCGTCGCCTCAACGTCCGAGCCGCGCTGCGGGGCGTTAGGGTTCGCCTGTCGTCTGCCGCCGAAGCCGCCGAAAAAGCTGCTGAATATATCGCCAAAGTCCATATCCTGTCCGAACGGGCTCCCACCTGCGGCTCCCGCGCCGTAGCTCGGGTCCACTCCCGCGTGCCCGAACTGGTCGTAGCGCGCTCTTTTCTCCTTATCGGAGAGAACCTCGTACGCCTCGTTTACCTCCTTGAACTTCGCCTCGGCTTCCTTATCGCCGGGGTTCAAATCGGGGTGGTACTGCTTTGCAAGCTTTCTGAATGCCTTTTTTATTTCATCGTCAGAGGCGCTCTTTGGTACTCCCATCACCTCATAATAATCTCTTTTTTCAGCCAAAATCTCGCCTCCAAATGTATGTAGCTTTTATTCTCCAAACCGCACAAAAGCTCCCGAAACGGGAGCGCAGGCTGTCGAAGGGTTGTTTTTTCTTTTCTTTGCAGTATCTGTGCCGCGCCAAAGGCGTGGTTTTTGGGGCTGTCGCTTTGCCCGTTTGCGGTTTTGGTGATACGGGCGGTTTCGGGCGGCGACCGTTCCGCGCCTTTGGCGCGGAACCAAAAAACGCGGCGGGCGGAGCCCCTGCCCGATTGCAAAATATCCTTGTCCCCGCCGCGTTTTTCCGCGCGGCTGCGCCGCGCGGGTCGCCGCCCGAAAAGTGCGACTCCGCAGCAAAGCATAATCGTGCCGCCGCGACAGCCCGCTTCCCGCCCCAAGAACCTCCCTTGCTTTGCGAAAAGCTCTCCGGAGCGGGCGGCAAAAGCCCTGATTTTTCTGCAAAAATACGTTTACCGACAAACAGCCATAGGGGAGCCTCGCTCCCCCATGGACAGGTATTCTAAGCCGGCAAGCGCGGTGCGCGCCGTTAAATTTTTAATACTATTATATTCAATGACCCGCGTCAAGTCAACAATTATCAATCTACGTCCTTGAAATCCGCGTCATATACGTTGCCATCGTTTCCGCCGGTCGGAGGAACGTCCTGCTGAGTTGCAGCGCCCTGAGCCGCCTGCTGCTGAGCTGCAGCCTGCTGATAGAGCTTTGAGCCTACGTTCTGAAGCTCCTTCTCAAGAGCCTCCTTGGCGGTCTTTACAAGCTCCATATCGTTCTTAGATATTGCCTCCTTGACTGCCGCAGACTTCGTGTTGAGGCTCGTTTTGTCCTCCTCGCTTATCTTGTCGCCGTTCTCGCTTATGAGCTTATCTACCTGATAGCAGAGATTTTCAGCCTCGTTCTTCGCGTCAACCTCCTCGCGGCGCTTCTTATCCTCGGCGGCATACTGCTCGGCCTCCTTAACGGCCTTGTCTATGTCGTCCTTGGACATATTCGTGCTGGACGAGATAGTAATCTTCTGCTCCGCGCCGGTGCCGAGATCCTTTGCCGATACGTTTACTATGCCGTTTGCGTCTATATCGAAGGTTACCTCTATCTGAGGCACGCCTCTTCTCGCCGGAGCGATTCCCGTGAGAGCGAACAAGCCGAGCTGCTTGTTGTCCCTGGCAAACTCTCTCTCTCCCTGGAGAACGTTTATCTCAACCTGAGTCTGGTTATCGGCGGCAGTTGAGAATATCTGGCTCTTCTTTGTCGGTATGGTCGTGTTTCTGTCTATAATCTTGGTCATAACGCCGCCCATGGTTTCAACGCCGAGCGAAAGCGGAGTAACGTCGAGCAGGAGAAGACCGTCAACCTCGCCGCCGAGAACGCCGGCTTGTATGGCCGCGCCGATCGCAACGCACTCGTCCGGATTAATGCCCTTAAACGGCTCCTTGCCGATAAAGCTCTTTACAGCCTCCTGAACCGCCGGTATTCTTGATGAACCGCCGACCATCAGCACCTTGTCGATCTGGCCGATAGAAAGTCCGCTGTCCTGAAGCGCGTTCTTTACAGGACCCATTGTCTTTTCAACAAGGTCCGCGGTAAGCTCGTTGAACTTCGCCCTTGTGAGTGTGAGATCAAGGTGCTTCGGGCCGGACGCATCGGCAGTTATGAACGGAAGGTTTATCGCCGCCTGAGTAACGCCGGAAAGCTCTATCTTCGCCTTTTCCGCAGACTCCTTAAGCCTCTGCATAGCCATTTTATCGTTTGTGAGGTCGACTCCCGTTTCCGCCTTGAAGCTCTGAACCATCCAGTCGATTATTCTCTGGTCGAAGTCGTCGCCGCCAAGACGGTTGTTGCCCGCCGTTGCGAGAACCTCCTGAACGCCGTCGCCCATCTCGATTATTGATACGTCGAAGGTGCCGCCGCCAAGGTCATATACCATGACCTTCTGGTCGCTCTCCTTGTCAACGCCGTATGAAAGAGCCGCAGCAGTCGGCTCGTTTATTATTCTCTTAACGTCAAGACCCGCGATTTTGCCCGCGTCCTTTGTCGCCTGACGCTGAGCGTCGGTAAAGTAAGCCGGAACGGTGATAACGGCCTGAGAAACCGTTTCGCCGAGATAAGCCTCCGCGTCCGCCTTGAGCTTTTGAAGTATCATAGCGGAGATCTCCTGAGGAGTATAGCTCTTGCCGTCGATATTTACCTTATAAGCCGAGCCCATTTCCCTCTTTATTGAGGACACGGTTCTGTCCGGATTTGTTATCGCCTGTCTTTTCGCCACCTGACCCACAAGCCTTTCGCCGGTCTTTGAAAACGCCACAACAGACGGAGTTGTTCTTGCGCCCTCCGCGTTAGCGATAACCACCGGCTCGCCGCCCTCGATAACCGCTACGCATGAATTTGTTGTACCTAAGTCTATACCTATTGTCTTTGCCATAATTGATTCCTCCCGAATTTGTTTTATGTGTTTGTTCTTATAATATATATGTTAAATGACCTCGTCAGTCACAATTAGCTACCTGTACCATCGCGTGGCGAATTATCTTATCGCCCGTTTTGTAGCCCTTTTGGAAAACCTGTGCAAGCACGTTTTCGCCGAGCTCCTCGCTCTCCACCTTTGACACTGCATTGTGCAGCGCGGGGTCAAACGGCTGGCCTACCTCGCCGAAGCTCTCTACATTAAGCTTTGTGAGCGCGCTGTCCATCTGGGCCGCCACAAGCTCTATCCCCTTTTTAAATTCGTCCGGCGCGTTTTCGGACGTTTTTACCGCCATTTCCAGGCTGTCGGCCACCGTAAGTATCTCCGACACAGCCTTTGCGGTCGCGTCGGCGTATATTGAAGCCTTTTCGTTTGTAGTTCTCTTGCGGTAATTGTCATACTCTGCGGCAAGCCTGAGATAATTGTTCTTCTGTGCGTCAAGCTCCTTTTTCAGCTTTTCCTCCGCGCTCTCGCCGTTTTTTTTGTCGGACGTGCTTTCTTCTTTCACGTCGGACTCGTCGCAGGCCTTTTCTTTTTCCTTTTCCTCCTTTTCACCCTCTGCTTTTTCCTCCTTTACCTCCTCGTCTTCCTTGTGCTCCTGCTTTTTCTTTTCATTTTTACTCATAATTCACACCTCGCTATATCGTTTCAATTCGCCGCCCGCTGTCGGGCTTGGCGGCTGAGGTCGCGTCATATGCCGCAGCTTAAGGCTCAAGCAGTTCATTTATCAGCTTTCCCACAATGCTTGAAGCATATTCCAGCATACCCATATTTTTTCTGTAATCATTCCTCATCGGGGCTATTATCCCTATCGCTCCCGCAGGCTGACCGGCGACGCAGTAGCGCCTTGACAGCACCGCGCATTTATAAAGCGCCGGTATACCCGCTTCGGTTCCCAGCAGCACTCCCCGATTCAGGTCGGCTCTGAGCAGCAGATACGCTATCTGTTCGCGTTCGCTCAAAAATTTTATTATCCCGCGCAGATCGTCAAGCTGAAAATCGTTGCAGAACAGGAGGTTCGACTCGCCGTGTTCGCGCGCGTCCATATTGTTTATCTCCGAGCATTGCTCCATTATTACGGAAAGCACGTTCGGCATCAGCATTGCAAGCTCGCCGAAGCCCGCCGCCATGCTCTGTATAAACGCCGGAGTGACCTCCTCGGGCGCAACGCCGACGAGCGCCTGATTTAAAAGTCTTTCAAAGACCTTTACAAGCTCCGCCGTCAGCATATAATCGCACCGAAACAGCCTATATTTTATCATTCCCCCCGAGGTCACGAGCACGGTCATGGCGGTCTGCCTGCCGGTTTGGACTATCCTCAGCTTCGCTATCGTCACGTCCTCCGGCGGCGGGGTCGTCGCTATGCACACTGCTCCCGACAGCTCCGACAGCACCTTAGACGCGCAGTCGAGTATATGCTCGGGGTCGTCCGCAGACATTGAGATCCTCCTGAAAATTTCGGCTCGCTCCGCCTGCGCCGGTTCCTCCGGCGAGAACGCAGCGTCAAGATAATGGCGGTAGCCGTCCTGGGTCGGCACTCTGCCCGCCGAGGTATAAGGCTGCGCGAGAAAGCCCGCCTGAGAAAGCGCCGCCATTTCGTTTCGCACCGTTGCGGATGATACGTTCAGTCCCGTGTGCTCCAAAAGCTGTTTTGAGCCGACCGGCTCCGCAGAGCGGATATACTGCTCGACAACATAGCAAAGTATTTTACTTTTTCTCGACGCGGTATCCAAGCCGGTTCACCTCGCTTTTTCAAATTAGCACTCTTGCTCTTAGAGTGCTAACTGTAGTTATAATTTACCACCTGCTCTATAAAATGTCAAGTGTATTTTTTGTAAACTAATTATTAAGACATTCCGCCTCCCCCTGCGCCGCCTAAAACCGCTTGACTAAGGCAAACTATTCTATTATACTTATTTATACAAGGACGGAGGTTTTATTATGTGGATTGCGATTATTTCGGCTCTCGTTTGCTTTGCCGTGGCGGTCGTTTTATTTACGCCGCTGTTCAGGACGGTCGCGCTTTTCAGACCCGTCGCCCTTTTCTTTATTTTCGAGGGTCTTTGGGTGCTTGCAAATTATCTCGTTATTCAAATTTGGCCCGGCACAAGCATGATGCAGTGGTTCCACTATATTGGCATAATCATTTTCGGCGGCTATCTGCTCTTATGCCTTTTTTACAGCCGTCCGAAGAAGGCTAAGCCCGAAAAGCCCGATAAGAGAAAAAAGCGCGCGAAAAACAGGTGATGTGATTTGGGTTACGTTTACGCCGCCGCCATGTTTCTGGCAGGCATTTTTATAATTTACTTCTCTCTCAAGGAAAACAAGCTGTTCTGTATAGTCGGAGTTTATTTTCTACTCGTGGGAATATACTGGCTTATAAATACGTTGATGCCGGAGCTTGGATTATTTGACGGAGCATACGGTATCGCCTTCCGCTGCGTTACCGGAGCTGTCGCGGTTATCGCGATAGCGCTGTACCTTATTCAGCGAAAGAAAAATATCAACAATCAAAAATGAGAGCAGTGCGCTTGAAGCCCGCCGGAAATTCGGCGGGCTTCAATTTTTGCGGATTGTTCATTACACTTTGCCTATATCATATACATTTATAAGCTCATATATTTTACTTTCCGCCCCTTTAAACCGGCGCGGCAATTCATCATCGTACAAGCCGCAGGTAAAATCGAGCTCATTATCCTCACTCATACTATAATCTCCGATTATATTATTACCAAGACTTACCCATTCGCCAGCATATCCTCGGCACAGGCCTGTACCGCCGCGACAGCGACAGGTCCTGCGGTGGATATTCCGAAGGTGCCATCCTCAATCGCAACCGCAAAAGCGAGCGGAGTATCCTCGTCGCGGACAAAGCCTACCATCCATGCGTCGTTGCTCTCGCCGTCTTGAACCTCGGCGGTTCCGGTCTTGGCGCACACGGTCAAGCCGCCAAACATAGAGTCGCCGTAGTTGCTCGTCACGTTGTAGCGCATCATATCATTGAGCTTTTGTGCAATATCGCTTTCGAGCATGGCCTCGCCGTTTTTCTCAGACGGGTACTGCTTTTCAAAGTCGCCGCCGCCCATACGCTCGACGTAATAGGGCTCGGCTCTGTTGCCGCCGTTCGCTATCGCGCTCATCAATATACACATCTGCATGGGATTTGTAAGATCGGTATACTGTCCTATTCCGCTCCACGCAAGCTGATTGTCGTCGGCGTTCTTGACGTTATAATTTCCCTTTACGGTCGGAGTGTGTCCTACGTCAAAGCTCGAATTTACGCCGAGCTTGTTCGCCGCCTCCGTCATTTTATCTCTGCCGAGCTCATAAGCGAGCTGAGCGAATACTATA
Source organism: uncultured Clostridia bacterium (assembly GCA_947632045.1). Taxonomy (GTDB): domain Bacteria; phylum Bacillota; class Clostridia; order Oscillospirales; family Acutalibacteraceae; genus UBA7067. The sequence goes on from CANRNQ010000008.1 coordinate 73,460, forward strand.
TTACACGACTGCGCAAGACCGTCGTGTATGTCTATCAAGCCGTGGCTCGACATACAGGTGACCTCGTTGCCGCCTATCACGGCGCTGCCGCTGCACTCAAACGTGCGGCTGTCTATATCGGGTATGTTTTCAAGCGCCGCCTCTGTGGTGATGAGCTTGAAAATAGAGCCGGGCGTGTAGGACGAGGAGAGGACCTTGTTCAGATAAACTCCATCGTACTCGTCCTCGTTATCCTCGTTTATCTCAGGCGGATCGTTTGGGTCATAGCTCTTTGAGCTGACGGAGCAGAGCACCTCGCCGGTCTTGTAATTTATTACGACCACCGCGCCCTCCATCCCGCCGAGGGCCTCATACGCGGTCTTGCAGGCGGCGCTGTCTATCGTAAGCGTCAAATTGTTGCCTCCGCGAAACGTCTCCGGCATCTCAAGTCCCCATATATACGAAAAGCCGGTGAGCTCCGAACGGTAAACGCTTTGAACCGCTGTGGATATATTCAGGCTGTTGTCCCCGACAACGTGGAGCGTCGAGAGCCTTGTTTCGTAGTCGTCGTTGTAATACCTCTCGCCGTCGGCCGTTTGCGCGAGCACTACCCCGTTTCTGTCGAATATTTTACCCGCCTTTTCAAGTCCTCCGCTGCCGGATAGGTGTCCGTTATAGCTGTGCTGTACCCACGAGCCGGCGTTTATGCTTATGTTCGCCGTGAAGAAAATTATCCCCGCAAAGAAGAAAAGTGCAAGCACAAACACAAACATAGAGCGCGTTCTCACTCGTTTCACTTACTATCACTGTCCTTCCATTATATCGCTTATGTAAATTATCTCTTTTTTATCGAATACGTCCTCTCGTCCGCCGCCTTTATAAACGCCAAAAGTCCCCAGCAGGCTATCATACTCGAACCGCCGACGCTCACAAAGGGCAGCGTAACGCCCGTGAGCGGAAGTATATCGGTCGCGCTGAAGATATTAAGCGACGTTTGCAATATCAGCAGTCCTGCGGCGCAGCACGCCGAGATAGAGTAGAAGGTCGAGCGGCTTTTTGTCGTTATCGCCCTTGCGTAGAAGAAAAGTCCGCCTATCGCACCGGCTATCGTGAGCGCAACTATCAGCCCCAGCTCCTCGCAGGCAAGCCCGAACACGAGGTCGCTTTCCGACGCGGCGACATATTTTAAGTATCCGTTGCCAAGGCCGCAGCCGAAAAGCCCGCCGCTCGCCGCGTAGGTCAGCACCCTTGCGGTCTGGTAGCCCTTATCAGCTGAGTTTTCAAACGCCTTGCCCCAGGCCGAAAAGCGGTCGGCTATGTACGGCTTAAAGCGCAGGATAAGCAGTCCGCCGAAAATCGCGCCGACTATCGACACGACCACCGTCTTATAATCTCCCGAGCGGACTATTGATATCATAAGGAAGGTGCCGAAGAAAATTACCGCTGTGCCGAAGTCGCTCATTATGAACAGCGCCCCGATACATATTGCGGAGAAGATGATGAACACAATAAAGTTTTTCCTTGTTTGCAGCTGGTCGAGAGCCGAGGCTCCGACGAAGATGTACGCTATCTTTACAAATTCTGACGGCTGTATAGACATCCCGCCTATCATTATCCAGTTCGCCGCTCCTCCTCTTACGGAGCCGAAAACTATGTTTACGCCTAAAAGTATTACCGCGATTATCATTATCGCGAGCCGCCATTTGTTGACCCTGTCGGGATTTTGCAGGAATTTTATCATAAAGCAGAACACTGCCATTCCTATCGCGCAGGCGATTATCTGAACATAGGTCTGGTGCAGCCCCTGCCTGACCGACAGCATTACGCCTATCGCCGTCAAAAACAGCGCCAGCCCCTCAAGCTCAAATCCGACTCGCTTGAACACCTGAGTGGACACGATGTAAAACGCCCATGCGACTACCATAAACACCGCGAAAATAATCAGCGGCTGAAAGTCGGTCGCCTCTATCGACAGGCAAGCCTCGGTCGCCATAAAAAGCGTAAATATCGATATGAGCATCATCAGCGCAAACGGCGCTATGCCCTCCTTGCCGCCCTCTTTTCTGTAAAACCACGAGCGATTCACGTCCGTGTAGTCCTGCGCCCTCTTTAAGACAAAGGTGTCCTTGCCTATCGTTATCTCGTCGTTTATGTATATCGGCGCTCTGCCCTCCGTTCTTTTTCCGTTCACATACGTTCCCGTCTTTGAGCCGGTGTCGCTTATGAACCAGCCCTCCTTGCGTCGGAGTATTACGCAGTGCTCCCTTGAAACGGTCAAATCGTCGCTTATTACTATGTCGTTGCCCTTTGCTCTGCCGACGGAGTTTTCCCAGCAAAGCACCGGCAGCACCTGTCCGTTAGCCGCGTTTTCAAGCATAATAAGCGGTTTTTCATCTCTGCGCTGTCTGCGCATTGACGAATAGCACTGAAACACCACTATGACGCCGAGTATCGGGATAAGTATCCTAAGCGCGACTATTGCGATATCCGTTATGACCTGTATGTTCAAGGACTGCAAAAACGAGTCCATTCGGCAAGCCCCCTTTGCGTTTTGGTCTGAGTTTTAGTCTATGTTTTAATCGGTTTATATTATTAAACTGATAATATAATTTATGGTGTAAAAAGTCAATAAATTTTGTGTGAACTTTGTCAATAGCGATTAAAGCAAAAACGCCCTGCGACGACCCTCAGCCCGCAGAAAAACCCGAAATCCGGTATCGTCGGATTTCGGGTTTTGAATTTTGTGGAGAAATTTTTGAAGAAAAGGCAGTCTTATCACAGGCGTTTGCCGATTTAAAATCAATCTCTTTCCTTTTCGTGCTTGATTATATCTCCGGTATAAGCGTCGATCTCGTATTCATATTCAAATCCGCCGGATTTGAATTCTATTTCATAAACGACCCTTCCCTTTTCGCGGTCAAGCTCTATCTCAAACTCTCTTACGCTGCCCGCAGAAACGCCCGCGTGAGTCAGGGCTATATCCCTTGCGCTCTGCTCGCCTATATAATCCCGGCTGTCGGGGTCGAATTTGTTTGTGTCGTCGCGGTAATCTCCCAGCTCCTTATAAGAGCTTATTACCTCTCCGCTCACCGCGTCTATATCATAGTCATACTCAAAGCCGCCCGACTTGAACTCTATCTCATATACAACGACTCCTCTTTTAATGTCAAGCTCTATTTCGACCATTCTCACGCTGTCGGCTGAAACTCCCGCGTGAGCGACGGCTATATCCTTTGCCTTTTGCTCTCCGATATAACCGTTATTATTGGGGTCGATTACCGGGTCGCGGCGGTCGTCAAGCTCCTTGTAAGAGCTTACTATCTCTCCGCTGACCGCGTTTATATCATAGTCGTACTCGCAGCCGCCGTATTTAAAGTCTACCTCATAGACAACCACGCCTCTTTTGCTGTCAAGCTCTATCTCGAGTGCGCTCACCTTATCCGCGCTAAGTCCGGCGTGGCTCAATGCTATCTCCTTTGCCCTTTGCTCGCCTATATAATCGCTGCTGCTCGGAGGCGTAACATCGGTATCCTTGCGGTAATCGTCGCGCTCCTTATACGAGCCGATTATATCGCCGCTTTCGGCGTTTATATAGTAATCGTAGTCATATCCGCCGGATTTAAATTCAACCTCGTATACAATAACTCCGCCTTTGCGCTCAAGCTCCGCTTCAAGCTCCCATACATTCTCCGCGCTGAGTCCGGCATGAGCAAGAGCTATCTCCTTCGCCCTCTTTTCGCCTATATAATCTACGCTGCCCGGATCTACGCCCGGATTTGTCGTGAAATCGTTGTCGTGCTCTTTATAAGAGGTGACTATTTCTCCCGTTTCCGCATTTATATCATAATCATATTCATAGCCGCCCGACTCAAATTCTATTTCATAAACGACTACTCCTCTTTTGCGGTTCAACTCTATTTCAAGCTTTTTAAGGCTGTCGGCGGAAACTCCGGCGTGCTCATAGGCAATCTCCTTTGCCTTCTGCGCGCCGATATACGCCTTGTTGCTCGGATCGATGTCGCCAAGGCGGAAATCGTCGTCAAGCTCCTTGTACGAATGAACGATCGCGCCGCTCGTCACATCTATCTCGTATTCATACTCATAGCCGGCGACCACAAATTCAACCTCATAGACAACCGCTCCTTTTCTGCGGTCCACCTCGATTTCAAGCCGCCTTACGTCGTCCTCTGAAACGCCGGCGTGCTCATAGGCGATGGCCTTTGCCCTTTTGCCGCCGATATAGCCGCCGCTGTTCGGATTGACCTCGGCGCTGTCGTTGTAGCTGACAATCTGTCCGCTCGTATCAAAATAAGAATGTCTTGTAGCGTCGTCCTCGATTTTTAAAATGCTTAAGGTATGCTTTTGCACTTCAATTGCGTCGGCCACCGTTATCTCTCCGTTTTTGTCTACGTCGCAAAACGGCACGGCGTCGCTGGTAATTCCTCTTATGTTTACAACGTGTTTTTGTACCAATATTGCGTCGGCCACACTGATATCGCCGTCAAAATTAACGTCGCCGAGCCTTATTTCATAGGCTGCGGAGCTTGGCTGTGCGGCAAGCGCCGACGGCACGCAGAGCGCCGCCATAAAAGCGCTGAGGAAAAAAGCGGTCGGTTTTTTCAACAAATTTCTTTTTTTCATAATGATCCTCCTCATTTTTTAATGTAAAATTATTCCAAAATAATTATACCATTCTTCCGATATAAATAAAATAATTAAAATCGCAGAAAATTTTCCCTTAAAAATGTGAGAGGTATACAAAAAAATAAAAATCATCGGCATCTTTGAAAAGCACCGCTTTTTTAGAAAAGGCGGGCAGGAGCTTTAATTTTTCTGCCAAAATCAGGTTTAAAAACCAAGAGCCGCCTCGCGGCGGCCTGTTTATCACACCCTGTTTTTTAAAGCCGAGCACAGTATAACGGCGGCGGCTATCTTTGCGGCGTCGCCGGGCAAAAACGGCACAACGCAGGTCATAAGCGCGGCGGCTAAATTCGTTCCGCTCGAGATGACAAACCACGCCGTCCCGAAGGCGTAGCACACGACAAGTCCGGCTATCATGGCGGCTATGAGCAAAATCGTCCTTTTCCGCGCTAAGCGGCACAACAGGGCTATAACTCCGGCGGCTATTACATAGCCTATTATATACCCTCCGGTAGGCCCTGCCAAAGCCGCAAGACCTCCCTTAAAGCCCGCAAAAACCGGAGCTCCCGCCGCGCCCAGCAGGACATAAACGACCTGACTGAGCATGGCGCGTTTCAGACCGAGAAGTCCTCCGGCGACAAAAACGGCAAGAAGCCCGAGGTTGATAGGAACCGGACCTATCGGTATAGAGATTTGCGAGAACACGGCGGTCAGCGCGGCGAACAGCGCAATGAGCACCATAGAGTACACCGCTCCGGATTTGATATTATTTGTCTTTTCCATTTTATCCCCCTTGAAGCGCCAAAGCCTAACTAAAGGCTTTTGATTTACCAATATTATATATCGTCAGGGGAATATTGTCAACCTAAATTTTATAATTTTAAGTTGACAATCCTATATTTACGCCGCATCTCTCCCGCCCTCGTCAACTATTCTTGCGCCTATCACTATGCCGCCCTCTTCGCTCGCATCCATACACGAAAAGCTCATTGTCTTTGAGTCGGTAGTGCCGTCGTTGAAGGTCACGTCCGCCCTCACGGTAACTCTGCCGAACATTTCGTCGTATATCATTTTGAACGCCTGCATAACGTCCTCGGCATATCTCTCGTTCTCAGTGTCGTCCGAGCCTAAGGCATAGTCAGAAAAGCCGCTCGAGCCGAAGATATAATCCGAAAACGCGCTTTTGACGTTCTCGCTTATATCGTCCTTCGACGACAGCCCCGCGACAATGTCTATCGGAAAAAGCTCCGGCATATCGGAATAGCTCGCTATGCCGCTTTGCGCGCCGTAATCTATCGTGTAGCTTGAATACTCGCCGTAGCCCTCGGAGGTCATTCCGCTGTAAACGCTGTAAATCCATTTATCTTTGCCGACCGCCTTTTTTGCCGAGATTGAGTCGGTTATCCTCGCCTCATTGGGATAGCTGCGCCTGTAATCGTCCTCAAATTCCTTTTTTATCGTATCAAAGGGAAAAACAAAGCTTCCGTTCTTTATTGTGTATGTTACGGAGCTTATGTTTTTTCCCCTGCACTCGACCATAAACGGCACATTTGCCGTGACGTGCTGTTCCTCGTCTTCTCCGCTTACAGTGTTGCCGGAGGAGCCGCCCACCGGTCTGATCGCCGCCATTTCAACCGTCGCCTCGCCGCCGAGCTCCGAAGCGCTCGCCGTCAGCACAAAGCTGTTTTTTCCGCCCGTGCCGAAAATTGCCGAGCATATTATAAACACGGCAAGGCACGCGGCTACCGCCGACGCGGCTTTTATATACGTCGCTCCCTTTCGCCTGCTCCCGCTCTTTATAGACGAGGGCTCGCTGCCCGCATTTATCACCTTTTCACGAAGTCCGTCCGACGCGTGCAGCTTATCAAAAATGCCGCCGTACATCATTTTCAGCTCATCTCTGCCTTCGCTCATATTCACTCCTCCTTCATACGTTCTTTCAGCCTGCTCCTCGCCCTCATAAGACGGGTCTGCACGGCGCTTTCCTTAATTTTGAGTATGCCCGCTATCTCTCCGCAGGTATAGCCCTCGTAATAGTACAGGTGGATAACCGCCCTGTATTTCTGAGGAAGCCGCATTACCTCGTTAAACAGGTCGCGCTCGCTCTCGTCAAAATACTCCGCCTCGCCCTCAAGCTCGTCGAGCGATATTACGCCCCTGATGCGCGCCGAGCGCCACACGCTTCTGCATTCGTTCATCGCGACCCTTATAAGCCATTTGCGTATATGCTCGTCGCCGTTAAACTTTGTATCCGTCTTTAACAGCTTGTAAAACGCGTTTTGCACCGCGTCCTCCGCGTCAATTTTATTTTTTGAACAGCTCAAAACGGCTCGATACACCGCGTCGATATACCGCTCGGCTATTCTTTCGTATTCCGCCTTATCCACGGCGTCACCCCTCTCCTCCGCCGCAATTTAAAATTTTGTCCTTTTTCCGCCCTTGCCTTTTCTTTGTTTTGCAAACGCTTTCATATATACAACGCCCGAGATACCCAAAATATCACAATATTTTTTATATTTTATCGCTTTTCCCATTTTTGCGCACACAAAAGCGGGACCGCGATTTAAACACGGTCCCGTAATTTTTATGCTGTGGAGTCAAATAAGGCTTTTTCGGCTTATTATTCAGCGCTCTTTTCAAAGGCCTCCTGCAAGTCGAAAAGTATGTCGTCTATATGCTCTGTGCCTATGGAAAGCCTTATTGTATTTTTCTTTATGCCCTGCTCCTCAAGCTCGCGCTCGTTGAGCTGAGAATGTGTTGTTGACGCCGGATGGATGGCGAGGGATTTTACATCGGCGACATTCGCCAAAAGCGAGAACACCTGAAGGCTGTCTATAAATTTCTTAGCCGTTTCCTCGCCGCCCTTGATTTCAAATGTGAATATCGAGCCGCCGCCGTTCGGAAAATACTCATCGTAAAGCGCCTTATACGGAGAATCGGGCAGGGACGGATGGTTCACGCTCTCGACCTGCGGGTGGTTCACGAGAAATTCGAGCACCTTTTTCGTGTTTTCGGCATGGCGCTCAACGCGGAGCGAGAGCGTTTCAAGCCCTTGCAGGAATATAAACGCGTGGAACGGAGAAAGAGTCGCGCCTGTGTCGCGGAGCAAAATAGCGCGAACATATGTAACGAGAGCCGCCCCCGGAGCTGCCCGAGTGAACACCGCGCCGTGATAGGACGGGTTCGGCTTTGCAAACTGCGGGAACTTGCCGGACGCTTCCCAGTCAAATTTACCGCTCTCGACTATAACTCCTCCGATAGCCGTGCCGTGGCCGCCGATAAACTTCGTTGCGGAGTGTACTACAATATCGGCTCCGTACTCAAACGGTCTTACGAGATACGGCGTTGCGAAGGTGCTGTCTACAACGAGCGGGATATTGTGCGCGTGCGCTATATCGGCGACCTTTCTTATGTCGATTATATTTGAATTAGGATTGCCGAGCGTTTCTATATAAAGCGCCTTTGTATTTTCGTCTATCGCCGCTTCAAACGCTCCCTCCTCGTCGGGGTCAACAAAGGTAGTGCTTACGCCGTACGCCGGAAGAGTGTGCTCGAGCAGATTATATGTACCGCCGTATATAGTCTTTGCGGCTACTATATTGTCCCCTGCGTGGGCGAGAGCCTGTATCGCGTACGTTACCGCCGCCGCTCCCGAGGCTACCGCCAGCGCCGCCGTGCCGCCCTCAAGAGCCGCTATTCTCTGCTCGAATATATCCTGAGTCGGGTTAGTCAGTCTGCCGTAAATATTCCCCGCGTCCCTCAATGCAAAGCGATCCTCGGCGTGCTTGCTGCTGTGGAATACATACGACGTGGTTGCGTATATCGGAACCGCTCTCGCGTCGGTCGTCGGGTCCGCGCTCTCCTGTCCGACATGGAGCTGGAGCGTTTCAAAATGTAATTTTCTTTCCTTTAATGTGCTCATTTTATTTACCTCTTTCATAGTTATTTTTTATTTAATAAATCATACTGCCTCGGCGCAAATGCCTTCACATTCGTCCAAAGCGGAAATTGTGCCTGAGCAGGTCGAGAAATAATTTTTTCATTTTGTCCTCCCTTTGGCAAGGCGGGAATTAAGCCGGAGCTTGTAATTCCTATATTGCCGATAGGTTTTATTTGTTTATTATATTATCACAGCTTCCCGCCTTTGTCAACATCTATTTTTTATTTTTTTCTTATGCCCGCAGACGGCTCCTGTTGATATACGTCTGCCGCTGCGCTCGTTTTTACTTTGTGCTTTTATCGGAGCAGGCTTCGGGCGGCGA
>CANRNQ010000009.1 GCA_947632045.1 uncultured Clostridia bacterium
CCGTCGAGCGGCTGTGCGCCGTCGGGAATATTCACCGCGTCCGCCTCTGTTCCTGTAAGGTCGTCTGTCGAGCCGATCACGCTCAAATCGCCGCTCGCCAGCTCGTCGGAATAGGGCAGAACGTACTTGTGAATCGTGAGCGTCGCCTTACTCGGCATATCGAGTGCGCTTGCGGTCGCCGCCGCGCCAATCGACAGCACAAGGAGCAGGGCAAGAATAAGGCTGACAAGCCTTTTTGATAGTTTCATCGAAATTATCCCTCCATTGCTTTTTGTATTCTCAGCTTTTAAGCTATCTATCTGCTGTTTATCTGAAGTCGGCGGAGCCGCCGATCCCGTTTCTGCGCTTTACAGTCGGGATCGCCGTCCCCTGCGGCGGCGGGCGCTGTTACCGCTTTTCCCGCCGCCGGTGCTTTATTATTCCTCAGGAGGGAAGCTTTCCCTTGCTTTTTCAAAGCTTTTGTTTTTTCTTCTGCTTATTACCAGATAGCCCGCCGCCAAAAGTATAGCCGCAAGACCGATGATGTAGAACATTGAGTTTCCGATTCCGCCTGTCTTAGGCATATTCGGGGTCGGTATATTGCTTATGAGCTTCTCGCCGTCCGAGTCGACCAGGAGCTTGAATACCTTTGTTGTCGGGGTCTTGTAATAGAGCTTATAGGCGCCGTCGGACATTACCTCTATCTTATAGGTGTTCGGATTGAGTTGGAACTTCGCCGGAGCCTTTGTTTCCTTGAGATAGAAGGTTCTTGCCGCTTCGGCCGGTTGCTTGGGCAGATATGAGATGTGCGAGAAGGTAACCTTTCCGTTTTCGTCGGATACCATATCGTTTTTGAAGGTGCAGGTATCGTGCTCAAGTATATCAGTCGGGCAAACGTCGTCGAGCGTCGCTTTGTGAGCGTCGTCGCAGGCCTCGTCGGTGTAGAGTGTGAACGTCGCGCCCGAGATCGGGGTCTTGCCGTCGAGGTCTACCTTGATGAAGCTGACGTCTGTGTATGCCATTTTCGCCGTATTGTCAAAATCCTTGTCCTCAGGAACGGTCGTCGTTATTTCCTTGTCGCCGAAGGTAGCGGTAACGGTCACAACGGAAGCGTCCTTGTTGTACTGGCTTGCTATGAGATTATCCGCTATGTCGTCCTCGCTTACGTCGTATGTCAGAACGTAGCCGGAGTAAACGTTGAGGTCGTACTTCTGAGAGCTGAACAGCAGCTGCGAGATAGGTGCGCCGTCTACCGCGCCGTTTGATACCGGCCGGAGAGCGAAGAGATCTCTCATCTCGTCCGTGATGTTTTCTCCCTCATATACGCCGCCCTTGCCGTCGTCAACTCTTGTAAGCTCAGCGCTGAACGTGAACTTGTTTCTGAGTCTTTCGGCGTAGTCGGTCTTGCCGTCTACCGTCTTTGTAAGCTCAAAGCTGAAGCCTTGATCCTCCGGCAGATAGTCGTTTGTAAAGCTCGGCTTTTCGTTCTCTGTAAGAGCGTCGCCTGTAACGCTGCCTGTTTCCGCGTCGGCCTCTTTGTAATACGTCACGTCAAACTTAGCGGCGTCCGGCTCGGTTTCGTCGGGAACGGTCACCAGAGCGTAATACTTGATATCCGGGTTGTGCGCCTCGAACGGAATATCCACGGAAACGGGATCCTCGCTTATCTCATATACGAAGGACTTAACATCGTTTATGCCGTGTACGTCTATCGTCTGCTCGTCGAACAGAACGTCGCCCGTGAAGGTAGAGAGGTCTATCTGAGCGTTCGCTGCATTGAGCGTCGCCGGTATTGCGCTATATGCGCTGCCGGAGAGATCCGCCTGCTTTATCGTCGTGTTGTCCTTGAGCTGGATCGAGTAGAGGTTTGCCGTGAATGTGAACTGTCTATCGGTATCTATGCTTGAGGTGAGTCTTTCGGCGTTCAAGCCGATGGTCTTTATCGCCTCAAGCTGATACGAGAGGTTCCTTACCTTATACGGATTGTAGTATAGCACGCTGTAGGAAGGTGTTTGTGTTTCAGCGTCCGTATCGTAATGGTAGGCGTAGCTGTAAACAAACTGCTTGTTTTGCGTATCGTATCTTACCGTTATCGTATAAATCTTGTCGTCCGTACCGTATCTGTTGTCCGTTGACGGAAGCTCCTTGACTGTGTAAACAAGGCCTCCCTCGTCTATCGTTATTTCGCTCATATCAATTCCTGTGAGCGTCGGGAAGAGAATGTTTCCGTCGTCGTCGTTTGTTATTTTTGTCGTGAGCTGACCGTCAAAGGTGAACTGCTTAACGTAATCGTCGATATTGTCAAGCGTGTGCGCCTTGTTGTCGAGTACCGTGTGGAGGTTTGCCTTGCTTAGCGTAAGCTCATAATCAAACGGTATGTAAGATGTAGCTGCTGTGGCCTCGTCCTCGTCGAGCAGGTACTTTTTACCGCTAAACTGGAGCTGCGCCGTTTCCGGAATAAGCTGGTTCTCAAATTTCGGCTTTTGGGTCAGCGCCTCGTTGCCCTCGGTCACGGTCATCGGATTTTCCTTATAGTAGCTTACCGTGAAGCCGTCGCCGGACTCGTTGAGCTGAGCCATTGCGTAGTATGTCTTTGTGTCCTCGGTATAATTGTTGTCCGCATTCGGATTTTCGGTTATCGAATATACAAGATTGTCAAACGTCGCGGCGTTGAGGTCGATATTGCCCGTTGTAAAGCTTATCTTTGCGCCGTCGTTTCTAACCGTTGTTGACGGAGCGCCATTAAAGCCGAACATCTTCACGAGTCTGTCGGCCGAATCAAAGTCGGCACCGTCGTAAGCATATGTCTTGCTGCTGTCGACCGTACTCGTTGCGTCGACATGGAGAAGCGTAGCGGTGAACTCAAACTCATTCTCCGTCGGTGTCGCGCCGTCCGCGTTGTGAGTGGACTTGATGGTCTTTTCCGCCTCAAGCGTGAGCTGAGCGTTCTTCTCGGTGTAATTGTTCTTAAAGCTGAACGCCGCCGCGTCGATCTTTTCGCCGAGTGCGCCGTTGTCGTCCTTGTAGTAGGTCGTTTCAAGCGCCGTTTCGTCGCTGTTCGGAGAAACCGCCGCGTAATATACGCTGCTGTCCTTTGTCCAGCCCGCAATATTTACGTCGTCCTCGGTCAGCTTGTAAATCAGCTTGCCAAATTCAAACTTATTGAGGTCGAGGCTCGGCATAGAGGCGAACTTGATGTTTCCGAGCGCGTCGTTAGATGCCTTTGCGGAGTTTCTTGAACCAAGCTTTGCCGCGTCGGCAAGCTCGCTTACGGCCGCGTCCGTAAGGTCGGTGTAGAGCGCGCCGTCCTTCTCTATCGCATACAGCGAAGCGGTAAATGTGAACGCCTCTGAGATGCCCGGGAAGCTGCTCTCGGTAACATTGCCCTGATCCGCAGTATTATCTCCGCTTGTCAGCGAATATTCCTTCTTCGCCTCGATCGGGAATGTGAGCTTGTTTTCCGTATATGTGTTGATAAATCTCGGGATATTGCTGTTTGTGCCGTCGTCATATGCGACGTTCACCTCTGATGTAAGCTGCTCGTCGGAGTAATATTTTACACTGAGAGCCGCCTGCTCGCCCGAGCCTGTCTTTGTAACCGCCGCATAGTAAAGCGCGCTGTCCTTTGTCCAACCTTTTGCGCTCGTATCCTGCTCGGTTATCGTATAAACGAGTCTGTCAAAGTCAAACTTGTTAAGATCAATGGTCGGGATACCGGTGAATTTAACTATTCCCTGTGCGTTGTTTGAGACTGTTGATGAGTTGCCCTCTCCGAGCCTTGCCGCCGCGTAGAGTCCTGCCGCCTGCGGCGCTGTCAGAGAATTATCGGTGCCGTTTTTATACTCAACTCCGTTTATAGTCATCGAGCTGAGATAAGCCGTGAAGCTGAAGAGCTTATTCTCATCCGCTCCGGTCAATACGGCCTCCGCGTCGCTCTGTGTGCTGAGCTTTTTAAACTTGCGCGCCTCAAGGGCAAACGTCCTGTCGTTCTTGTTGTAATCGTTTACAAACTTCGCTTCGCAAGGCGTTGTGCAGCTTTCGTCCGAGAAGTACTCGACGGTAAATTCCGGAGCGCCCTCGGTCAAAACGCTGAGCTTTGCATAAAGCGCATAACTCGGGTCGTGCTTTGTATACGGATAGGCTACGTCGCCCTCTGTTATCTTATAAACGATGTAATCAAAGCCCGGCAAAGCGTTAACGTCTATCTTTTGCTTTAATGTATCCGCAAACTTAATATCAGCGCCCACATTAGTAGTCTTGAGTCCTGTCGGGAGCCACTTGCCAATGTTCGTCGGTATCGGAGATGTTTGCGCTTCGTCCGCCGACAGCTTTATTGCATACGGCTCTGCGCTAAACTCAAACGACGGCGTTTCAAGCGTATCTGGAATATCTGTAAATTCCTTAACGGCGCTAAGATTGAATACCGTTTCGCCGTCGCGGTATGTGTTTGTAAATTTAGCATATTTGTCGCTGTTGCGATCCGCGTTGCCGTTTGAATAAGCATATGTGAAGGTCTTGGCTGTAGGATCGTAGCTTACGTTAACCGTGTAAACGCTGTTGTCGGTGTTGTGAATCTTGCTCGGGTTCTTTGTTTCCGTGATCTTATAGGTGAGGGTAGTGAGCGTCAATCCGCCCATGTTGAGCTCCTTTCCCGATTTATACATCGGGAAGCTAACCGCGCCGTCGGCCGTGTTCTTTTCCGTTGCCGATACAACTGCCCCCTCTGCGCCCTTAAAGGCAAACAGCTCTGTGAATTTATCAAGCTTGCCACCCTCGGCTTGCGCGTCGTAGGAGTGCAGCTCGCCGCTCACCTTGTCGATAACAACCGCCTTTGAAAGCTCCGCTGTAAATTCAAACTCAAGGTCGCCCGGGTTAGCTTCGGTTTCGGGAACGTCCGCCGTTGTGATTTTCTTAAGAGCGTTAAGCTCGAGCCCTGTGAACTCGTCGTTGTAATAGTTTGTGAAGGCGGAAACCGCATCGGAATTATCGGTCGCAGCTATAGGAGTCGGGCTTGCGGCGATAACCGCAATCGTTGTAAGATCCTCCACCGCTGTGTCGACAATTTGGCCGTCCTTGTATTCAACCATTACATATTTTGTCGAAACGGGCTTAAAGTCGCTTGTCGGAGCCTCGGTTATTTCATAAATGAGGTTTGTAAAGCTCACCGCATTTACGTCTATGTTTATTTTTGAGAACTCGACATTTCCGTCCGCGTTATTTTGCTTTGTTTCGGACTGAACGAAGCCCTCGCTTGAGGTGAAGCCGAACATCTTTACAAGGTCGCTCGCGTCTACGAAGCTGTCCTTTGTCGAGTCGAAGCTGTATTGGGTGTTATTTCCGTCGAGCAGATCCGTAACTGTTACGCTTCTAAGCTTGGCTGTAAAGTCAAAGCTGCGGTCTGCGCCCGGCTTGCCGTTTTGTGTGTAATCCGACTCTACGGTCTTTTTAGCCTTGAGGATTATATCCTTGCCGTTCGGCTTGAAGGTGTTTACAAACTTTGCCTTTTCGAGGTCAAGGCTGTTGTCTTTGTTGTTTGTGTATTTGTAGCTGAAGCTGTTATCGGCCGGTGCAAACTCGACCGCTGCGGTGTACTCTCTTGTGTCCTTATCGTACTGAGAATAGCTGTGGTCGTTTTCAACTATCTTGTACTCAAGAGCCGTAAGCTCAAGTCCGCCCATATTGAGCTTCTTCTCCGCCTCCGGATAGTTCATATCAAAGGAAACGTTTCCGTGCTCGTCGCAGCTCTTTGTCTGAGATACCTTGTTTTCGCTGAAGAGGAAGAGGTTTTTGATCTCCTCCGGAACTATCTTGTTCTCGGCTCCTGCCGACCAGGCTTCGCCGTCGTATGTGTAGGTCGATCCGCTTACAAGGTCTTTTACCTCAACATAAGCCAGAGTCGCCGTGAAGTCAAAGCTCTTTCCGAACGGCTCGGTTTCCTTGCCCGATGCGTCGGTCACCGTCTTGAGCGCCGAAAGCTTAAGACCCGCCATATGATCCTCGTAGGTATTTACAAAGCTTGCAGCCTCGGTGTTCTCCTCGGTTCCGTCGGTGTATGTCGTTACAAACGCTCCGTTTTCAACCGTTACGGTAACCGTCCAGGTCTTAACGGGCTTAAAGTCGCCGTCAAAGCTTTCCTCGACTATTTCATAAACAAGATTTTCAACGCCTACGGCGCTCAGATCCGCCGAAACGGTCGGGAAGCTAATCCTTCCGTTTGTGTTCGTCTGTGTGTTTGTGTAGGAGTAAGCGTCGCCCGTCTTAAATCCAAACTGCTTTAGGAGCATGCTTGTGTTGTCGGCAAACTCTCCGCCGGAATATACAAGCTTGTTGGATCCGTCGGGGTCATTGAGCTTGTTTGTCACTATTGCCGATTTGAGAGTAGCCGTGAACCTAAACGGCTCGGTTGGGGCGTTATTTGTCGAGTAATCTGATTTTACGCTCTTTTCTGCTTTAAGCGTAAACTGCTTGTTGTCGGGTGTATACGGGTTTTCAAACGAAGCCTTTTGTATCGCGTCATCCGCTGTGCACTCCGGCTTGCTGAAGTATTCAGGAGCGCTAAACGCCGATCTGCTTTCGTTGAGCGAGAGCTTAGCGTATACGGTTTTTCCGTCCTTCGCAAACGGCGCTTGAGTGTCCTGCTCTGTAATCGCGTATACGATGTACTCAAAATCAGGAAGGGCGTTTACGTCAAACTTTGAGCTTGTAAGCGTTATGTTGTTTACTACGTTTGTCGCCTCGACCGTCGGCAGTGCGCCGTAGCCCTCGGCTGTCAATTTATCTCTGCTTATCTCGCCGGAGGCCGTCTTTACCGAATACGGAACTGCCGTGAATTTGAATATAGACGGGATCGTCGTTCCTGCGGGAAGATTCTTAACCGTCTTTTCAGCATTTAAGGTAAAGCCGAGGGAATTATTGACGTATGTGTTGTTAAAGCTTATGCTGTCCGGCGCGGGCTCAACGGCCTCGCCGTTCTTTACAGCCGTTATGGATTTTGCAAACTCGACCGAAGCCGTGTCCGCCGTCCACTCTACATTGCCCCTGTCATACGTCAGGGTGACAGTATATTCGGTCGGGTCTGTCGTGTAGCGTCCGTTATAATTCTTGCTTCCGTTTTCCTTTATTGTATATACGAGCTTTGCCGTCTTGATCTCAGTGAGGTCTATACCCGTCGGGCAAACAAACTTAATCTTGCCGTCGGCGGTGTTCTTCACGGTGAGATTATTCTTTGCAATTGCAAGCTTTGCAACTGCCGGGTCGTTAATGTCGGTGATCTCGTTGCCGTAAATATCCGTTATGCTTGCCGAGGTAAGGCTTGCGTTAAACTCAAATTCGGGAACCGCGTCGGTGGCAGTACCGGTAACGCTCTTTGTTCCATCGATTGCGTAGCTGCCGTTTACCTTTACAAGGCTGTTCGTATATTTCGGAAGTCCCTCGCTGTTCGTCGTGAGCTTATCCGCCTCGGCGAACGAGTGATTCTCGCCCTCCTTGGAGTAATAGTTCACAACGAATTCCTTCTGCGCGCCGCTCGTTACGGCGTTGTTTGTGATGACGGCGTAAATCTGCTTTGTTCCGTCGATAAATCCGCCGTTTGTCGATGTTTCGGTTATCCTGTAAACGAGCTTTTTAACGTTATAATCATTGAGATTTACTCTCGGGCCGCTGAACGAAACGGCTCCGCTCGTCGCTGTCGTAGATGCCGATCTCGTCTTGCTGTATGACGAGCCCGAGGTGAAGCAGAACGGCTGGAGGTCTGCGCTTATCGCCGCGTCCTTATCCTTTGCGTAATCATAGCTTACGGCGGTCGAGCCCTTCTCGGCGTCGAGGTAATAAAGCTCCGCCGTGAAGTCGAATTTATTATCGCCAAGCAGCTTTCTTACGTCAGCCTCGCTCAGCTCCGTGCCGTTCTTTGCAAAGGTCTTTTCCGCCGAGAGCTTAACAAGTGCGTCGTTTGTGATGTACGGGTTGAAGAATACGGCGTTGTCCTTTGAGGCGGTGGTCGCAGAGCCGGTTGTTCCGCTTGTTCTGCTGTAATCGACCGTTGTGCCGTTGTCTCCGGCAAGAGTTACCTCTGCCGTCCATGTGGTGTCGTCCTGGGCGTAAACGCTTGAAACGCTCTTGTCTACTGCGGTTTCCTTGATGGTGTAGCTAAGGTCGGATATTTCAAGTCCGCCTATATTGCGCGCGTTGTCGGACAGGAGCATATCGAACGAAACCTTGCCGTTTTCGTCGTTTTGCTTTGTCTGCTCATATGAGCCGACCCTAGTATCCGAGCTGCCCTTGAACTGGAAGAGCTGCTCGATCGCCGGTTCAACCACATAGCTGTTTTCGCCGTCGTCGGTACCTGCGGTGCCGGTCTTGCCGTTTATTGTAACCGTCCAGCCCTTAGGCTCTCCGGTGGTCACGCTGCTGTCGTACTTATAAACCGTGCCGCCTGCCAAATCCTTGACGGTTACGGTGTTGAGCTTTGCCGTAAAGCTGAACTTATTCGCAAGCTCGGCCGGTGCGGTTGTTTCGGCATCAACGTCGTCGTGGGTCGATACGTTTTTAACCGCGCTGAGCTTCAGCGGAGCCGCCACGGGCTTATATGTGTTGAAGATTGGAGACGGTTCCTTTTGTTCGTCCGGTTCAAAATTCATTATGGGCATAACCGCGCCGCCGCCCGCTATAATCGCCTCTGTAAGGGCGTTTGTAATGGTCGGAGCCACATCGCTCCACGCGGTGCGCTCAACGATTACCGAGTAATCCTCGTCCTTTGGCTCTGTCGTATTCTTGACTATCATCTGCAAGGTGACCGTCGCATACTGATCGGCCATGGGATTATATATTTTCTCCTGCTCCGGAGTCAGCTTTTCGGAAAGCTTATAAACGAGAACTATCTTATTGTTTACAACGTCATAATCTTCGGGGTGCTGATCCTTACCGTTGCCTCTGATACTGGTTTCGCTTCTGCTGTTCAGCATGAACGGAGTAGCGTCAAAAGCGACCTGTCCGAAGGAAACGATGCCGTCGCCGCTTACCGTCGCGCTGGCAGTCGCCTTCTTGCTCGCGCCGGAGCCGAAGCCGAGTACGTTTTCACTTCCGGCAAGGAATCCCGCGTCGCCGGTTTTTCTTATAACCTCATTGTCGTTCTTGAAGTAGGAGTATTGAACAAGCTCGGCTTCAAAATTGAAATTATCGCTCGCGTCAGCCAATCTGCTCGCTAAGGTGGTTTCGTTAAGAATCAGCTTCAACGCGTCGAGGTCATAATATACGTCGGTTTCGTCCCAATCGTTCGATAACGTAACCGTGCCTTTGTTTGTCTGAGAAACTATCGTGCCGCCGGTCGATACCCAGCCGCCCTCATTCTCGTTCGCCTCATCGCTGTAATACCAAACGGTGGTGTTGCCCTGACCGTCGAAGGTTAGGCGATAAAGGGTTGCGTTCTTAACGTAGCCCGCGGGGGTCTTTGTTTCCTTGAAGTAGTAAACTCCCGCAAACTCCGACTCATCCGAGTGAGCGCCGGTATAGTCTATTGTGTAGTTGCCGCTCACCTTGAGGTCCTGATTTGATATTGCCGGAGCAAAGCCGTAATCAAGCTCGGTGAGGTTCGGCTGATTCACTTTAAATGAAAGCGTAATCAGCTCGAGGTCTGAGGAAAGCTCTGTGAGCGTTTCGCCGAGCGTCAGCGTGTAGCTTATTTTTCCGCTGCCGTCGTCCTCCACATTCGTAAGCGATGCGCCTGCGGACAGAGCCTTTGCGTCGCCGTTATATGTGATATTCGATGAATTGTACGATATTGTGCCGGAAAGCACCTGCACGCCCGAAGCAACAAGGCTGTCCTTTGAGAGCTTGAGCGTATAGTTTACCGTGTCGTCCGGAACGACCGGCTTTGTATAATTCTGCTCGTAGCTGAGCCCGGTGAAGCTGAGGGAGCCGCTGCCGTCGGTCGAGATCGGGTCGCCGATTGCCTCTTTCATTTGCTCGTCGCTGTAAAGCGTGAACTCCGCGCCGGCAACAGGCGTGCTGTTATCCCTGTTGTCAACCTTCTTAATGTCGAGCTTAGCCTCGCCCGGAGCATAATTGTTGGTAAATGTGGGAACGTCGATTTTATTTGCCTCAACAAGTCCCCAGTTGTTATCCTGGCTTGTGTTAGAGTCGCGCTTTGAGTAATACGTTACGCTCGGGGTGTTGTCGCCCTTTTTCAGCTCGACAAGCGCGTAGCGCTTTTCCGTGGTGTATATTATGCCGTCCTTTATCATCTGGTCGCCCTTTTTCTGCGCGTCGGACGGGATGACCTCGGATATTTCATATACGAGCTTCGCGTCCTCGTCGGGGTATGTAACGCCGTCAAAGGTCACGTTTCCTGATGTATCTATTGCTTTTTCGCCATAGCTGTACTTTGACTTATCGTCGCTGCTTACCGGCTTCTGAACGGGGCTTTCGCCCGTTGAGTCGGTGATAACGCCGTCGATGAGGTCCGCCTTGAAGCTAAAGCTCTTTTCGCCGTCTTTATATACATCCTTGCCGAGGAGCTTTATGGCGCGCAGAGCGCCGGGCTTCGGGCTGTATATATTGATTATCTGAATCGAGTTGGATTTCTTGTCGTCAGCTAAAGCTCCGGTTGTGTCGCTCGACACCGAGGAGGACTTAAGCGCCTCGTCCGGATTTGTTATCTGCCCGGTCTTTACGTCGGAAACTCCGATGTTCGGATTGAGCACGAACGCGCCGTCGGCGGTTTTGCAGTGGAGCGTGTCGTTCTGTGCGGCCTTGTCATAGGCGAAATCGGCATCTTCGCTGGCGGTGTAGGTTTGATAAGACTCCGCGCCTTCGCCGCCGCTGAACTTGACCATATATTCGTCTATATAAGCCTTGCGGCGGGCGTTGTCGGCGGGCGTTGCTCCTTCGCCGATCTCCTTATTCACGTTCTGGATAGAGTTGTTTACGAAGTATCCGAGAGCCGCGAACTGAGAATCTCTGCCCTCCGTTATCCTGTAGGGCAGGTTCACGGGCAGACCGTGAATAACCATTTTATCGTATTTTGAAAGCGTAAATTCGCCGCCGCCCTTACCGTTTTTGTCGTTGGCGGTGAGCCTTGTTTCATAGGAAACGGGGACGCTTGTGGTTTCTCCGTTTGCTGTCGATACCTGCTCGGTCTGCATCTTTCCGTCTGTGTCATAGAGGAAGATTTCAGCCTCAAACGGATATGTTCTCCATTCGCCGTTTGTAAATACCTCGAGCTTATAGCTGAATCGGCGCTGGTTGAGGTTTACGATATTATAATTATCGTTCGGGTCTAATATGTCTGTCGAGATGACGAGATCCGTCGTTTCGAGGTGGTTCAGATATTCGAGATAGCGGGTAACGAATTTATTCGGGTCGTCGTTGTTATCGTCCACCTTAAACGAAACGCTGCGCTGGGAAGCCGTTTCGTTTCTGTTGAATTTATAGTAGCCCTCCTTGGCGGCGAGGGTATCCTCATAGTCGCGCCTCTGGTTTTCCGGGATACCGCCTTCACCTCCGACAGACGTCACTCCGGTCGAGCCGCCCGCCTGAAGAGTATCTTTGATATTGCCCGCCGCGTCGTAAAGGCGGAAATACGTGTCGTAATTGAAGAAGTTAGACGCTGTCGGGTCGGCGTTGTAAAGCTCGTCGGCGCTGTCGCCGCGCTCGCCGACAGTCACGTTGTCGCCAACGTTAAAGGTGTTCAGGAACTGTGCGTATTCCGCGTCGCGCAGGATGAACATATTTTCCCTTGCGGGGTCAGCACCCACACGCGCGCTGCGGTTCGTTTCAGCTCCCATCGAGTCAACGAGGGAATATGTCTTGCCCGCAAGGTTTAAGTTGTCGGCTATATCCGAGGCATTGGCGCTGTCGGTTATTCTCATTGCGAAGCGGTCGCGGCGGTTTACAAGGCTGTTTGCGTCCGTCTTGTTTTCCGCGGCCGTTTCAAACGCGTCGTTCAAATCGTCTGTTTCAACATTCTTATATGTTCTTACTCTTGTGTTGGCGGGAAGGGTAGAGAAGTCGATCTTGAGGTTAGAGTCGCCCATTCCGCGTTCCATATAATAGATGGTCATGGTGTGAACCATGGATGTATCCGTGTTGTTGATGTTGAACTCGAGCGGTTGGTTGGCTCCGTTTTTATATTCGTCCTTTTGAGGATTCCACATTTGAGAAGCCGTGCCGCCGCGATTTACAAGCAGATTAACCTCGGGCAGATAGGGTACGTCAAGACCATTTATATACAATGCGCAATCCTGCCAATTTGCTGTTTCCTGTCCAATGGCATAAATTGTCCACATCTGCGTTGATTCATCATAGCTTGTTTGATAGCTTGCCGCACCGCCCTGCGCTTCGCCGAAGATGTAGCCGTCTCCGCCGAAGGACGAGCCGACAGCATTGAATATCTTTCCTTTAATGTCGTTTCCTGCCTCGAACAAAGCGGACTTTTTGGGGTCGCTGCTGCCCTCTGCCGATTGACCGTTATCTGTGAAATAGAATTTTCTTCTGTTCGTTTGAGTTGTTATCTGACCCTGATCGTCGGCAACCTCGGTTGTTTCGATAAAGTCAGCCTCGGGAACGACAAACTTATAAATTCTAAAGGCTTGCTCGTAATCTGTAATGCCGTTTGTCGTCAGGGCTACCTTGTCAACCGTAGCGGTAATTTTGTTCTGCTGGCCCTTTCCGCTAAAGTCAATTTTTCCGGTTGCCTGCTTGTGTGCGCCGCCAATGTCGAGAACGAGCTGACCGTCGATATATACCCAAAGGTCGTCGTCGCCGGAAAATTCAAAGGTCGCGGGTTCTCCGTTTTTATGTATGCCGTTTGCGGGCAGCTTAAAGTTCATTTGCATTACGTTAGCAAACGCATAGTCGCGGTTTCCGCCGGATTCATTGGTGCCGCCGCTGCCGTTTGCGGTATTGAACGGGAAGTAGCCCTTTACGTCTTTTTTGTTATTTTCATCTATGATTTCTTGATTTATATTATTTATGGTATTTTTGTTTTTATAGTAATTTACACTCGTCGGTTTGCTGTCTTTGTTTGTACCGTTGCTCCATGTGAAGTTTACGGTATCGCCGTCCGCCGAGCTGAAGCTATATTCGTTTACTCCATTGTTGTTTGTTACAACGAACGGGAAGTAGGAGCTTATTATTTTGGCTCTCTGTGAATTGTAGCTGTATGTTTGAGTATTTACCGGATATTTTGTAGCACCATATCCGCCGTTGTTATTTGTGGTATAATGGTTGCTGCCGCCGTCGGCAGCTATAATGGCTATTTGTCTCTCATTTAATGTCAAATCTTTCGATTCCCAATTTCTTCCATATCCGTCCTTGAATTTAACGCCGGTATAGGTGTTTTGGCTGTCGCTGATGGTATAGCTGTATAAACCGCCTCTTTTTCCGTCTATTACGGCATCATCCTTGACAAACGTCATCTGGGTATAATCCTGCACATGACCGCTGTTATCCCAGAGTTTAATAAACGGACGATTGTTATTTGCTCCCGTCCAGCTGTTTTTATCATTGTAAACGAAGAGCGCGTATATTGTTTTATATCCACCGCCGGTCTGTTTCTGATAAGAACCCGATACCGTTTCTCTCAGCCAATTTGCGTCAAAGTAAGGAGATGGCAGAGTTTTTTCGCCGCCTGTAGGTGAAAAAATGCTGTATGTAAACTCTCCGTTGCTGTCGCCCATAAAGTTCTTTTCAAGCTCCGGATACATCAAGCCCATAACGGCGCGGTGATAAGCGTCGTCGCCACCTAGGGCACCGTTATTTTCCTGCGGGTCATGACCGTTGTTTCCAAGACCATTTGCATTATTCGCGGTATAGAATTTTGATGCCATTTCTCCACTGTTGAGTGTAGCCCAAAAGTCATTCACGGTATATCCGCCGTAGCTTACCATAAGCTCTTTTGCTCTTTCGGGATTCCACTCTCCGCCGGTATTATGATCTATATAATAGTTACCAAAATAAAGCGGGTATCTCCAGTTGCTGTTTTGATCGGCTACTTTTTTAATTTCTTTATTGAAAACCGAGAAAGCGTTATAGTCTTCAGACAAGCCGTTTCGCCAGCCCTGAGAAAGCTCGTTGTCGGAAAGATAATCTATATAATCGCTTTTTACCCAATATAATCTGCTTGTTCCGTTTTTTTGGGTTACTTTTACGTCGTAGTCTGTGTTGACCGCGTCTGATTTTCTCAGCCACTGATCCTGATAGTTCTGCGACATATAATACGCGGTGTCAGGCTGTTTGTCCGCCGTGTCGTAATACGGGGTGTAGTCGGCTGCCGCCGCCGCTATGACGTTCTCCCTTGTTGAAAGGTCGGATATCATATTGCCGTTTGCATCGCGAAGCGGAATTGTTACCGCGTCAGAGGAGCCGAGGTCCTTATCCGACGGGTTTACATGGAAAACGTATTTTGCGCCGACAACAAGATTGCCGACGAACCAGCCCGGGTCCATACCCGGAGCGGCACTAAACTCGGTGGTGCAGTTGATTTGGTCGTTTTCGTCGCCTGTTGCGTATATCGTCCCGTTGTCCGCCCACATTTCGTTGTATACCCATACCTGTTTAGTGGTCGCGCCCTCGCAGCGCTCCGGGAAATGATATTTTGACGCAACGATGCTGTCGTCGTCCTGAATTATGAGATAGTTTTGCAAGCCCTTGTTGTTATACGGAGCTATCTCTTCCGTTGACAGGAAATCCGACGCATTAAAGGTGTATATATGCGGGTCGCGGGGAATCGCGCCCTCATAGAACATAAAGCCGTTGTACTCGATAAGCTCGAGCGGCTGAGTAGAAACGGGCGAGTCGGGGGTGGTGATTTGGTCGTCCGTTATCTCCATCTTATCTATACTTGCGGAAACAAACTGCGCCGCAGAGAAAACTACCGAGGTCGCACCCGACTGCTCAAGCATATCTCTGTCAACGTCAACATACCAATAGTCGTGCAGATATGCCTTGTGCTCGCTGCCGCCGTCGTGAATCTCCTTGTCACTCTCGTCGTCGTAAGTACTCATTTCAAAATTGCCGTCAGCCGGTATATTCATTCCGCTGCCGTCGGCGCCCGCTTTTATCTCAACAGGGTCGCCCGCCGCGTCGATAAACTTTACAAGCGGCTGAACAAAGCGAATCGAGTCCGTCTGCTGGAGCGAGCTTACCTTGCTCGAGCGGAAGATTATTCTTATTTCGTTTGCGCCCGGAGACGGCTGTCCCTTGGACGGAGGCGTAAGGGAAAGGTCGCGAATAATAACCTTTGTCGCCGTGTCGCCGTTTATTGTTTCGGAGTTTCTGATGCTTGTTGCGTATGTGTATTCCTTTACGCTGTCAAGCCCGATTCCCGTGCCGCTGTGGTGACCAAGCTGCGTCTTCTCGT
The DNA here is from genome assembly GCA_947632045.1 of uncultured Clostridia bacterium. GTDB lineage: Bacteria > Bacillota > Clostridia > Oscillospirales > Acutalibacteraceae > UBA7067. The sequence goes on from CANRNQ010000009.1 coordinate 15,335, forward strand.
TTTCGGTGAGAGGGCGGAGGTCGGTTATCCACTGAACCTCACCGTTATCGTTTATAAAGCGCACGCCTACTTTGTCCGTGCCGCTGTCACCGGCTGTGCCTTCCGTTGAATTTACACGGTCGTGCAGCGCCTGCCGCTCCTTTTGCGGCAGATTCTCCGTGTTGATGTAGTACGTCTGCTCTCTTTGGAAAACCTGCGGGCCGTCCGCCGAGGCGTTCGTCGTGCCGACATACAGCGGAGTAAAGATGGAAATTACCATCAGCAGCGCCAACAACAGCGCCTGACTTCTGCCGAATAAATCGCGCACTTTGATTTTTCGCATAATCATTTTTACGCATCCTCCTAAGTTTGTATTTGCCAAGCCGTATGCTTTTATCACTATCCTAAGCCCTTGATACTCGTCAAGCGTGCAAGATTCTGTACGGCTTCTTATAGGCGCTCATCGGTTCACAAACGCTCGGAACAATATTATTTAATATATTTGTTCACAGAGTATTTATTGTAGTGAATAACGCAAAAACCGGTTTGGATACACGATTTTTTGCGCACTTTCCCAACAAGCGCAAATCTACGCATTAAAATAATAACACTCTGAATTTAACAAATCAATAGAATTTCGGCACAAATTCTTCCGATTTTAGTGATTGACCGTATAAATTTTCTCGGATTTTTTATGCGAAATATATAAATAGTCCATATAGTTATCATTAATTTGTTTTGTTTTTAGTAACTTTCCTGAATACGGTGTTTTATTTTGCCGCGGAGTTGTTTATATTTCAGGAGAAAGGATACAAGGCTCCCGCCGCCTTTATATTCTCCGCCGCTTTGAGCGGGAGCTTTGCGTTCGGGCGGCGCCCGGCAAATTTCCGCGCCGCGCGCGGAAATTTGCATAAAAGCGCGGCGACGTCGGGCAGTGTTCTCTATTATGGGGCTGAGCGCCGCGCTTTTCGGCGCGCAGCGCAGCTGCGCGCGGGCGCCGCCCGAACACTGCTCTACTCAAGCACAGGCAAGGAGCGGGGCAATGCGGCGGCTGTGTTGACGCGTTGCCTTAAATAATTCCCGGAACACAAAGAAGCGCCGACTCAAACGACGGCGCTCCTTTATATCATATCCTTTTGTCTTTGGTTTGCGTTCTGATTTATACGCTTTTCACACCGCGTCGGCCTGTCGTGCTTGCAAATGGCTTTTTGCGCGGTTTCAAGTATCCTTTGATCGTTTCGATAGCAGCACAGCTTGCGCGCCTGGTCAAACGTAACCCAAACATAGCTTTCTATTTCGCTGCGCTGTATCTTTACCTTGTCGTCCTTTGTTTCGGCAAGAAAAAATATAACCCTCTTTTTTATATTGCCAAACGGCGAATAATCGCTGACCTGCCGGTAGCCCTGATATATTTCTATATTAAGCCCCGTTTCTTCAAAAACTTCTCGAAGAGCAGTCTGGTGTTCGTTTTCGCCCACCTCCATGTGCCCCTTAGGAAAGGACCAGTATTTACCGTTGCAGTTGCGCACAAGCAGAAGTCTTATGCCGTCTGCTCGGCGGGTAAACACCACCGCACCACAGGATTTTTCATAAAGACAGCGAAGCTGAAAGTTTCTGCCCATTCTTCCGCTGCCGTCCAGAAGCTCGCGCAGGCGCGATTGATAGTATATCTGCCCCGGCGGAGCTACTATCAGCCTGCTGCCGCTGTCGGCGGTTACCCTGCCTATGACCGTGCCCATAAACTGTTCCGGCGGCTTTACTCCGGAAACAATATACGCAGGGGTGTTTTTCATGCTGCTCGCGCTTATATACCCCGAATAAAGCCCGTTGTCGCTGAGCTTTCCGTAAAGCGTTGTATCTACGCTCATTCCAAGCATTTCAACACCCCCCCTTCCTTGATAATTGATAAGATAATTGATAAGATAAAGATAATATATACCTATTAATTAATGTAGGCTTTTCCTCTTTATAGAAGCCCCTTCATTTTATTTATCTGTGCCGCGCTGTTTGCGGACATTATACCGTTTACAAACAGCACGTCGGTTATGCCTTTTTTATTGCAGTAATCCCTTATGTTTCCCTCGTAATATCTAAAATCTATAACGTGTACCTCGTCGTAGTTTGACGAAAGAAAGGGCACGAGCGCGCTGCCGAAGGTATCCTTGACAAGAAGCAGCTTTTTGCCGTCGCTGTTTTCCTCGTTATCTACAACAAACAGCGGGTTGTCCCCATATGCTATAACGTCGAGCGCGTCCTCGTCCTCTTCGAGCTTTGTTTTATACATTTCCACGCTCTTTGATTTTTCTTCAACAACGCCGTCCGGCCTTCGCTCTATCACAGAGCAGGAATATTTTCCAGGTATGGTGTAGTAGTCGATGTAATCAAGGTTGCTTTTGAGGTCGTCGTTATCAGTCGATTTTATATACGAGCCGCTGTACTCCTTGACCGTCTTTTTTTTCAAAGACGAAAGATTGAGTGGGTCGAGCTTAGCCGTTTGTGCGAAAATCGTATATGCCTGATACGCTCCGAGCGTCGTCCAACGGTTATCCGTATTGTAAAAAATGTATTCGTTGCGGTTTTCCCCCAGCGCGTTGTATATATCAACCGGCACGACCTGCTCGCCGTAGTTGCTGTATATGACTGTGGTATTATCGCGCTGTGGGTTGCTGTCGAGCGAACCGAGCACTCTGTCCGGCAGTCCAAAGGCCGTATGGTTTGGCACTACCATATTATACACCGTGACTCCGCCACCGAGCGTCCGCTTAAATTCGGCTATTGTATCCGAATACGCAAGAGCCGTCTTTTCGTCGCCTCTAAAAACATCAAAACCCGCCGCGTTCCATATATACAGACTGCCGTCCGCGTATCCGTCTTCTCCGTTATCCTCAAGCTTTGGCAGCTCCTTTGTAACCGGAGTGTACGCCGACAGCGTCGCCGCCTCAGTCTCCGCTTCGGTGGTCTGCTCACTGCCGCCTGCAATACCCGAGCTGCACCCTTTCATTAAAAATACCGTGATTATTGCTATTGACGCCAAAACCGCGAGTACCGCAAGCGCGATAATAGCCCTTTTTTTCGCTTTGCGACGGCGCATTTCCTCTTTTTTCTTATAATATTCGCGCCTTCCCCTTGAGCTTTGCGGGTGAGGGCTTCCGTTTTGGTCGGCGGCCGCTCTGCCTGAGCGGTATTCTGCGTCACTCACATACCTTGCCGGTCGATCCGTCTGGCTGCGGCGCTTTCGCGGATCATGCTTCCCGTTTTGCTCGGGAGGCATATGTCTTGCCATAAATATCCATTCCTTCTCAGTTAAAGTAATTTCTTTATTTGCCAAAATATAAAAAACGCTATTTTAGATTATACAACAAACGAGCCGCAAACACAACATTAAAATCGCTGAAAATTGTTTCCTATTGAATTTTGGCGGCTTTTCTCCTGTTTTCCGCGGTTAAAACAGAGGCTCTCGGCGTGGTCGGGCTGTCGCTGACGCTCGTTTTTGCTTTGTGCGTGGACTTAACCCGCGGGCGGCGACCCGCCCCTTTCCGCCGCCGGCGGAAAGGGGCAAAAACGCGGCGGCACACCTCCCCCCGACATAAGCGCAGCCCCTGCCCCGCCGCGTTTTCCGCGCGGCTGCGCCGCGCCGGTCGCCGCCCGCGCACCCTCGCCGCTCCCAATATGGACGGGAAACATACCGGCGACAGCCCCCAAAGCGAACCCTCCCTTTATGTTCGGATCGCTTTCACCGTCCCCTCACCGAAAACAGGCCAAGCGCCCCTCCTCTTTATTGACAAAACACAATATAAATGGGATAATATAAATCAAAATAAAACGGCAAAACGGCCCAGGCCGCAGCTATATATGAAAGGAAGACGATAAATGGCGAAAGAGCTTGCAAAATCCTACGACCCAAAGGAGTTTGAGGACAAAATCTATAACTTTTGGCTTGAGGAAAAATTTTTCCACGCCAATCTCGACAAGGATAAAAAGCCCTACACTATCGTGATGCCGCCGCCGAACATAACGGGTCAGCTTCACATGGGTCACGCGCTTGACAACACCCTTCAGGATATACTTATCCGCTACCACAGAATGTCCGGATACGATACTCTGTGGGTGCCCGGCACCGACCACGCCTCCATCGCGACGGAGGCAAAGATTGTCGAGGCGATGAAGAAGGAGGGCATAACGAAGGACGACCTCGGGCGCGAGGGCTTTCTTGAGAGAGCTTGGGCGTGGAAGAAGCAGTACGGCGGAAGGATAACCGAGCAGCTCAAAAAGCTCGGAAGCTCCTGCGACTGGGACAGAGAGCGCTTTACCATGGACGAGGGGTGCAGCGACGCAGTCAAGGAGGTCTTCGTTTCACTGTATGAAAAGGGCTTGATATACCGTGGCGAGAGAATGATAAACTGGTGCCCTCACTGCATGACCTCCATATCGGACGCCGAGGTCGAATATGAGGAGCAATCGGGCCACTTCTGGCACCTGCGCTATAAGCTCAGCGACGGCGACGGATACATCTATCTTGCGACCACAAGACCGGAGACCCTGCTCGGCGATACTGCGGTGGCGGTTCACCCCGACGACGAGAGATATAAGGATATGGTGGGCAAGACGGTCATTCTTCCGATAGTCGGCAGAGAGATACCGATAATCGCGGACACATACGTTGAGCAGGACTTCGGAACCGGCGCGGTCAAAATCACCCCGGCGCACGACCCCAACGATTTCGAGGTCGGTCTGAGGCACGGTCTTGAGGTAATAACGGTTATGACCCCCGACGCAAGGATAACCGAGGATTACCCCAAGTATGCCGGAATGGACAGATACGAGGCGAGAGCCGCGATAGTAAAGGATTTGGAAACGGAGGGCGCGCTCGTAAAGATAGAGGACTATTCCCACAACGTCGGCACCTGCTACCGCTGCGGCACCACGGTCGAGCCGAGGGTATCAAAGCAGTGGTTCGTAAAAATGAAGCCGCTCGCAGGCCCCGCGATAAAGGCCGTTGAGAACGGCGAAACAAAATTCGTGCCGCGCCGCTTTGAAAAGGTATATTTTCACTGGCTCAACAATATCCGCGACTGGTGCATCTCGCGCCAGCTCTGGTGGGGACACCGCATACCGGCGTGGTACTGCGACGACTGCGGCGAGATAACGGTTTCAAAGGATACCCCGCACGAGTGCTCGAAATGCCACGGCAAAAACATACGTCAGGACCCCGACACGCTCGACACCTGGTTCAGCTCGGCGCTCTGGCCGTTTTCAACTCTCGGCTGGCCTAAAAAGACCGACGACCTTGAGCACTACTACCCGACGAACACCCTTGTGACCGGCTATGACATAATCCCGTTCTGGGTTATGAGAATGATGTTCTCCGGAATCGAGCAAACCGGCAAAGCGCCGTTCGACACGGTTTTGATACACGGACTTATCCGCGACGAGCAGGGCAGAAAAATGTCAAAGTCGCTCGGCAACGGCATTGATCCGCTCGAGATAATAGACAAATACGGCGCGGACGCACTCAGGCTCACGCTTGCAACCGGCAACTCGCCCGGAAACGATATGCGCTTCAGCGACAAAAAGGTCGAGTCCTGCCGCAATTTTGCCAACAAGCTGTGGAACGCCTCACGCTTTGTGCATATGAATATAGATGAGCACGCCGTCAAAAACGAGCTGCCCGAGGTTCTTGAAACCGAGGATAAGTGGATACTTCACACCTTAAACAGCGTTGCGCGCGAGATGAACGAAAACATAAAGAGCTTCGAGCTCGGTATAGCCGTGCAGAAGATATACGATTTCATATGGGACTGCTATTGCGACTGGTACATAGAGCTTGCCAAGGCTCGTCTGCAAGGCGAGTCGGCGCAAAACGCCCGTCAGGTGCTCGTGTGGGTACTCGACAAAGCCTTAAAGCTGCTGCACCCGTTTATGCCCTATATCACCGAGGAAATATGGCAGACTCTGCCGCACAGCGGCGACGGAAAAACCATTATGCTCGAGGAATACCCGCGCTATGACGAAAGCCTCTCCTTCCCCGAGGCCGGCGAGCGCATGGAGATCGTAATGGAGGCCATCGGCGCGATACGCACAAGGAGAAGCGAGATGAACGTACCGCCGTCGCGCAAGGCCAAGGTTTATATCGCAAGCGAAAAGCGGGATATATTCTCCGCGGGCACAAAATTTATAATGAAGCTCGCCTCTGCGAGCGAGGTCGAAATCGGAGAAGCCTTTGATATAGACGGAGCCGTTACGATAGTGACTGCCGACGCTAAAATATACATTCCCATGGCTGAGCTCGTCGATAAGGAGGCTGAGCTTGCGCGGCTCAACAAGGAGCTTGCCGCCACTCAAAAGCTGCTCGCGCAATCCGAGGGCAAGCTCGGCAATCAAGGCTTTATATCTAAGGCTCCCGCTCAGGTCGTTGAAAACGTAAGAGGACAGGCCGAGAGAGAGAGGGAAAAGATAGCCATGATAGAGGCGGCTATCGCCGCTTTAAAGTGAGGCTTAAAATCGCCGCCCAACCGCAATTAAGCATAAAATCAACAGCCGTGCCGATTTTGGCGCGGCTGTACTTGCATAAACCCCTTCTTTGTACTATACTCTTATAGTCGGAGGGATTTTTATGGGCTTAAACATTAGGCTTGGCGGAATTATTATAAGGGAATATAAACGCTCTGATTTGAACGCGGTTCATATGATGCTTTCTGATCCCAATATCTACAGCACCACCTGCGCGATACCCCGCGAGTGCGACCGCTCCTATGCCTCCATGTGGCTCGACAGCGTGCGGCGCAGCGTTAAAAAGGGCTTTGACCTTGAATACGGCGTTTTTGACGCGTACAGCGGCGACCTTATCGGGAACATCGGCTTGATAGACATATCCTACCCGCACAAAAGCGGCGAGATAACCTATATAATTCGTTCTCCGTATCAGAGAAGGGGCTACGCTTTGCTGTCGTCAAGGCTCATTATAAGCTACGGCTTTGAGCGGCTCGGGCTTATGAGGATACACGGCAGATGTATGGATTTTAACACAGCGTCAAGATACGTTATGCTCAAATGCGGATTTGTGTACGAGGGCACAGGCCGAGGAGAGATGATAAAAGACGGCAGGCAGGTGAATTTAGAGCATTACTCGCTTTTGCGAAGCGAATATGACGCTTTGCGCGATAAAATATTTTATCCGAAAGCAATATTTCCGAATTTTTAGCTTTATTCCTTGTGCAAATTGCACAGGGAATATTTTTTTAATTTTTCCTTAAAAACAATATAAAAATCTCCCAAAATGAAAGTTATCAACATCAAAATGTTAATAATGTTATTAATTTCTTGAGTTTTTTCAACATATTCAAATTTTAATCCGTATTTATAAAAAATCAATGTTAATAACGCTATATCTTGTGGTTTCAAATCAATTTTTCTTTTAAGGAAATGTTGATAATTTTATCGCCGCTGCTTTGATTTTAAAGCTTTTTTACTTTTTTTCAGATAAATTTTTTCATTTTTCCCCTGCTTTTGCCGATATTCCCCAATTTTTTATACAGGAGCCTTTTCAATCCTTTTATCAAAATACAGTGCCGGCTTATATCCTCTTTGATTATTTTTTTCGTTAAAATAACTAAAAACCGAAGCGTCGATTCCCGCCCTGCATCTCAGGGGGATTTAACGTCCAGCGGACTGCGGCAAAAGGCTCTGCCTTTTGGAAAAAGGCGTGCGAAAACTTTATTTTACCCCTCAAACAAACCGGGAGCGTGCGGGGGAGCTTTGTCAAAAACAGATTTATAAACAAAAAGAGCCTGCGCCCGCCTAAAAAGGCGAGCGCAGAGCGTTTTAATTTGGATTAAAGTGAAAACGAATAGTTCGGAGCCTCTTTCGTTATCTGAATGTCGTGCGGGTGACTCTCCTTGAGTCCTGCGCCGGTGATTTTTACAAAACGAGCCTTTTCGTGGAGCTCGGCTATGCTGCCGCAGCCTGTGTAGCCCATTCCGGCCCTTAGTCCGCCTATCATCTGATAGATAGTCTCGCTGAGCATTCCCTTATAAGGAACTCGTCCCTCGACTCCTTCCGGGACAAATTTCTTGAAGCCGCTCTGGAAATATCTGTCCTGACTGCCCTTGCCCATTGCGCCGAGGCTTCCCATGCCTCTGTAAACCTTGAACTGTCTGCCCTGATATATCTCGCTTTCGCCCGGGGATTCCTCACAGCCCGCAACGAGCGAGCCTATCATAGCTACGCTGCCGCCTGCGGCAAGAGCCTTTACAATATCTCCGGAATACTTTATGCCGCCGTCGGCAATTATGGGAATGTCGTATTCCGCCGCCGCGCAGGCCGCGTCATAAATAGCGGTTATCTGGGGAACTCCTATGCCCGCAACGACCCTTGTTGTACATATGGAGCCGGGGCCTATGCCGACCTTAACGCAGTCTGCTCCGGCGTCGATGAGAGCCCTTGTCGCCTCGGCGGTCGCAACGTTTCCGGCGACAAGCTGAACCGAGGGATAGGCCTTTTTGACCGTTTTTACGGCGTTTATAACGTTTCTGTTGTGTCCGTGCGCCGAGTCGAGCACGAGAAGATCGACCTGAGATTGAACGAGAGCCGCCACTCTGTCCAGAACGTCGGGCGTTGCGCCGATAGCCGCCGCGCAGAGCAGCCTGCCTGCGTCGTCGCGCGCTGAGTTCGGGTACTGGCTTGCCTTTTCGATATCCTTTATTGTTATAAGTCCCTTTAAATATCCGTTTTCATCAACAAGAGGAAGCTTTTCGATTTTATGGCGGCGGAGTATCTCCTGCGCCTGCTCGAGCTTTGTGCCGACCGGAGCGGTTATGAGGTTCTCCTTTGTCATTACGTTTGAGATTGGCTGAGAGAAATCGTACTCTGTCATAAATCTCAGGTCGCGGTTCGTGAGTATTCCCACGAGCTTGCCCTCGCGGCAGATAGGAACGCCGCTTATTTTATACTTTGCCATCAGCTCGTTTGCCTCGCTGACCGTGTTTTCCGGCGCAAGGTAGAACGGATTGACTATAACCCCGTTTTCCGAACGCTTTACTCTGTCTACCTGATCCGCCTGCTGTTCTATCGACATATTCTTGTGGATAACGCCGATTCCGCCCTCTCGCGCCATCGCTATCGCCATATTTGTTTCGGTTACCGTGTCCATGGCGGCGGTCATAAGGGGAGTGTTCAGTTTGATTTTCTTCGTCACGTTCGTGCTGACGTCCACATTCTTGGGCTCGACATTCGACTCCCCGGGAATCAGAAGAACGTCGTCGAAGGTAAGACCCTCTTTGATAAACTTTTCGTTGAAATTTCTGTTCAGCATACTCTCATTCCTCCTGTTTTATTCACTTTTTCTTCCGGATATTTTAAATTCGATTTTATCAGCTTACTCGCCGTTTGTCAACCTGTTTTTTTCGGAGAAATCAGCTCAGCCCCGCCCATGTACGGTCTGAGCGGCTCGGGTATCCTTACCGAACCGTCTTCATTTAAATTGTTTTCAAGAAAAGCTATCAACATTCTCGGCGGAGCCACTACGGTGTTGTTGAGCGTGTGCGCAAAATATTTTCCCTTTTCTCCGTTCACCCTTATCTTTAGCCTGCGCGCCTGAGCGTCGCCGAGGTTAGAGCAGCTTCCCACCTCGAAATATTTTTTCTGGCGCGGTGACCACGCCTCGACGTCTATCGACTTGACCTTCAAATCAGCAAGATCGCCGCTGCAACATTCGAGCGTGCGCACCGGCACGTCGAGAGAGCGGAAAAGCTCGACCGTGTAGCTCCAAAGCTTATTGAACCAGTCCATGCTCTCCTCCGGCTTGCATACGACTATCATCTCCTGCTTTTCAAACTGATGTATTCTGTAAACGCCGCGCTCCTCTATGCCGTGAGCGCCCTTTTCTTTTCTAAAGCAGGGGGAATAGCTTGTGAGCGTATAGGGCAGCTCCTCTTCCTTATTTATCGTGTCGATAAACTTGCCTATCATCGAGTGCTCGCTCGTGCCTATAAGATAAAGATCCTCGCCCTCTATCTTATACATCATGGCGTCCATCTCATCAAAGCTCATAACGCCGGTCACTACATTGCTTCTTATCATAAACGGCGGCACGCAGTAGGTAAAGCCCTTGTTTATCATAAAATCCCGTGCGTATGAGAGAACCGCCGAGTGCAGCCTTGCGATATCTCCCATTAGATAATAAAATCCGTTGCCGGCGACCTTTCTCGCGCTGTCGAGGTCTATGCCGCTCAGCCTTTCCATTATCTCCGTGTGGTACGGTATCTCAAAATCCGGCACGACCGGCTCGCCGTAGCGCGTAAGCTCGACGTTTTCGCTGTCGTCCTTTCCTATCGGAACGGAGTCGTCGATTATATTAGGTATAACGAGCATTCTGCTGCGCACCTCTTCGCTGAGCTGCCTTTCCTGCTCCTCAAGCTCGGACAGACGGTCGCCCTGCTCCTTTACAAGCTGCTTTGTCTGCTCTGCTTCGTCCTTTTTGCCCTGAGCCATCAGCGCGCCTATCTGCTTTGAGAGCTTATTTCTATTCGCTCTGAGCGAGTCCGCCTCCTGCTTTGCCTTTCTCATCTGAACGTCAAGCTCTATCACCTCGTCTACCAGCTTGAGCTTTCTGTCCTGAAATTTCTTTTTGATGTTTTCCTTGACCGCTTCGGGGTTTTCCCTTAAAAATTTAATGTCTAACATTTTCCTTATTCTTCCTCTTTTCCGAGTAATTTTGCAAGCTGCGTCAAATCGTCGCTGCCATAAAATTCTATTTCAAGCACGCCCTTTTTTTCCGTGCCGCTTACCCTGATTTTTCTTCCGAGATGCTCCTTCAGTGCGAGCTCCACCTCGTTAAAGTACGATATTTTCTTTTCGTATATTTTATTTACATCGGCGCTCTCCGCCGCCTTGTTGCTCTTTTTGGCGAGTCTTTCAAGCTCTCTGACCGATATATCCTCCGTCGAGGCGAGCCTTGCCGCCTTTTCCATTTCCTTTTCGCTCTTAAACGATAAAAGCGTTCTGCCGTGTCCGGCGCTCAGCTTTCCCTCGGATATGAGCTTTTGTATGTCGTCCGGCAGGGCGAGCAGTCTTAAGGCGTTTGCAATCGCCGGCCTTGATTTGCCGACCACCCTCGACACGTCCTCCTGCTTCAGATTATACTCGTCCATAAGCTGTCTATATCCGAGCGCCTCCTCCACCGGAGTGAGGTCCTCTCTCTGGAGGTTCTCTATCAGCGCAAGCTGCATGGTTTCGCTGTCGGATAAATCCCTTATCACTACCGGCACCTCGGTAAGCCCCGCCATTCTCGCCGCTCTGTATCTTCTCTCTCCCGCCACTATCTGGTAGCCGCCGTCGAGAAAGGGTCTGACGAGCAGAGGTTGTAGCACTCCGTGCTGCGAGATAGAATCCGCGAGCTCCGCGAGCGATTTCTCATCAAATTCGCGCCTCGGCTGGTTTCTGTTCGGCTGGAGCTCGGATATTTTCAGCGTGACGGTGCGCCTGCTGTCCTCGCTCTCGTTTTCCATAAAAATCGCGCTCAGCCCCTTGCCCAAGCCGCCTTTTTTTGCCGCCATATTTCCACTCCTCCTTACTAATTTTTATCTATTATTTCCTGCGCAAGAGCCATATACGCCACAGAGCCCTTGCAGCTTTTGTCGTAATACATTATCGGCTTGCCGTAGCTCGGCGCTTCTGATAGCCTGACTCCTCTCGCTATGACCGTAGAGAAGACCTTCCTCGGAAAATAGGTTTTTACCTCCTCTACAACCTGCTGAGTAAGGTTCAGCCTGCCGTCGTACATTGTCAGCAACACGCCCTCCATCTCGAGTCTTTCGTTGTACTGCCGTTTTACTCTGCGAACCGTATTCATAAGCTGAGAAAGTCCCTCCAGTGCGTAATATTCGCACTGTATCGGCACTAAAAGCCTGTCCGCAAGGCAAAGCGCGTTCGTCGTTATAAGTCCGAGCGACGGCGGGCAGTCGATTATTATATAATCGTACTCTCCTCTTATAGGGTTCACCGAATTTTTTAGTATAGCCTCTCTGTGTTTTTTGTCTATCATCTCTATCTCGCTCGCTGCAAGGTCAAGGCTTGACGGGAGCAGATCAAGGCATTTAAACTCGGTGTGAACCAGCACGTCCGCCGCCTTTGCTCCGTCGACAAGAATGTCATATGTCGACTTATCTATCGTTCGCCTGTCTATTCCAACCCCGCTCGTCGCGTTTCCCTGTGGGTCTATATCTATAAGTAATGTTTTTTTGCCGTTTATTCCGAGCGCCGCCGCTAAATTCACCGCGGTTGTGGTCTTGCCGACCCCGCCCTTTTGATTGGCAACAGCTATAACTCTCGCCACGGAGATTTTCCTCCCTTTTGCTTTTGGTCAACACAGCGCCGAAAAAACGGAGCCGTGCGGTGTTGTTTTTACTATTATACCACGGAAGTGGGGGTATTTAAAGACTTTTTTGAAGATAGAGTTATTTTTTGTTTCACGTGAAACGTCGGAGGAGGGGTCATGTTTTTGTGTTTTATTTATACACACGCAAAAAGCCCCGGATATTTCCGAGGCTCTTTGCATAAGGGGTTCAGATAAGGAAATGGGTATGAATAAAAAGTCGTACGCTGATTTAATTATGCGGTTCTTTTTGTAGACGGCGCCGCTCCGTTTTTATGTATCTTTACCGTGTACTCTATATACTCGTCGTTTTCTTTTTTCATCAACGCGGCATTTACTCCGCTCTGCTTCATTGTTTCTATCGCCTTGTTTATGGTGTTCATAAATATTCTTACATCTTTAAACACTATCTTGGGACGATGCGAGGCTTTTTCTTCTTCCTCCCGCTCTTCTTTCATATTATTTATCATCTGCTCTGTTTGCGCCACATTCATATTATATTTTGCCGCGCGTTTTATGCAGTCTATCCTTTTATCATCGGAAACCTTGAGAAAGAGCCTTGCGTGCCGCTCCGAAAGGCCAAATTTCAGTATAAGCTCCTGCTCCTCCTCCTCGAGGCGCAGTAGTCTTAGCTTATTGGCTATTGTGCTTTGATTTTTTCCGAGCTGTCGCGCAAGCTGCTCCTGCGTCATGCGGCAGTCTAAGAGTATTCTCCTTATTGCGCGCGCCTGCTCGAACATATTTAAATCGAGGCGCTGAAGATTTTCAACGAGGGCAAACACCGCGCTCTGGCGCTGCGTGCAGTTTATCACAACAGCGGGAATTTTAGTCAGTCCCGCCATAACGCAGGCTCTTAACCGGCGCTCGCCCGCGACGAGCTCGTAGCCCTCGGGGGATATTCTGCGCACTACTATCGGCTGGATAAGACCGTTTACTTCAATGCTCGCGGCAAGCTTTAGCAGTTCTTCGCGGTCAAAGTCCTCGCGGGGCTGAAAACGGTTCTGGTTTATTTGCGATATTGACAGGCTTGTCAGCTTGTTTTCTTCTCTTGTTTGAAAAAGCATACCGGCACCTCCGTAATTTTTTCTTGGCTTGTCCTTGCAAGACTATAATATCAGGGCCGGCGGGAGTATTATGTCAAAATTTAGGCGCGGAAAAAATTTTTTAAATTTATTTTTCGTGATATATTACGCTCAGAGTTTTTGCTGTCGCGCTTGTTTTTTTAAGCTTGTGCGCGTGACCGTGGCTCGGGCGGCGACCCGCCACTTCCCGCCGGAGGTGGGAAGTGGCAAAAATGCGGCGGAGCAAATCCCTGCCTCTTTAAAAGGACCTGCCCCGCCGCATTTTCCGCGCGGCTCCGCCGCGCCGGTCGCTGCCCGAATAAGCTTGCCGCACGCACAGTAAAAAGCCGAGCGCCGCGACAGCCGCAGCATAAGCGCCTCTCCCGCTCAAACCCTATAACGGTTTCTTCGAGATTTTCGAACCGTGCCTCGGATATGCCTTAGGCGTAAAATTCTTTTTTCTTATAACTTCAATAGCCCTTTCACTGCCGTCGAGCAGTTTAAGCTTGATCTCCCTTTCAAGCTCTCCGCCGAGAAGCCTTACGGCGTTCTCGCTCTGAGCCACCTCAATATCCGCATTAGCGCCCTTCATAGCGATAAACATACCTCCCTTTTTCACAAAGGGTATGCAGTATTCGCAGAGTATCGGCATCGCCGCCACAGCCCGCGATATTGAAACGTCAAATTTCTCCCTCAGCTCAGCGTCCCGGGCAGCGTCCTCCGCCCTCATATGTATAAGCCGCACTTTGATTCCGAGCTCCCGAGCTGCCTCCCTGAGAAACACGAGCCTCTTGTTTAAGCTGTCGAGCAGAGTAAAGCTCAAATCGCTCCTGACTATCGCAAGCGGTATTGACGGGAATCCCGCGCCGGTTCCAACGTCGATAACTGTCGAATTTTTTGGAATATCAACGTGCATCAGCGGAGTAAGACTGTCATAAAAATGCTTTACCGCTATGCCCTCGCTGTCGGTTATCGCAGTCAGATTCATTTTTTTATTCCATTCGAGCAGCAGCCCTTCAAATATTTCGAGCTTCTCCGTCTGCTCCCAATTTAAGCTAAGTCCGCTCTTTTCCGTAAGTTCAGCCGTTAGCTGTGCAGTGGTCATAATATCAGTCCTTTTTCCGCTGTGAAAGCCAAATTACCAAAACCGAAATATCGGCGGGGCTTACCCCGCTTATTCTCGAAGCTTGTCCGAGATTTTGCGGCTTTATTTTGTTTAGCTTCTCCTGCGCCTCAAGCCGCAAGCCGCTGATTTCTCCGTAGTCTATGCCCTTTGGCAGCGACCTGCCCTCAAGACGGCGCATCTGCTCTATCTGAGCCTCCTGCCTCTTTATATATCCCTCGTATTTTACCTCGATCTCCACCTGCTCGAATATATTCGAGTCAATCTCCGGCCTGTCCTTATCTATCGCCTTCAACGCCTCATATCCGAGCTGCGGCCGCTTTATCAACTCTATAAGCCTTATTCCCGTGCTGACAGTCGATGTTTCACGTGAAACAAGTATATCGTTCAGCTCCTCGCTCGGCGGCACAACCGTCTGCCGGAGCCTTTTGTATTCATTTCTTTTAAGCTCTTGCTTTTCGTTGAATTTGCGCCATCTTTCGTCGGATATAAGTCCAAGCTCCCTGCCGAGCGGAGTAAGCCGTGTGTCGGCATTGTCCTGACGGAGGATAAGCCTGTACTCGCTTCTGGAGGTCATCATTCTGTAAGGGTCTGAAACTCCCTTTGTAACCAAGTCGTCTATAAGAGTTCCTATATATGAGCTCGCCCTGTCGAGTATAAACGGCTCTCTGCCCTGAATTTTGAGGGCCGCGTTTATCCCCGCAATAAGCCCCTGGGCGGCGGCCTCCTCATAGCCCGAGCTACCGTTAAACTGTCCTGCTCCGTACAATCCCGAAAACTCCGCAAATTCAAGCGTTAAATCGAGCTGGAGCGGGTCTATGCAGTCGTACTCTATCGCATACGCGCTGCGCATTATAAGGGCGTTTTCAAGACCCTTTATAGTGTGATAGAAATCGAGCTGAACGTCCTCAGGCAGAGAGGAGGACATTCCCTGAATATACATCTCCTCGGTGTCAAGTCCGCACGGCTCAATAAAAAGCTGGTGTCGGGGCTTGTCGGCAAAGCGAACTATTTTATCCTCTATGCTGGGACAGTAGCGCGGGCCCACGCCCTCGATTTTTCCGCCGTAAAGCGGCGAGCGGTGGATATTTTTTAATATTATATCCTTGGTGCGCTCGTTTGTGTAGCTTATATGGCACACAACCTTGTTTTCGCCGAGCGAGTCCGTGTCATATGAGAAGGGAACGGGCGGCTTGTCGCCGCGCTGAACCTCAAGCTGTGAAAAATCTATCGAGGATTTCAGCACTCTTGCGGGGGTACCCGTCTTAAATCGCCGCGTTTCTATGCCGAGCCTTCTTATAGACTCTCCGAGATATGACGCGGGAAATATTCCGTCCGGGCCGCTCTCGAACGAAACGTCGCCGACATATATTTTTCCGCCTAAAAAGGTGCCGGTGGCTACAATAACTGCGGCGCACTCAAAAACGGCGTTCATTCTCGTTTCCAAAAGCCATTTATCCCCGCTTTTTTCTATTGATACTATTTCCGCCTGCCGCAAATCAAGATTTTTTTGCAGCTCGAGCTTATGCTTCATAACGGTTGAGTATTTTCTCCTGTCTATCTGCGCTCTAAGCGAGTGAACAGCCGGCCCCTTGCCGCGGTTTAACATTCTCATCTGTAAAAAGCACTCGTCCGCCGTCTTTCCCATCTCTCCGCCGAGGGCGTCTATTTCTCTAACAAGATGGCCCTTTGCGGTGCCCCCGATAGAGGGATTGCACGGGCAGTTGCCGACTGCGTCCATATTTATAGTAAACACGGCTGTTCTGCACCCGAGCCTTGCGGCGGCAAGCCCCGCCTCTATTCCCGCGTGACCCGCTCCTATGACGGCAACGTCGTATTTTCCGGCTTCATAACCCATAATTAAAAGCTCCTTACATTATTTTCCTACGCAAAACGTTTCAAATACAGTATCAATAACAGTGTCGGCGGCATTTTTTCCCGTAAGCTCCAAAAGGCTGTCTATCGCGTCGTTCAGCGCGACGGCGACAGCGTCGAGACCAAAGCCCTCTTCAATCGCCGATATACATTCGTCAATAGCGGAACGCGCCGTTTTTATTCTGAAAAGCTGTCTTTCGTTTGCTATCAACGGGGCAGATGGATTAAAATTCTGAGTTTCGCAAATCTTTTCCACATTCTCCGCAAGCAATGTTAATCCTTCGCCGTTTTTCGCCGATATCTCTATAAGTGAAGGTATGTATTTTCTTATCGTTTCAACGTCGGCGAGCTGCTCCTTGTCGCTCTTGTTTACTACCGCGACAGCCGGCGTGCCGCCGACAAGCTCAAGAAGCTCCATATCCTCACGGTCAAGCGGCTTAGAGCCGTCGAACACGGCGATAATAAGCCCGCATTCCTCAAGTCTTTTTCTCGTGCGCTCCACGCCGATTTTTTCAACTATGTTGTCTGTTTCCCTAAGTCCGGCGGTATCGGATAAGCGCAAAATTACGTTTCCTATATTTACCGTTTCCTCAATTATATCTCTCGTGGTTCCCGGAATATCCGTCACTATCGACCTTTCGCAGCCGGAAAGTAGGTTCATCAGGGTCGATTTTCCAACATTCGGCTTTCCGACTATGAGCGTGTCTATTCCCTGCGTTACGGCC
The DNA here is from genome assembly GCA_947632045.1 of uncultured Clostridia bacterium. Lineage (GTDB taxonomy): Bacteria > Bacillota > Clostridia > Oscillospirales > Acutalibacteraceae > UBA7067. The sequence continues at coordinate 32,468 of CANRNQ010000009.1, forward strand.
TTTCCCGCGTCGTAGTCGGATATTAAAGCGTTTAAAGCCGCCCTTGCGGAATTAAAATCCGAAATCAGCCTGCCGTTTTCAAGCTCCGGCACGTCCTCCTCGGGAAAATCCACCCACGCCGAGATGTGCGCCGACGTGTCTATAAGTGCTGAGCAAATCTCATCTGTTTTTTTACTCAGCCCGCCCTCCTTGCAGCTTAAAGCCGCTCGCGCGGCGGATCTGCTTTGAGCGGATATTATATTCATAACCGCCTCAGCCTCTGTCAGGTCGAGCTTTCCGTTGAGAAAGGCGCGCTTTGTAAACTCGCCCGCCTCGGCGGGAACGGCTCCTGCGGAAAATACAGCCCTCAGCACCTGCTTTGTAATATAAACTCCGCCGTGACAGGAAAGCTCCACAACATCTTCTCCCGTATAGCTGTGGGGAGCCCTGAACACAAGGGCGACCGCCTCGTCTATCCTCTCGTTTTCGTCATAGATATGACCGAAGCCTGCGGTATATCCCTTATATTCCGAAAGGCTCCTGCCGTTTACGCCCTTAAAAACCCTGTCGGCGACGGTTAAGGCCTTATCTCCGCTTATTCTTATAACGCCTATGCCGCCTGCCCCCTGAGCTGTTGATATTGCGGCTATTGTTGAAGAACTCAATACTATCACCCCGGAATACGCCCTAAAAGGCGAAATTCTAAAATTATATTTAAATAGAGCTTTTATTTCAATATTTGCGCGGCAAAAATAAAGCCCGCAGTCGGCAGGCTTGCTTTGTCAATAGCTGTTTTTAATGAGGCGGAATAATGCGCCCTCCCGCCTTATTGATTCTTATTATAGCACAGCGCTCATTATATATCAATCTTCAAAAGACGCGTGTTTTTATTTTAGCCTTATTTAGTAACTGCTGTTTCTGAGCGGTTTCACAAGCAAAAAGGGCCTGCACGCGGCAAGCCCTTTAAAATCAAATATTATTCTTCCTCAGCGCCTGTTTTCTTAGGAACGGAAACTCTTCCGTAAAGTGAAAAATCTCCGCCCTCGTTTATAGGCTCTCTCTTTACATCGGTCGGCTCTTCTTTTTTCTGCTCCGCGCCCTTATTGTAGCCGCCTCTGTTACCATAGCCTCTCTTGTTATAGCCGCCGCGCCTGTTATTGTTATAATTTTTCTTATAACCGTTGTTATAGCTTCTCTTGGGCGGGTTTTTCGGGTCTATTCCTATCACAACGTGGCGGTTTATGCTCTCGCCCTCGCTCCAGGAAATAGCTCCGTTCACGCCCTGAACGGCTGTGTGGATTATTCTTCTCTCATAAGGGTTCATCGGCTCCAGCGACACGTTTCTGCCGGTCTTTATTGCCTTAAACGCGAGCTTTCTACCGAGCACCTGAAGCGTTTTTTCTCTTTTTTCGCGATAATTTCCGGTGTTGATCGTAATTCTGAAATAGTTGTTTTCAACGTGATTCGCAACCAGTCCCGCAAGATACTGTATTGCGTCAAGCGTTTCTCCGCGTCTGCCTATTACGGCTCCGACCTCGTCGCCCTCAAGATTTATTTCTGCTCCGTTTTCGATCTCATTCACAGTGATCTCAATAGACTCAAAGCCCATAGCGGCGAGGACATTTTTAACATATTCCACAGCCACGTCAGCCGGAGAGACCTTTATAAAAGCTCTCACCTTTGCGGGACTTCCGCCGAAAAGTCCGAATTTTTTCTTGATAGGCCTTTCGATAATTTCAAAGTCCGCTTCATGCGTTTCAACTCCGAGCTCCTTACAGGCGTTTTCAAGCGCCTCCTGCTCGGTTTCTCCAACTCCGATTGCCTCTCTAACCAAAATTTGCACCTCCGTTTTAATATACCTCTTTATTTCTTTTTACCGCTTTTCTTTTTAGCGGAATTATTCTTAGGTTTATTGACGTTATTCACAACATTTGAGTTTCTTACTCTCGGATTATATTCATATTTTACATTTTTTTCGTTCATTTGTAAAAGCGCTACCCTCTGCGCCTCGGACTTCGCGGTCATAATATCGACATTGTAAAACTTTTGCAGAACTATCGACTGTGCAAGTCCCAAAAGCGTTGATATTATCCAGTAATAGCCAACTGCGGCGGGAACCGAATATGAGATATATACGCTGAAAAGCGGCATTATAAGAAACGCAAACTTCATACATCCCATAGGCTGCTGTCCCGTATTTATCTTCTGGAACCTCATCGTTATGAGCTGTGCCACAAGGGACGACACAAGACAAAGAACAGGGATAAGTATCAGCGGATTTGTAAAGGGATTAAAGCCTCCCTCGCTCGGTCTGCCCAAAAGATCGAGTCCGAAGAGATTACAGCTTGAGCCAAACTCGTTTATCTGAGCTATTTCGCCCTTATTGAAATAATTTCCTAAAAACGTAACGCCCTCGTTTGTCTGTGAGAGCTTTAAAATTTCTATCTGTCCGTAATAATTGTTGAAGCTCGTGCCAATGCCGGGCAGAGTATTCAAATATGATATACAGCTATTTACCTTTTCCGCCGCAAAATGTATTGTATTTGTAAGCGGATTTATAACAGATTGATAAACGCCGAGGAGAAGTATCATCGGAAGAAGCATAGTCGTCAAGCAGCCGCTCGTCGGGCTTATGCCCTCTTTTTCATAGAGCTTCTGCATCTCCTCGTTCATTTTTACTCTGTCGTTGCCGTATTTCTCCCTAAGCTCCATCTGCTTCGCGGACATTCTGGCATTTCTTGCCATTGTCCTCTGCTGTTTTATCGACGTTGGAAATACGACTGCCTTTATAATTATGGTAAAGAGAATTATCGCCCACGCGTAATTTCTCACCAACATAAAGCAAAAATACAGCACATAGCCGAGCAAACCGCCTATAAAGTTTAAAATATCCATCATAGCTTGCGCCACATCCTCCCGTTATTTGTTCTACTTTACCCTTTTTTCCGGCACGGGATCATAACCTCCCCTGCAAAAGGGATTACAGCGCAGTATACGCCACAAAGCCATAAACCCTCCCTTGAACGCGCCGAAGCGTGAAACTGCCTCAAGAGCATATTGAGAGCAGGTCGGCATAAACCGGCAACAGGGCTTTTTTCGCGGTGAAATATTTTTTTGATAAAATCGAATAAGCCAAATCAGCGGACGCTTCACAACAAAACACCCGCTTTTTTAAGCTGCTTATTCATGCAGTTGGCCAAATCTGTGCTTTTCATATATGCGGTTTTTGTTCTTGACACAAAAATAAAATCAAATCCCGACGGAATATTGCCCGCCACAGAGTAAAAGGCGGCTCTGATTATTCTTCTCGCCCTGTTTCTTTTTACCGCGTTGCCGGTTTTTTTTCCGGTAGTTATTCCATATCTTACATTTCCCGTTTTGTTTTTCATCACATAAATAACCAAAAACGGTGAAACAAAGGAATTTCCCAAGCGGTACATTCTTCTGTAATCTCTGTTATTTTTAAATTTAATGATCTCCGCCATAACAAAACCGCCTAATAAAACCAGTTTTATATCTTATAAAAACAAATGTAAGACAGATTTTTGGGAAGCAAAAAAAAGACCACAATCAAGTGGCCTCAATTTTAGTAAGACAACTTCTTTCTTCCCTTTGCTCTTCTGCGGGCAAGAACCTTACGACCGTTAGCATCAGACATTCTCTTTCTGAAGCCGTGCTCCTTTTTTCTGTGGAGCTTTTTAGGCTGATATGTTCTCAGCATAGAAACCCCTCCTTTCGGGTATTAACCTTGCAATTTAGCATTATAACTTAAATCAGAAAAATCGTCAACACTTATTTTTCCCTTTTTTTACCCTTATTAGATAATTCTTTTCGGATAAAATAAATTAAATCAATTTTTATACCTATATATTGTATATTAAATACATCTGATACACAAATTTTTTCCGCCTTAAAAATAAAATTACATAAAATTTTTCTCAATTTTTTTGTAATTCTTTCAAATAATTAAAATCTGCCGATTAAAAATAAAAATCATTGCTTAAAGTCAAAAAATATGTTAAAATAAATCGGATAGTCAAAATGGGGAAAAAGGTGTAATTTAATATTTTTAACGGTTTTGCTTATTGGGATGTTAAAAAGCTATTGCATTGTTAAATATGCCCTGTTAAATACCTGTTAAATAAATAAAATAAGGGGGATTAAATTGGACGACTTTAATGAAACCTGGGAAGTAATTTGTGAATATTGTAAGAATGAAATAACGGACGTCGCATATAAAACATGGATAAGTCGTATAGAGCCCGTAAGCCTTGACTTTGAAAACGGCGTTGCAACAATAATGGCTCCCAACGATTTTCACAGGCAAACTCTTAATAAATTTTACAAAACTCTGCTTGAAAGGTCTTTTAAAGAGGTATTTGCCTCAGATATAGATTTGAAGATAACCGTTCCGGACGAGCTTAATAATGAAAGCAAGGAAAACGAAGAGGAAAAAACAAGCGAAAACGGCGACTATGAATATACCTTCGACACCTTTATCGTCGGCAGCTCCAACAACTTTGCCCATGCCGCAGCACAGGCTGTCGCCGCAAATCCCGCGAACGCTTACAACCCTCTTTTCATATACGGAAACTCAGGACTCGGCAAGACCCATCTTTTAAAGGCGATAGGAAACGAGATAAGGTCAAAAAACGCAAACGCCAATATTCTTTATGTTCGCGGAGATGAGTTTGCAAATGAAATAATAGACGCTATAAGAACCTCTAAGACCAAGGAATTTAGAGAAAAATACAGATTTGCCGACGTATTTTTAGTTGACGACGTTCAGTTCATCGGCGGCAAGGACGCTACTCAGGAGGAATTTTTCCACACTTTCAACAGCCTTTATGAGGCAAAAAGCCAGATAGTCCTAACCTCCGACCGACCGCCGAAGGAGATAAAAACCCTTGAGGACAGAATAAGGAGCCGCTTTGAGTCCGGTCTTATAGCTGATATTCAGCCTCCCGACTTTGAGATAAGGGTAGCTATTATAAAGAGAAAGGCTGAGCTTTTGGGAATAGTCATTCCCGACGAGATATGCAATTATATCGCGCAAAAGCTCAAAACTAATATACGTCAGCTTGAGGGCGTCGTTAAAAAGCTTAAGGCTAAGAATAATTTAAACGGCGAAAAAATAAATATGTCCTCCGCACAAGACACCATATCCGAAATACTCAACAGCGACGTGCCTCCGCAGATAACGGTCGAAAATATAATTGAGGAGGTCGCGCGCACCTACGGCGTAGAGCCTGAGGATATACGCTCGCTAAAGAGCAGAAAGGCCTCTCTTTCAAACGCAAGGCACATAGCCATATACATAACCCGAAATCTCACCACCCTTGTTGTAAAGCAGATAGGCGACGAGTTCGGCGGCAGACATTATTCAACCGTGCTTCACTCTATAAACCATGTTGAGGATCTTATGAAGAAGGACTCAAAGGTCAAGGAAACTGTCGAGGACATCATTAAAAATATAAGGGACAGATAGATAAGCCTTTTTCTTAATTATAAGATATAGTCTTGCAGAGCTTGACTGATATAAGTATTAAAAAAAGGAGAAGTATATGGAAGTATGGGATGCTTATGATAAAGATTTCAATAAAATCAGCAATATGATATTAATAAGGGAAGAACCTATTCCCGAAGGGATTTTCCATTTGGTTTGCGACGTCATCGTGAAACATAACGACGGAAGCTATTTGCTGATGCAGCGCGACAAGCGCAAGCATTTCGGCGGTATGTGGGAAGCTACCGCGGGAGGTTCGGCATTATGCGGCGAATCTCCTTTGGAATGTGCTTTGAGAGAACTGCGGGAAGAAACCGGAATTGAAGCCGATCATTTGACTGAAATTGGGCGAGTGAAAAGCAATAATACATTTTATGTTGAATTTCTTTGTGTGACGGACTGTAAAAAAGACAGTATCATCTTGCAGGATGGGGAAACCGTTGCTTATAAATGGGTGAGCAGAGATGAACTCATCTCTATGAAAAAAAGTGAATTGATAACCGAACGTATGGAGAAATTCATTGAGGAATTACAACCGTAATTGCGTCTAACGGATTGCATTAAAATCGGCAAAAGCGCAGAAATATAATTAAGCCTTTTGCTTTAAAAAATCCCCTTATTTATACTTTCTCAGAGCCTCTTTGATATTAACATATCAACAACTTATTGTTGATAAGCTGATATATTATCAACATTTCAATACACATTAACTCAACATATTTCAACATATAATAACAACTCAATTTTTCGGAAAAATATTTAAACATTTTCTGAACATCGTTTTAACATGGCCCTTAGCCTATTTTTCCGATTTTTACCGTGCATTTAATAACTTTGAACATTTCAACATCCCCTACTACTACTACTACCTATTAATTAAAGTAATGTAATGTGTTGTTTAAAACACCGAAAGGAAGGAAAACGTAATGAAGATTGTGTGCAAGCAGAGTCTTTTGGCAGTCGCGGTTACCAACGTACAGAGAGCAGTTTCTTCGAGAACAACCCTACCGGCACTTGAGGGAATATTGCTTAGAGCTGAAAACGGAAAAATAACCCTCTGCGGATATGACCTTGAAATAGGAATAACGACCGATATAGAGGCGCAGATAGAGGAGGACGGAGCGATAGTCGTTAACGCGAAGCTCTTTGGAGATATTGTGCGCCGCCTGCCGGAGGAAAATATTGAAATTTCTACCGACGACAAGTACATAACCTATATTTCATGCGGAGATGTAAATTATCAAATAGTGGGAATGTATCCGGGTGAATTTCCGGAGCTGCCGGGCTTTGACAAGATAGAAAATATAACGATAGAGAAAAGTCTTATTAAAAATATGGTCAAGCAAACCATATTCGCTACATCTGACGACTCTTCAAAGCCAATTTATACCGGAGCTCTGTTTGAGTTTGAAAACAATGTGTTTAAGATAGTCGCAATAGACGGCATTAAAATGGCAATAAGAAGGGAAACCGTTGAGTTTGGCGGCAAAAGCAAGTTTATAGTTCCGAAAAAGGCGCTTAACGAGATATTAAAGCTCGGCTCGGAAGAAAAAGAGGGAACTATAAAAATAATCATCGGTCAAAGACACGCGGTGTTTATGATAGAAAACTATTCTATATTTACAAGACTTATAGAGGGCAACTTTATAGACTACAACAGAGTAATACCAAATAATATTGTGACCGAGGTCTGTGTTGTAACTCGCGAATTTATAAGCAGCGTAGAGAGAATGTCGCTTTTGACCTCTGAAAAGTTTAACAGCCCGCTAAGAATTTTCTTTGCTAATAATGAGATAAACCTGTCCTGTTCTACCACAATAGGGCGAGCGACGGATATCATATCTTCGCCGATAAGCGGAGAAGAAATTGAAATAGGCTTCAGCACAAGACATCTTCTTGAAGCTCTCAGAAATACCGATACCGACGTAATAAAGCTTAGGCTTGCCGGCAATACGGTAGGTATGATAATAAGTCCAACCGAGGGAGATGAATTTTTATTCTTAGTTGTACCCATGCTTTTGCAGAGAGGATAATAAAATGGTAGTTGAAAAAATTTATATAGACTCCGAATTTATCAAGCTTGACAGTCTTTTAAAATTCAGCGGAATAGCCGAAACCGGAGGTCAGGCCAAGATGCTTGTGCAGAGCGGGCGGATATATGTAAACGGAGAGATATGCACGCAAAGGGGAAAAAAGATAAAGAATGGAGACAAGGTAAGCTTTGAAGATAGATCTTTAGAGGTGCTTGAAAGTTGATTTTAAAAGAGCTGAATTTTAAGAGCTTTAGAAATCTTAAGGACGGTTCTTTATCCGCTTCTCCGGGAATAAATGTTATATACGGAAAAAACGGACAGGGAAAGACAAACCTGCTTGAATGTATATGGCTTTTTAACGGGCTGCGTTCGTTTCGCTTTGCGAAGGACAGGGAGCTGATAAAAGAGGGTCTTGACCTTGCAATCATTAAGGCGGAATTTTTTTCGCAGGACAGGGAGCAAAGCGCGACGCTCAATATATATCCTACAAGGCGAGAGTGTGAAATAAACGGAGTGAAAAAAAAATCCGCGTCATCTCTTCTGGGAGTATGTCCGTCGGTGGTGTTTTCTCCGGATCATCTTTCAATGATAAAAAACGGACCCGGAGAAAGAAGAAAATTCACCGACAGCGCGATATGCCGCTGTAAGCCGAGGTACGCGAATATATATATGAGATTCAACAAAATATTAAGTCAAAGAAACGCCCTGCTCAAGGACGTATCTATAAACGGCGGAGAAAAAATGCTCGAACCCTGGGATATAAGCCTTGCCTCATGGGGGGCGGCGGTGGTTTTTGAAAGACTCTCATATATTAAAAAGCTTAGAGATATTTCAGAAAAAATATATTTTGGAATATCAGGAGGCGAGGAGCAGCTTGATATAAACTATAAAAGCTCGTTTGGCTGTCTTGAAAACGACAGCATGAAGGAAATTGAAAATAAGCTGCTTTTAAAGCTCGAACAGACGAGAAAAGAGGATATAAGCAGTCGCTTTACAGGCTTTGGGCCTCATCGCGACGATATAGATATATTGATAAACAACAAAAGCGCGAGAAATTTTGGCTCTCAGGGTCAGCAGAGAAGCGCGGTAATCGCTTTGAAGCTTTCAGAAGCGGACATACTTCAATCCGAAAACGACGAAAGACCGCTTATTATCCTTGACGATGTATTGAGCGAGCTCGACGTAGAAAGACAAAAATTTTTGCTCAATAAAACTATCGACCGTCAGGTTTTTATAAGCTGCTGCGACACATCTGCGGTAGAATATCTTGACTGCGGCAGAATATTTAATGTAAATAAGGGTGAAATAAGGATAAAGGAAAAGTAATGTATCTTTATATTGGAAATGACATAGTGATTAATACAAAGGATATAGTAGGAATATTTGATTCCGATAATACGACCGTTTCAAAGGAAACGAGAAAATTTCTGAATTTGAGCGAAAAAAAAGGTAAAATAATCAGCGTTTCAAATGATATACCAAAATCATTTATTATTTGCAGAGATAGAAAAAGCGGAGATAAGCTGACATATCTTTGTCAATTTTCTCCGTCCACCCTGCAAAAGAGAAAAACACCCGTATAAATATAAATAGAAAAAGTCCGCGCCTAAGCGCGCCGTCTTTTCAAGCTTGAGAGCAATTAATTAACTAAAACTATAAAAACATAGGGAGTGCTTAATATGGCGAACCGAAAATGTCCTTACTGCGGAAAGAAAATTTCATATTTTTCGGCTATCAGAGAAAGAGCTAACGGCGAACATTCCTGCGACAGATGCAAGAGAAATTCTACCATATATTTTGTCAGAAATATAAAGGTTTTTATCGTGGTAATATGTCTTATCGCCGCCGCAATGCTTGCCGTTTTTCTTTTTACTCCGCTCAGGGGAAATTTCTTCTGTATATTCTTTATGTTTATTCCGTTTATAATTTTTTATTTGTGCATACCGCTTTTTATAAGATACGTTCCGCTTAGGCGAAAAAAGAAGGTAAAAAAGGAAGACAGAGGCAACGGGCTTGATCTTGTGAGGGAGCCGGAGAGCGTAAGCGGCACGACGAGAATAATAAACCCCATATCGCTTGAAAGAAATATAGATCCGAAGGGAAGTCCTGATTATACGAGAATGATCCCGCGGATAAATGAAAGAAGAAATATGAGAGAAAAAAGAAATTAGGGAAATTTTAAGGCTTTTATTAAGACCTTAAGGTTTAATAAGCGGATATATAATTAATTTAGAAGATGGAAAGGTAAAATTTTATGTTTAAATTACCTAAATGTCCTTACTGCGGAGAGGAATATTCCGCAAAGGAAGTAAAAAAAGCCGCAAATCAGAAGCTGCTAAAGTGTAAAAAATGCGAAAAAAGGATAAAAGTTAAAAGCGCCGCAGGGAGAATTATTTTGGCAATAGTGGCTTTCGCGGTGGCCTTCGGTTTGGATTTTCTCTTTTTCTTCCTCTTCCAAAACGAAACTGTATATATGCTGTGCGGTGTAATTACGGTTGCGGTAATATATCTTATATATTTACTGCTGCCCTACGTTTGCAAATTTGTAAAGCCTGATGAAGCTACGGACGATGATCAAAATTAAAAATAAATTATAAAATTATATTAGGAGGCGTTTTTATGCTCAAGCTGCCTCTATGCCCTTACTGCGAAGCAATTTACAGATACGGCGAGGTCAAGGCCTTTAAAAATAAAGAAAATATAAAATGCCGTCACTGTGGAAAAAGCTTTTCGGTTTCAAAAACAAAGGGCAGGATAATTTTGATAATTGTCGCGGCAATTATTTTAATAGCTTTAAATATTTTGCTGTTTAATATTATCAAGGGCTTGACCGTTTTCGGCTGCTTTGTAATAACGGTTGCGGCGGTGAGCCTTACGGTGATATTATTTCCGTTTACAACGAGATTTAAAAAAAGAAAATAACGGAAAAAATTAGCCGTCAATATTATAACGGCAGGGCAAAGCTTTAAGCGGAGCGTCTTGGATTTGATTTAAGTCTTAAAAATAATTTGAGTACGAAATTAATATTTATAGTAACTAATATCAAATTTATATAAAATTTATGATGAACATATGACTTTTGTAAAGCCGACACAGGAGGATAATGATGGATAACGAAAGAATTGAGATGGATGGCAAAATTCTTGAAAATTCGGAAAGCACTTTGAGCGAAGTAAGCTTGGACGACGTTGATAATATGGAGGTCACAACGACCGACGCAGAGTATGGCGCGGACGAGATACAGGTTTTAGAGGGACTTGAGGCTGTAAGAAAGCGCCCCGGAATGTATATAGGATCGACGGGCGCAAGGGGACTTCACCACCTTGTGTATGAAATAGTTGACAATTCTATCGACGAAGCTCTTGCCGGCTATTGCACAAAGATTACAGTTGAAATTTTGCCGGACAATATCATCAGAGTGTCGGACAACGGACGCGGAATACCTGTCGGAGTAAACACAAAAATGGGCATACCCGCCGTAACGGTGGTATTTACCGTACTGCACGCCGGAGGAAAATTCGGCGGCGGCGGATATAAGGTCAGCGGCGGCCTGCACGGAGTCGGAGCTTCGGTTGTAAACGCTCTGTCGGAATGGCTCGAGGTAAAGGTTTACGACGGCGAGAACGTGTATTTTCAGAGATACGAGAGGGGAAATATAATAACAGACCTTGAAATAATAGGTCAGTCCGAGAGAAAGGGCACCGAGGTTTCGTTCAAGGCTGACCCCGAGATGTTCAAGGAAACGCTCGAATACGATTTTGAAACGCTTGAAACAAGGCTTAGAGAACAGGCGTTTTTAAATGCGGGTCTGCATATTGAGCTTATCGACGAGCGCGACGCAGATAATATTGTAAAGGGAGATTACTGCTACGACGGAGGAATAAGGAGCTTTGTCGAGTATATACACAAGAAAAAATCCCTCGATGTGGTTCACGACGACATAATATATTACAGCGCCGGAGCAGAGGACGGAAACGCCTTTATAGAGATAGCTATGCAATATAACGAGAGCTACAACGAATGTATACTCTCGTTTGCAAACGATATACACACCACCGACGGTGGAACCCATGAGGACGGCTTTAAACGCGCCCTCACAAGGGTAATGAATAATTACGCAAGAAAGTTCAAAATACTTAAGGAAAACGACAAGAACCTTACGGGAGAGGATGTAAGAGAGGGTCTGACGGCGATAATCAGCGTCAAGCTCAAGGAGTCGCAGTTTGAGGGACAGACTAAGGCAAGGCTCGGAAACATAGAGATAAGGAGCCTTGCGGACAAGCTCGTAAGCGACAAGCTCAGCACCTATCTTGAGGAAAATCCGGCGACGGCAAGGGCAATATTTGAAAAGGCTCTCGCTGCGTCAAGGGCGAGAGAGGCGGCAAGAAAGGCAAAGGAGAGTGTGCGCAGAAAGAGCGCTCTTGAAAACGCGGCTCTGCCGGGAAAGCTTGCCGACTGTCAGTCGAGAAATCCCGAGGAAACAGAGATATATATAGTAGAGGGAGATTCGGCGGGAGGCTCCGCAAAGGGCGGCCGAGACAGAAGATTTCAGGCTATTTTGCCGCTTTGGGGAAAGATGCTCAATGTTGAAAAGTCGCGCCTTGACAAGGTGTATGGCAATGAAAAGCTGCTGCCCGTTATAACGGCTCTCGGAGCCGGAATAGGCGATGAATTTGACATAGAGAAGTTGCGCTATGGCAAGGTAATAATAATGGCGGACGCCGACGTCGATGGCTCGCACATCAGGACGCTTTTGCTCACGTTTTTCTTCCGCTTTATGAGGCCGCTTATTGAAAACGGTCATGTATTTTTGGCACAACCCCCTCTTTACAGGATAACAAAGGGCAAGGAGCACAAATACGCGTACTCGGACGAGGAGCGCGACGCTATTCTTGCATCGATAGATGGTAAGAGCGATATACAAAGATACAAGGGTCTTGGCGAGATGGATTCAGAGCAGCTTTGGGAAACGACGATGAATCCGGAAACGAGGATAATGCTCAGGGTGGAGCTGAACGACGCTCAGGAGGCGGACGAGGTATTCACCATACTGATGGGCGACAAGGTAGAGCCGAGAAGAGAATTTATTGAAAAGAACGCGAAGTACGCGACAAATCTTGATATATAAGAAAAACTTACGGCGGCGGCCCGAGCTGCCGCAGGCAGCTCGTTCAAACGCGGCGCGCAAGGGTAATTAAAGAGCTCAGAACAGACGTTGCGCCGCGTTTGGCTTGGTCCCGCGGGCGGGGGCCAAGCGGCCGCCGCCGTAAGTTGAAAATCGCCTGAAATTAAAAGGATGAAAGCAAAGCTAAAACTACAATGCTTTAAATTCAAGCCAAAGGAGGTTAGAGGAATGAGTACAAATCAGGTTGACGATATATTAAATGAGATCAACGAAATAAAAAAAAGAAACAGCGACGTATCCTCTGACTCTGACGAGGGCTTCGGCTCAGGTAAGGCCGTGTTTGGAGAAAACGAGATATTTGAAAGCGTTGATGATCTTAGGAACAGAATAACAGAGGACGAGCGCGAGGACAAAAAAGCGCTTAAACAGGGAAAAAAGAGAATTTATCTAAAGACTCAGTTTGCTCTCTCGGACGAGGAAATACTGGAAACGCTTAAACGCGCAAATATATATAAAACGCAGGGTCGCCGCTCTGTAATATACACCATAATAATGGCGGTAGCGGCGATCGGATTTTTTCTCTCGTGCATTTACGGCAACAACTACAATTGGCTGCTGTTCAGCATATTGTGCATTGTTGTCATCGCCGCAATATGGCTTGTCCCTATATTTCATTTAAAAAAGCTCGCGCGTGAAAATTCGACGGGAGAGACTATAGAAATAGAGCTAACAAACGAGGATATAACCCAGAAGATGGGCGACAAGGAATGGATAATCCCGCTTGATAAGTCGGGAACCCTCGAAGTAGGTGACGAGGTGCTGATAATCCGAACATATCACGGCCAGATGTTCGCAATACCGAAAAGAAGCATAGAGCGCGAGCTTTATAAAAAAATATTGCAGATATTAAAAAACGGCACAGAGCCGTATGAAGACTGAGGGTATGAAAATGATATCAAAAAGCAATATAACGGTGCGCTATGCCGAAACCGACAAAATGGGAATAGTTCACCACTCAAACTATCCCGTATGGTTTGAGCTTGCGCGTACAGATTATATAAAAGAGCTTGGAGTTCCTTATTCAATTTTAGAAAAACGCGGACTTATGCTTCCGCTAACGGATTTAAGCTGCCGCTTTATAAAGCCCGCTTACTATGAGGATAAGATAGAAATCCAGGCCTTTGTGACCTCGGTTTCATTCGCAAAGATAGAATACGTATACAGAGTGCTGAGGGACGGCGAGCTGCTCTGCACGGGAATGACAAGGCACGGCTTTGTCGACAGCAAAAGCTTTAAACCTATAAATGTAAAAAAATTTGATTCTAAGCTTTATGAGCTTTTAAAGAATAATATTGAGAAAATCGAAGAAAAGCAGATCAAGCTTTAATAAAGAAGAGGTGTTACTGAATTGGATAACAGCGAAATAATAAAAGCAAGCGAGAAGATAATAGACGTAGATATCAATAAGGAAATGAGAAAATCCTTTATCGAATACTCAATGTCGGTTATAGTATCGCGCGCTCTACCGGACGTCAGAGATGGTCTGAAGCCTGTTCACAGAAGAATACTCTACACAATGTTCGAGCAAAATCTTACTCCGGACAAGGCGTACAGAAAGTGCGCCGACACGGTCGGCACGGTTTTGGGAAGCTACCACCCCCACGGCGACGCGTCTGTTTATGACGCGCTTGTAAGGCTGGCTCAGGACTTCTCAATGAGGTATCCGCTCGTAGACGGACACGGCAACTTCGGCTCGGTCGACGGCGACCCACCGGCGGCATATCGTTATACCGAGTCTAAAATGAGCAAAATTTCTGTTGAGATGCTGACGGATATAGAAAAGGAAACCGTCGATTTTATGCCGAACTATGACGACAGAAAAAAAGAGCCGACCGTTTTGCCGTCGCGCTTTCCGAATCTTCTTGTCAACGGTTCAAGCGGTATAGCCGTCGGAATGGCGACCAATATCCCGCCCCACAACCTCGGAGAGGTCATAGACGCCATCTGCTGTCTTATAGACAATCCGGACGCAGAGCTTTCAGAGCTCATGGAGCACATCAGCGGTCCCGATTTCCCGACCGGCGCGCAGATAATGGGCAGAAGCGGAATAAGAGCCGCATACGCAACGGGCAGAGGAAAGATAATAGTAAGGGCAAAGGCGGAGATAGTCGAGCAGAAAAACGGCAGGTTCAAGATAATAGTTACCGAGCTGCCATATCAGGTGAACAAGGCAAGGCTTATAGCGAGCATTGCCGATCTTGTAAAGGACAAGCGAATAGACGGCATAACAAATATCGAGGATCATTCCGACAGAAACGGAATGCACATTGAAATCGACGTTCGCCGCGACGCTTCCGCGCAAATAGTTTTGAACAAGCTTTATGCTCTATCTCAAATGCAGGTCACCTTCGGCGCGATAATGCTCGCGATAGTAAACGGCGAGCCGAAAATACTCACGCTCAAGCAGATGCTCCAGCACTACATAGACTTCCAGTCCGAGGTCATAAGGCGCAGGACAATATTTGATTTGAAAAAAGCAAAGGAAAGGGCGCATATATTAGAGGGCTTAAAGATAGCGCTCGATTATATAGACGAGGTTATCTCAATTATACGCGCGTCGAAGGATCAGGCGACGGCGAGGGCGAGGCTTTCCGAGAGATTTGGACTTGACGACGTGCAGACTCAGGCGATAGTCCAAATGCGCTTGGGACAGCTCACAAATCTTGAAAGAAACAAGATTGAGGACGAGCTGAAGGCGCTGGAGCTTAAAATAAAGGATTACAGCGATATTCTTGCCAATCAGGAGAGAGTGCTTGATATATTAAAGGACGAGATAACGGCGATAAGAAACAAGTACGCTGATGAGAGAAGAACGGAGATACAGTCGATAAGCGGAGAGGTCGATATTGAGGATCTCATTCCGAAGGAAGACTGCGTTCTGACAATGACTCAGTTTGGCTATGTGAAGCGCCTCGCCGCGGACACTTACCGCACCCAGAGAAGGGGAGGCAGGGGCATAAGCGGAATGAGCCGCCGCGAGGAGGACGTGGCGAGCGAGATGTTCATTATAAACAGCCACGATTATGTGCTTTTCTTCACAAACAAGGGAAGAGTGTATAGGCTTAAGTGCTATGAGATACCCGAGGGCACGCGCACCTCAAAGGGAATGAACATAGCGAATATACTGCCAATATCAGGAGATGAAAAGGTAACCTCGATGATAAAGGTCGAGGAGTTCAGCGACGACAAGTACCTGATAATGGTAACTAAATGCGGACTTGTCAAGAGGATAGAGCTGAACGCCTACAACACAACGAGAAAGGGCGGAATAATCGCTCTAGAGCTCAACGAGGGCGACGAGCTTGCCTGGGTAAGAATGACCGACGGCGGCGACGACGTTATAGTTGCGACAAGGCTCGGTATGGCGATACGCTTTAAGGAAACCGACGTTCGCCCGATGGGCAGAGGAGCAAGAGGAGTTAAGGCTATGTCTTTGCTTGACGGCGATGAGATAATCGGAATGGCGACCGTGCGCGAGGATGGGCTTATTCTCACGGTGTCGGAAACGGGCTACGGCAGGCTTTCAAACGCAGATAATTACAGGATACAGGCGAGAGGCGGAAAGGGACTTAAAAATTACCATGTCGAAAAGTACGGCAAGGTAGCGGCGCTCGGCTCGGTAGGTCTTGACGAGGACGTTATACTCATTTCCGACGACGGAGTTATAATCAGGATAGAGGCAAGCTCCATAAGGGTTTGCGCCCGTCCGAGCAAAGGTGTTACGGTTATGAAGCTCAGAGATGACAGCCGCGTAGTATCTATGGCGGCGGTACCGCATGACGATGATGAGGAAACTCAGCAGGCCGAAGACGATCCCGATGCAGACAGCGGCGCAGAGGAATAAAATAGCGTATTATAATAGAGAGCGTAATTTAAGAAGCTGCCGCGGCTGCTCGGCTTGACTATGTGGAAGCGTCAGACCTTGTTCGGGGCGGCGACTCGCGCGGCTGCGCCGCGCGCAAAAATGCGGCGGCACAGACACTTTTCTTACAGCGGCAGGGCTATATGCCCGCCGCATTTTTCTGCAAATTTCCGCGCATAGAGCGGAAATTTGCGGTCGCCGCCCCGAACCCTAACACAAAGCAGTAAAATCAGAGCGTATGGCGCGGCAGCCCAGCACACCTAAAGCCGCCGGCGCGCCGCAGATAGACAACGAACCTCGTGTTTTCTCCCCACAAGCCAAAACACGGCGAAAATATTAAAAAAACGCTTGACAAAGCCCGTCCAATCGGGTATAATAACATTCGTTCACTGTGAACAAGCTAATATGTGGCGGAATAGCTCAGCTGGCTAGAGCATTCGGTTCATACCCGAAGTGTCGTAGGTTCAAGTCCTATTTCCGCTACCAACGGCCCGGTGGTCAAGCGGTTAAGACACCGCCCTTTCACGGCGGTAACACGAGTTCGATTCTCGTCCGGGTCACCAAAACGGAGCAAGGCATATACCCTGCTCCGTTTTTTGTCGCAAAAATTTTTATTTTTATTACCTTAAAATAAGGTTTCCAGACAAGAAAAACAGCCTCGCTCAGGGGCTGTTTTTTTCATCGTCGCAAATCGGATACGGCATTTTAGGAATCACGCTGTCGGTTTTTTCAAAGCGCTTTGTGGTGTAGTATATGATATCCTTCCAGCCGGCTCTTATGCCGTGCCTTATTTTTTTAAAGAAATCCTTGTCGTCCTTTTCAAAAAGATGCGCTCTTATTATGTTAAACGGCATACTGAACCACATTAAAAAGCCGAGCCAGCGGTGCTCAAAGCGGAATTGCTTGTAGCAGCCCTGCTTTTCAAAGAAATTTCTGAGCACGCCGAGGGCGAGAACGTAATCGCTCATCTTCTTGATGTCGAGGTGCGAAACGATACTGCCCTTGCGCTTTGTGTAATAATAAAGACATTTGTCCACAACAACCGCCTTGTCAGCGA
This sequence comes from uncultured Clostridia bacterium, assembly GCA_947632045.1. Classification (GTDB taxonomy): domain Bacteria; phylum Bacillota; class Clostridia; order Oscillospirales; family Acutalibacteraceae; genus UBA7067. Next base: position 50,090 of record CANRNQ010000009.1, read on the forward strand.
AATACATCAGCCGCGGAGTGGTGGCGAGATCCTCAAAATACATTATCGGGAATCGAATGTTATCGCCGTTTAAGAAGAGCTCGCGCTTGTAAAGCTTATTCCAAACGTATGAGCGACTGCGGAAATCCTTTATTGTGAGCTTGCATATCTTTCTGCCGGTGGTCATTCCGGGAAGGGGCTTTCTGACGTTTATGGTCTTGTGAGTGCCTCTTTCCTGCTTGTATATGGCGTAGTTGCAGTATGATATGTCGCAGCCGTTGCGCTCGGCGGCGTAAAACAAAACGGCAAGGTAGCTCGGGTCAAGGTAGTCGTCGCTGTCCACAAAGGCGAGATAGCGCCCCCTTGCGATGCCTATGCCTGTGTTGCGCGCGTCGGAAAGGCCGCCGTTTTTCTTGTGTATAACCTTTATCCGGCTGTCTTTGCGGGCGTACTCGTCGCATATCTGCGGGCTGTTGTCGAAGGAGCCGTCGTTGACGAGTATTATCTCAAAGTCGGTGAATATCTGGTTTATAATGCTGTCTATACAGCGGTTGAGATACTTGTCCACATTGTATATGGGGACGATAACGCTTATCTGCGGGCTGTCGCCCTTTGGCGCGTCGTCACCCTGAGAGTATTCAAAATTTTTATTATAATTCATAAGATCACCGTAGTTTCCGCGCCGAGCTTAGCTCTCGGCGGCTGTCGGTTCGTTATCGCCGTCCGCGCCGCCGGTCGGCTCGGCTTTTGCGCCCTCGTTAAGACAGTCGTCAATAGCCTTTTTTCTGCCGCTGTTTTTTCCGCCGGTAAAGCGCGAAAACGGGGCGGTGCAGACGATGACGGCGTAATATGTGATAAAGCGCCATATCAGTATAGCCGACTTGAGCGTTCCGCCCGAGAAGTAGGCCGCCATAAACATATTATAGGCAAGCTCCGCAATGCCGGACGCGCCGGGGAGCGGGATAAGGCTTGAGGTCAGGTTGACGTAAGCCTGCGCGCATATCATATCGACGGGATTGGCGCCGGAGAAGCCGAACGCTCTGTAAAGCAGGTATGGACAGATGAGTATAAAAATTATCTGGCAGAACACGAACGCGTAGTAGATAAGGAGTCTTTTTTTGTCCTTAAAGACGTTTTTATTCGCGTCGTGAAAGCCGTTTATCTGAGTTTCGAGGGCGCTGATTTTATCGTCGGGGTTTTTTACGAATTTCAGCCTATGCAGGAGCTTGTCCAGAAGGCGGAGAAGCTTTTTTGAAAGCCCCTTGCAGAACGAGATGATGAGCAGCAGCGAGGTGATGCCCACCTGCGAAATAAAGCCGAGGATAACAAGGCTCCATTTATACGGGGTGTCCATGGTGTGAACGAAGTAATCGAAGCGCAGGAAGATAGCGAATATACTTATAAATGTATAGGTTATCTGATAGACGATAAATTTCTGCGTCATGCAGGAGGTTGAAAATCCGGCGCTGATGCCCATTTTCGAGAGGAGATACACCTGCATCGGCTGGCCGCCGGTAGCGGAGGGCGTTATTGCGCTGAAAAACTGCCCGACGCAGCTTGTTTTCACCGAGTCCCAAAGGGTAAAGGACTTTATCTCCTTGTGGATAAAGAAGAAGGTGACGAAGACGTCCATTACGATATTCATCATAAAGGCGATGAACGCGACGAAGACCCAGCCCCAAATGATGGTGTCGGGGGATTTTGAAATGAGGTCGCGCAGTCCGTCGGGAGAGAAGAAGAAGTATAATACGAGAGCGACCGACATAATAATTACAAATATATTTAAAATAAGGCTGAAGCCTATTCTGCGCTTTGCTTTTGGTTCTGTATCCTTCAAAGGTACGCCTCCCAAAGATAGTGAAGAGTAAAGTGTGAATAGTGAAATAACGGACGGTAAGCGGCGAGCCGCGTTTAATCTGACGGAGTCTGTCCGCAGGCGGATTTGATGAGGTTATAAATGGTCTCGACGGCTCTGCCCTTGAAAAATTCGCCGCAGGAGCGCCGCATAGAGTCGAGCTTTTCGGGGTCGTCGAGGAGGCGGTCGATAATCGGGGTACAGCGCTTGCCCTTTGGCAGCTTGAGCGCAAGGTTGTTTCTTATAAGATAGTCCTCGTTATCCGACTCCTGCCCGGGATAAGCCTTAAATATAGCCATAGGCAGATTAGAGGCGAGAGCCTCGGTCACGGTGAGGCCGCCGGGCTTGGTGATGAGCAGGTCGCTCGCGTGCATATATCTGTAAACGTCGTTGACAAAGAAGTTGAGCATGGTGGGCTTGCCGCCGTCGCCGGATTTTTTAATATGCTCCTCAAATTCGGAGAAGAGCTTTTTATTGTTGCCCGTAATGATTATAATCTGGAGCTTGTGGCGCGAGTTGAGGATACCCTCGTAAATATCGAAAACGTCCGAAACGCCGAAGCTGCCCGCCATCATGAGTATAGTGGGCAAATCGGGGTCGAGGCCCATTTCACGGCGCAGAGAGGCTTTGTCCGACTGCTGATAGAAAACGGGATCGACCGGGATTCCGAGGGGGCGTATTTTAGCTGAGGGAATACCGAGGTTTTCAAGCTGGTACTTCATCTCGCTGCTTGAAACGACGAAGTAATCTACGAGGGGCTGTATATAGGTTTTATGCGGGGCGAAGTCGGTAACTATTGAAATAAGAGGGGTGTTGATACCGGTTTTCGCCTTAACGGCTGAGACCATCTCTGCGGCGAAGGGGTGGGTCGTGATGATCACGTCGGGGTTGAAGTCGGTTATAACGGGCGCGAGCTTCTTGCTTTTGATCGAGGTCACGCGCTCCACCAGAGAGTTAAGCGAGGTGTCCTTGTCAGAGATACGGTACATTTTGCCGTAGACTCTCGGGGCGTGGCGCGCAAGAAAGACGTACCCGCCGCTTATCAGCTTGTCGAAGCTCTTGCCGACGGCTTTAAGCGCGTCAACGGTTTTGACCTCGGCGCAGCCGTCCTTATTTCTGATAAAATTCTCGAGCGCGGCGGAGGCTTTTTTATGGCCGCCGCCGGTAGAGGCAGTAAAAATCAATACTCGCATAAACACATTCCTTTCAAAGTCGAAAGCGCTTGTGAAATATATACTTAATATTAATTATAACAAAACAGCAGAAAAATTCAACATATAAAGCGCATAAAATAAAAAAACGCCCGCGAGGGCGGGCAGATTGCGCAAAACGGCGGTTGACATATTAAAGCGTTGTGATATAATAAAGGTGTAGGAGGAACGGCCGAGCCGTTCCGCTCACACTGGGTTAATATTTTGCTTAACCGCCTTGTGTCTGCATCACAGGGCGGTAATTTTTTGTGTTTTTCCGCAGCTTTACCGACTTGCGCCACGAAGCTGATTTTGCGGCAAAAAATAAAAATTTGCCTCTCTCCCCGGGTCAAAGCCTTGAACTGTAATAAAAAATATTAATATATATATATATATATATATATAATTGAAATGGCATAATTGAATTGGAAGGAACCAAAACACAATATATAGAACGAAAAACTAAAAATAGCACAAATAGATAATAAGGAGGGAACGATTTGTACAAATTGCACAAGTCGAGGGCGATAAATTTTACGCTTAAAATTGTAAACAATGGCAAAATCGAGCCAAAATCGCTTGACTTGTAATCTCTATGGTGCTACAATTTTATTACAAAACCTCTACTGATTGGAAAAGTGCGCAAAAAAACAGAAAATGCGCTTGATTTTTTCAATATTTACCACAATAAATACCCTGCTAACAAGTATATTTTACTGTAACAGACAAGAAAAGCAGTGGAAGGCCGATAAAAAATTCTCGGCGGACGCTGATTTTGGCACTAATCTTATTAATCTGTTAAATTAAATCGCAATAACCGCGAAAATCGCTTAAAAAAATATATGGATTGAGAACGTCGCCCACACGGCGCACGGCTCAAAAATGCTTAGGTTACACTCGTTTTATGCTTAGCTTTACTTAGGGAGGATGCGCAAAATGACAACGAAAAGAAGCAATCTGCGGGACAAATTTGACAGAGCACAGGCGCTCTTGCTTGCGCTTCTTATGGTGGCGTCCGTAATAACGCCGCTGTACGTCGGCACGACAAGTGCGGACGCGGCGCCGGACCTCAATGTGGGTGCAAACGGTCACTTCTGGTACACCCTGCCGCGAACCACCGCCGGTATGTCCGATTACTTTATCAATACGGAAAATCTCGACGAGGACGTGCGCGAAACCTTTAATAATCTTGTAAATAGTAAGGATCCCACCTCCAACCAGAAGGTCGGCGTGCGCTTTATTGACAGCACAACCGGCGCGGTTCAGTGGACTGCCGACTTGCGCAGCTTGAATGATACTGAAATAAACAACTTCGGCTCTCACGGCGAACCGGTCGGCAAAGCCAACATCCTCAAATATACATACGGTATGACGAGTAAGCAAAAGGGAAAAGGCGTCACTACAGATGATAATGATCTTTCCGCGGACAAAATGGTAATTCGTGACCTCACGCTCACTCCCCCCGCTAAAGACCAGCCCTCTCCAAAGGAAGACGTAACAAGAATTATCTTCAAATCCACAAATACATCATCTCTTGAATACCCGACCAGCGTGCGCTTTGTTACGCCGTATATAAAATTCGTCGATACAGACGGTAACGCTGTAAGCGTAACTGCATACAACAGCACGGGAGGTTCGTCATCAGTATCGGAGACAAAGCTTCTCCCCTACGGCGACGAAACAGAAAGTGATTGCACACCGGGTCCGAATCACAAGGACTGGAATCACGACTACTGGTATATAGATGTTGATACAACGAGTATCGCAAACGCAAACTCCGTTATCTTCACAAGCTCTGAATATATGGAGGAAGAAGACGTTAACAAGGGTAAAGATAGAACTGATACCCGTGAGCAAATGATAAGCGCGGGTCTTATCAAAGTCGGCAACGTTTCCACATCATCTCTGCCTTTGACGATTTATTCCGACCATGCGTTCTATGACGGCGCTATCCCGCGCGACCCGCATATTTACACCTTCAGCGCCTCGGCTTTTCTCACCGCCCCTCAGTTAAAAACCTTTAACAGCAAGGGCTTTCAAAACTATCTCGTTTTCAATGATGACGAGACAATAACAGCGTCAAAATATCATTTTCCTGAACGCTGCAAAGACGCGATAACAAGAAAGGTTTGGGTTTATAACGAGCTTTGGAAGGACGCGAACAAGGACGGCACTGGCACAGCAAAAATTTACGCCACGGGCGACCAGAACGATATGCTCCAATGCGTGACCCCGTTTGAACAGGATAAGACTATGCCGGACGGCTGGTTTTCCGGCGAGCTCGTTGTCGGCGCCGAATATGTTTTCCATATAAATGAAAACGACGAGACCCTCGGCGCGTCCGAAACCGTTTCTATTCCCCTTGCAAAGGACAAAGACGGAAATCCGGCAACAACAGTTGAAGAAGCATCGGGCTACAACTATACCCCGTTGTATGATACCGGCAAGGCGCAGAGCGGCACGACCAGCAACGAAAACACTGCCAACACTGCCTATTATATGTCAAACAACTATCAGGACCAGTGGGTGGCAAAGGATAAGGCTAATAAAAAGGATTACGACTATAAAACAACAAGTCATTATAATCCTACAAGCCAAAATCTGTATTGGGTAGACGCAACATATTATGATTATCTTTCAGAAAATGAAATAGCTAAAACAGAGGGCGCTACTTGGAGAAATACTAAATATCATGAGGAAAAATCCTCAACTGATAATGGTTTTGGTAATTATAATAGCTATGCTGCCACAATGTTCACAACATTAAATAATGCGATATACAACACAGCAAAAACAACGGCGAATAAAAACTGGCGTTATCCGCTCTATTTTGGTAATTTCTACGGCGATTCCGGTCTAACCGGTGACAAGGCTACAGATTCAAGTCAGCCTGTTAGCAAATTGATGGATTATTATATACCGAGAACAAATACTACCGCAAAGAGGTTCTGGGCGGCTAATAACTCGAACGGTTTGACTGATAAAAACGGTTGGGGTGGCAATCATAGTCAATCTGTTATGGGATTGCTTTATCCGGAGCTAACAAAAAACTTTTACGGTTCACAAACAGGCGCTTTTGACTATAATGTTTATGTCGGAAACGACGGAGCAACACACGCGCCTTATTTTGATTATGAGTGGTTGAAAGGTAGCGGAATTTTGAAGGCGCCGTCTACTACCACTACTACCGGACCAGAATATATCGAGCATGTTGAAAATATAGAAACAGGAAATGTAGGTACATATAGCAAGCAAGCTAAAATCTATACAATAAAAATTTCGCCTTACTTTGATAAGATACTCATATCTAAGGCTGGCGACGATGGAAAACGTACTGAACTAAATGTGAAAGATGTATTGAACAAATATATCGGACATTACAGTAATGGCACTTTTTATGTCTCTGAAGATAAGAATTTCCATTCGGTTTTAGGCGAAGATGATTATTATTATATTAAATTTGCAGATGAAGACCAACTTGGAGAAGGAAGTTGGAATGCTTATGTATGGAACAGTTCATCAGAGGACACTCCTAAAGGGTTTCCGGGAATGTCCTTAAAGTCTGGAGCAACAGAAACTTTCCAAATAAAAACAACAACCACTAAAACTTATGACGACAGCCGAAAAGCATATGTTGTTCAATCAGAATTTCCATTCCGCACAGAAAAGGATAGTAGCGGTATTACCCACTATAAATTTAACTCCGCAAAAAACGGAAACGCTTATTCTGGCGATATTGTCAATTTCAATTACTCAGGGAATGAGCCGACAAGAGTAAATTATTACTATAATAACGATACGCAAAAAGTAAGGAATATGGATTTAACCAACTATAAGCAGTATGGTAGTGAAACCGGCTTTTTCCCATTTAATAACGGTGAAGGTAAAACAGATGGCGAGATAGCCCATGATTTTGGCTTCGCCACCAAAATGGAAATGGAGTTCAAGCTTCCTGCAAACGGCAAATTTTCAGAGAGTAACCACGCAGAATTTAATTTTACCGGAGACGACGACCTCTGGGTATATATCGACGGTCAGCTTGCCCTTGACCTTGGCGGCGCGCACAAACAAACATCAGGTCGTATAGATTTTGGTTATGCTACAAATAAAATCCAAGGCATAACAGATCATGCCGGTGCAGTATTAAACGATGTTACTGATTATGAAAATTCATACAGACTGTATGAATTTATAATCGACCCACAAAAATTTTCCATGCCGGACGGAAAAACCTTTGATGCGAGCACCAAGTTTACATTCAGCAACAACGGTTCAAGCGTTGGCGGGGATGGCTCAATAGAATATTCTTCAGAGTACACATTTAATGATGCGAGCGGCAAAGTTTTTCATGTAAAAGACAGTGATATAAGCTCCAATAAATTTACTACGGGCAGTGTAAGAGATACTATCACATCAACAGATTATTCATCAAAACTCAGTGGCGGAAAATATTATATTTACGCCTATGGCAAAGAAACAAGCGGTTGGACGGATTGCGTAATGAACATAGAAGGTGTCAGCGAAAGCGTATCTCCGAATGTTTCTATTATAAAACCAACGAGTGACAATAGCGGGTACGATCCTACTACTGATGAAGAAAATATTAATCCGGGCAATAGCGGAAATGAGGATCGACGAACTTTAACTCCTCTCAACATCAACAACACCGACACATCTCAGGTTCACACCATGACCATCTACTATATGGAGCGCGGCATGGGTGAATCGAATATGTCTATAGACTTTACCACCCTCCCCGCGAACACAGAGGTTCAGGTGAACAAGACTGTTGATGAGGGAAATATTAACGAGGGCTTTGACGTAACAAGCGAACCCTCCGATACCATAACCCGCCGCGACAGCCTCGCTTTCCGTATGACGGATAACCCAAATGCTAACGACATAACGACGGATACAGCTCTTCAGGGCACAAAATACAGCCTTTATGATAACGCGGATAAAACAACAACAACCAAAACAATAGGCAATGGCATGGAGAGCGGCAATGAGAATGTGCTTGCGCTCAAGCACGACCAAACCGCGACCTTCTCAAACTCCTTTAATGTCGGCGACTATGTAACCACCGGAGAAAAGGGCGACGGCGAGGATTCGCTCAGCGGCGCGGCAAACAACTCCAACTACTACAATTACACGACCTACTTCCGCCTTTATGACGCGGCAGGCAACCTGAAAACGATAGGAAACGGCATTAGCCAAGCCGGTGGCGTTAGCGGCACTAACGGAGCGAAGTTAGTCAGTGATATTACACCTAAAACAAAGCTCGAAGAAGAAATTCAAAACGGCGGATATTATAAATTCACACAGAATGACTCGAGCGCGCACCGCTCCGCCTCGTTCCAAATTCAAGACGATAACAACGACCCGGCGGCGTTCGTAACGCGGCAAATCGACTATCTCAACCGCATCGACACGACCGACCTCGTGATTTCCACCGAAATTGTTGACCCTAAAGACGGCTACAAAAAGGTCAACAAAAACCGCTCGCGCTTCACATATACCCTCGAGGTTTATGACGGCTTCGGCAACAATAACCCGGATGATAAAGATAGCGGGTGGTCGAGATACCCGTTTGAGGCGGAAATCTTCCTCTATGACACAGAGGGCAAACACGTCCTCAAGGAGGGCGTCACCGAGGACAAGGCGGAAAATTATGAGTCATACGACACCAAGCTGCAAAACGGCAATGAATACGGCGTGTTCTCGCTCTCGAAGTACGATAAAATCGTTATCCACGGCTTGCCGACTAATCTGCCTTACAGAATAGTTGAAAACCGTGAACAGCAGTTCGCGGGCCACGGATATATCGTCAACAACGATATTGACGGATTGATAAAGGCAAACGACGGTACAGCGCCTGCAAAAGAGGATTTAGATAAATATCTCGTAGAATTTAGCAACAACAATGATGACAACGCAAAAAGCTACGCAACCTCCACCGCTACCGATTCAAAAAAATTCGATTACAACAAGGCTCAAAACTCCGACACCGGTACCCTCCTCTGCAAAAGCGCGAACGGCGAATTTGTACTCAATAAGAGCCAAGGTATCGGCAACACCGACGACGCGGAGGTTGAATCCCCCGAACAGGCTCTCACGCCGATATCAGGCACAGTCGGCACACCGGAAGCGCTCACTACTGCGAAAAAAGCAAATTCCATACAAATCATCAATGTTTACTCCCCTGTTCCGGGCGCACTGCAAGCCAAAAAGACGGTAAACAACGCGGATTTGCCTTCGGACATCAGTAATGAAAACAAATTCACATTCAAGGCGGAGCTTGAGGCTGTTTGGGATTATGAGAACGACGCTACCCATGGCAAAGTTGTAACCCGCCCGAGCGATAATGCCACAGACTTTGAGAGGACGTATTCATACGCAAAGTTTAACAACGCGGGAACCGACCAGACAGGTCTGGTAAACTTCACCGGCGCGACATTTGGCCCCGAGAACGCACAATGCTCTTACCTATACAAGATTACCGAGGTTATCCCCGATGGTAATAACGACTATATATGGGACGAGAGCGTATATTATGCCGTAATATACATAAATGCAGGCGGCACAATGGAGAAGCCCGTATATTATAAATCTAATCCTGATGTTACGAGCTTTGACGATGCTACATGGCGTGCAGACAGCGCGGCGACTTGGAGCTGCTGCGGCGACCCGCTTGAGAGCTACCCCACCTTCAACAACGACGAGCCGACACAGAGCGCAGACGTGACCTTTAAGAAGGTTCAAAAGCGCGGCGAGGACACAACCCCGCTTAAGGATGCGGAGTTCACGCTCTACACTGACGAGTCTTGCACCATCAAGGGCGTGAAAGGCACTGAGGGAGAGAATCAGAAAGTTGTCAGCTCAAAGGCGGACTCAACATTTGACAACCCCGTAACGTCCGTCGCAAACGGTTTGGTGACCTTTAAGGACTTAGATTACACCCCGCACGCCGATAATACCCTTAAAACTGGCGACAAGGTGACGTTTGATGTTGTCCTCACCAAAATCGACGCGGACGCAAAGGTCGGTTCTATCCAAGGCACACTGAAATTTGATACAACGCACCTCACTTTAACAAGCGGAGCTATAAGCAAGGCTTTGAGTGATAAATTCTCAACCGCTGATATAAACTTCACCGATCTGAGTACCGCCAATAGCGATGGAAAGGTTCAATATTCAATAACCCTCGGCGACGATAACGCAATAACAGCCAATGATATTACGGGCAACAATCTTGTCATAGCGAGCTTTGAATTTGAAGCAAAAGCAAACGGCGAAGCAAGCGCTTATGCCGTGCAGAACCGCGATATAGCGCAAGGCACAGACGGCGCGGTTATAGAGGTTGTCGGCGCGGCTGGAACGACGATTGACGAGGTAAAAAAAGCAGGCTCAGCCGGCAATATAACGAGCAAAGTCGAAGGCAGCGCGGATTCCCGCATCAGCACATACGCAAACCCCACGCGCGCCTACACCGTATATTACCTCAAGGAAACTAAAGCCCCGACGGGATTCACAAAGCTCGACGGCACCTTCCGCTTGCTCATTGATAGTAGCGGCAACTCAAAGCTTGAATATAAGGGCACGGGAGACGGCGCAGATTGGGGCACTCCGTCTACCGTTATCGGCGTAGATGCGGACGAACCCAACCGCCAAACCGTCATCAACCCCTACACCGAAAAACCGGCAAGCTTCACCGTTGAGGTCAAGAAAAAGGTTCAGCTGGAAAGCGGGAACGGCGAGGACATTCTCAGCAGACTTGATTCCAAGCCCACCTTTAAATTCAACGCCGAGCTGTGGACACTCAATGCGGAAAGCGCAAACGGAGTGGGAAGTGACGGAGCAAAAACGGCAACGGTAACGGAGGGAGAGCCAGACGGAGGAAACGACAACAGCTTAGTTGAACTCTTTAAGCTCACATCTGAAACCGCCTATGCGACCGATCCGAACTATACAGTTTCGTTCCAAAGTAACAACATCGACATAAACGATATAACCGTTACCACGCTCGTTTATAAAATAACCGAGGATCCGGTGGAAGGATATGAACCGAATACGACCCCGCTCTACGCGTTTGTAAAGCTGGAGAAAGAAAACGATCCTCCGTTCACCGTTACCTATTCAACCGACCCCACCGGAGATGATGCTACAGGCGACAAAAACACAGTCGTAAACACCCTGAAGAAGAAAGAGGCCGGTTTCGAAATCCTCGGCACAAAGATGGTAACAAACAGCGAGAGTGTACAGGTTGTTCCGCCGAAGTCGTTCGAATTTAGCGCCGAGCTTGAAGGAGCGCTTATAACCGATATTTACGGAAATAGCTACACCTATCCATCTACGGAGGAACCTCCATCTACGGATGAATTTCTTGATAAATTTGTTAACGAGTTTAAATTCAACGATACTGCTTCTAATAAAATAAATAGCTCTCGCTTTAAATTCACCAAAAATGGTATCGATATGACCGAAATTGCCACCGCAGAGCTCAAATATACGGTGCAGGAAACATCTGAGAGCGACGATTATACTGTGGATAATTCGGCCTACGTGGTAACCGTTTCATACGATGTCGTTAATGGCTTCTATGTAAGTACGGTTATGAAAGGTACAAAAGCAGCGAATCCAGAGCCGTTGATTGCTCCTATTATACAGATATCGGGTGAAGAGACATATAACGATTACAACAAGAAATTAGATAACGACGAAAAAACCGGCGTGAAATTCGTCAACAAATACAAGTCCGCCGACAAGAGCTTTGAACTTACAGCCAGCAAGACTATCAAGTCCGATTATAGCAGCGGCGGCAAGCCTACGGACGGGCAATTCTCGTTCACCGCTACCCTGACCCGTGTTTCTTATAAGGATAAAGAAGAAAACCAAACGGTTAACAACGGGGCTGTTACGGACGATAACTTTAGCACATCATATAAGATGTTCGGCTTCGTGCAGGACGTTGACACACGCACAATTTCAAGTAAAAAGAGCAACGGTGCGGACGGCACAATCACCTTTGACCCAGTCCAATACGACACCAACCGCTACACAGAAGTTGAGCTGACCTACAAAATAGAGGAAGATGTGCTCACAGGCGAAAACGCAAACCTCTTTAAACCTCAGACCACGTATTACACCGTAACGGTTAAGCCGAGCGCCGACGGAGAAGGATTTGATATCACTTACACCGAAGCAACAGTTTCCGGCATAGCTCTTGCGGCAGAAGCCGCGTCGCTTCTTGCGAAGCCGCTTGCTCTCGCGGCTTACGATGCGGGTATAATGCCAATCGCAACTATAGATGGTTCGGCGGCATTTGAAAACCCGTATAAGGACGTTACCCCGTCCCTCTCGCTCACGGCATTAAAGCACGTCACAACGTCTGCCGATCCAACCGCCGAGGAGGGCAGCGCTCCCGGAACTGAGCTCAACGGCGCGTTCAGCTTCACCGCAACCCTCAAGAGCGTGACTATTACAGATCTCGTCAATAACAAGACATATGCTTATGACGGTTCCCGCTGGACGGTTGACGGAACACCGGAAGGTGGTAGTAACACGGTTCCCGCCAACATAAAGAACCTCTTCCTCTTTAATGGCGAGAACGCCTCTGACCCAACTGGAACCGGCGTATACTCTCAAACCGCGACTAACACCGGAGATACTGTCACCTTCAATATGCTGAATGACACCCCCAACATCGGCGGACTCAAGGTTGAAGGACTGACATATACGATCGTGGAAGAAGATATTCCCTCCGGCGCGGCAAAGGGCGTATACAACAAGGACGGCCACACTTGGACAGTAGAAGTCACCCCGCCAGATGCCGGCGCGGCAGAGCCGTCGCCGAAATTCACATACAAGAACACGGGCAGTGGCGGCGCTTACGAACCAAAAGGCGGCCTCGGCACCTACAACGCCGCGTTCCTGAACAAGTATCAAACCGATGACACGAATGTTCAGTTCTCCGTTAATAAGGTGATACAGGATAGCAATGGCAACGCTTTGGACAGCACGAAGCTCAACGCCCTGCTTGGAAATCCGGGCTTCACCTTTAAGGCTGAGCTGTATAAGCTTGATGCGACAAAGGACGGTGCTTCGATTAGTTACGACGCAAGCACCGGCGGCGGCACCCCAATTCCTGAAAATCTCAAGCCGTTCTGCTTTGGCGGCAGCGAAAACCCAAGCTACTCCACTACAGGTAAAACCTCAAATAGCAACCCAACTGTTTCGTTCAGCGGGCCGAGTATCGACACAAACGCTTACTCAGAAATAAAAACGCTCATATATAAAATCACCGAAACAGGGCTTAATAGTAGCTTCACCGATGAAACAAAGGCTATATATGTAAAAATTTCTTCGGATAGTGTTGATAGCGACACCAAGACCTTTATCCCGACATATTGGAGCGACGAGGCTTGCACAACGCAAAAAATTGAGTTTGACGGCAAAACGGCGCCGGATTATATAAACAAGCTCAAATCTGTCAACGGTTCATACAAAATAGATGGCACAAAGACCGTAAGTGATGGAAGAAACCCGATGCCGGTGTTTGAATTTGACGCCAAGCTCACCTCCGCAAGCGTTACCACTATTTATAGTGACACTCCAATTACCGATACAAACGATGCAATCGTTCAGGCTCTCGCGCTTAAAGTACTTAAAGCCCATAACAATACCAGCACGGGCCAGTTCAGCTTCAGTATTGATGAACTCGATCTCACCGAAATAGAAAGCGTAACGCTTGTATATCAAATCACCGAGAATAAAGATGTCAACGACAACGGCCGCTACACCACCGACCCCACGGTCTACACCGTAACGCTGACCTATAATAAATCGGAAGTTACAAATTGGGAAAGCAGCCCCGTAACCGGCACCTTTACACAAACCATAACGGCAGAGAAGAATGGGGAGCAGGTAGAGAATCCCACGGCAATCACCTTCACGAACACCTACAAGCCAAATCCTCAATCCGTAAGCTTTGCCGCAAAGAAATATGTTCAAACCGACACGAGCGGCGCTCCCGCCTTGGCAGAGGAAAAGCACAATAATCTCTTTAAATTCACCGCAAAGCTTGATTCAATCGTTGTCGACACCACAACCTACACCGAGAACGGCGATCATAAATTTGCAGACGATACTAACGTAAACGCCCTCTATGAAGCCGCAAAGCTCGGCGAGAGTAATTCCTCAACGGGTACTCTGAACAACGGCAACATAGCATTCGCCAATCTGCCGAGTATTGATTTGAATAAGTTTAACTTTGATAAGCTGGTTTACTCAATAACCGAGGAAATACCTACTACATCTAAGGGCTGGGCGCAAAGTACCACATCACTATACGCCGAGACATATTACGCGGTTGTTACTAAGAACGGCGACACTTTAAAGACGTATTATTATTATAACTCTGGCGGTACCGAACCAGTAAATTACACCACCGTCGGCGGCGACGGCACAATCACTCCGCGCTTCCTGAACATCTACACAGCTTCACCGGGTTCCGTCGAACTCAAGGCTGAGAAGTATTACAAAATCGACACCGGCACTCCGGCAATACTTAATAGCAGTGTTTCGTCGCCTAAAATTTCCAACATTAATACGTTGCTCAACGCGTTCAAATTCAGCGCAAATATCGTATCCATCACAAAGGACGGCGGCGAGGCGGTAACATCAGGTTTCACTGAAAGCGCTGTCAACGACATTTACGATGCTTTCAATATCACTAATACAGCAACAAACGGTAATGACGGCAATATCAACTTTGAGAAAAAAGATATAAACGACCTGAACGCCTTTGACTTCAATACGCAGATTGAAATAATCTACGAGCTCAGCGAGGACGGTTGGCAAGATGGCAAAACTCAAATCCCAGGCTGGAGCACCGATACGACAAAGTATTACGCAAAGGTTACTATCTCGCACGATTCCGCAGGCAACAAAAACATGCTTGGCGAGGTTAAGTACTACGATGCCTCGGTTTACAATGCGGCAACAGGAATCTTGACCGGCGACGGCGACACTAACCTTAAGCACTTCACCAACACCTACACCGCCAAAAATGCTAACATAGCCTTTGAGGTCGCGAAAACGCTCGACGGTGCGCAGGTACCTGATGATTTAATTACCCCGCCAGCGTTCACCTTCACCGCGAACCTTTATAATCTGCAACTGGGCGGCACTGCGGTATTTGGTTCTGGTGGTAAAATGGTGACCCCGACTCCTACGGATTTTACTACGGGTTCTCCCTTGTATAAACTCACAGGCGTAATGAGCAATGCAGACGGTCGCACAAATGTCAAATTTACCGCCCCGGCAGGAGCTTCAATCGACGCAAATAATTACAACGGCTATACCTTTGTTTATACAATAACCGAAGATGATCTCGCAGATACATATACTTCACAATACACAAAGGATAATAGCACGGTTTATGCCGTTGTGAAGATTAACTCAGCTACGGAGCCATATTACAGTGTTGAATATTACTCTGAGGTTACAGTGACAACTGCGAATCCTAGTCAACCCGGAACCCTACAGTTAGTCTCCAAGAATAAGATAAGCGATCCCCCGTTCACCTTCAAGAACACAACCTTGATCACAACCGATTACGCAGAAATTTCCTTTGTTAAGATCGACGCGGCGACAGGCGATCCGCTCTCGGGCGCGACGTTCACACTCTACACCGACGAAGAATGTGAGAGCGCGGCAACAACAAATGATGTTTGTCCAGGCGATGCGACCTGCACCTTTGAGAACGATCAAATTTCAGCAACGGGAACCGGCTTAGTCACCTTCAAGCACATCTCCTATCAGCCCGAATCGGGTACTCCGAAAGAAATACCCGGTAGAACCTTCTATTTCAAGGAAACTAAGGCTGCCGCCGGTCACGAGCTGAACCCGAACACCTACAAGGCTGTGATCCTGACGAACGGTAAATATAATCTCTATGTGAAGACGCCGAATGATACTGAGTTCAATCAATTGCCAACGCCTGATGACGGCGATAAATTCCAAATCGCCAACAACCCGAGCACGCACCTCCCGCTTGCGGGCGGATCGGGCGTAGCAATGTTCTACATCTTCGGCCTTGCGGCG
>CANRNQ010000010.1 GCA_947632045.1 uncultured Clostridia bacterium
TGCACCATATCGCTTTCAAGATTTAAAAAGGCGCTGTTGTAATCCCCGACCTGTTGAAGCTCCTTAAAGGACTCAGCAAGAGCCTTATTTTCGTCCGTCGCGTCCTCGCCGGTGAACGCCGCGAGAGCGGAGGAGTCGGTCTGAACGACAACTATTTTGTCCTTAAGGTCGGAAAGCTTGTTGATGTCGGAATCGCTCTTTACAACTACTACCTGAGAGTTGTCAACATAGGGGGTGGACCAGGTATAGTCGTTCTCGCGCCCGTCCATGGTAAAGCCGTTCCATATGCAGTCTATCGAGCCGCTGTTAAGCTCCATGTCCTTCGAGTTCCAGTCGATGGGCTGTTTGATGAGCTCCCAGCCGTTTCTGCTGCAAACCTCGGCGGCAAGGTCGAGGTCGAAGCCCACATATTCGCCGCTATCGTCCTTGTAGCCGTAGGGCGGAAACTCAGCGTCAAATCCCACGGTGAAGGTGCTTTTTTCGTTTTCCGCCTGCACGCTCGGAGCAACAATACACGCCATGCCCAAAAGAATGGAGCAGAGCAGAAGCATACTCAGAACCGTGCGCGGATAATTTTTTGTCAATCGTTTTGGCATAATGATCACGCCGTCGCAAAGCGACTTTCCTTTCTGAATTTGATTTATAAAAAGCAGTGCGCAGAGCCGCACGGCAAATTTATCGCGGTTTTAAATAATTAGAGCTTAAATAATCAATAGGCGACAAATCATATTATTGTGTTAATGTTTTATTGTGATAAATTAATAATACCATTAACTTGGGTGTGTTGTCAATTTTTTATGCCAAAATAAAAAAAGCAAGCCAAGCTTGCAGAGAGTGAAATTATTCTTAGAGTAAAGCGAAAGTAAGGGTTCGTGATTTATATAAAAAATCGGCAAGGCTTACGCCCTGCCGATTTTGACTTTGGCGGAGATGGAGAGATTTGAACTCTCGCGTCGAGTAACGCCCGACCTACCGCATTTCGAGTGCGGACCCTTCAGCCACTTGGGTACATCTCCATTGGCGTTCCCGAGGTGATTCGAACACCCGACCTACCGCTTAGGAGGCGGTCGCTCTATCCGGCTGAGCTACGGAAACAAATCTGATATTTAAGAAAAAAGCACCTGCCAGAGCAAGTGCTTTTTTCTTGGCGGAGGACAAGGGATTTGAACCCTCGCGCCGGTTACCCGACCTACTCCCTTAGCAGGGGAGCCTCTTCACCACTTGAGTAATCCTCCGTATGGCAAATAAAAAATAATATATTGTATGGCGGAGGGGAAGGGATTCGAACCCTTGGTTCCTTTCGGAATCACTAGTTTTCAAGACTAGCTCCTTAAACCGCTCGGACACCCCTCCATGCGGTCAGCTTGATAATAATATCATATTGATTAAAAATAGTCAAGACCTTTTTAGAAATTTTTATCGCTCCGCAGAGGGCATAAGCACTCGTGGAGCCTTTGAATTTGAGCGCAAAAAAATCGCCGCCTATCATAATTTAAACAACTCGTCCATATAATTGAATATCAGGGCGCGATGATAAAATATCCGCCGCCGTGAGATTAAAATTCATTATAAAGCGAGGATGATAAAAATGACGGGAAACCGTGACGCAGCAAGGCGGTTCGACAGAGCGGCTAAAGGGCTTGGAAAAAGATTGTTTGAGCGCGTAGTTCGCATAAGTGACGAAATAAAATGCGGCGCGCAGGAGATAAGGCTGAGAGTCAATAGACCCGTAGCCGTTTATACCGCCGAGCAGGTCTTTTTTATAGCCGCGGACGGCAGGGCGATAACCGAGCCGGAGGCTGGAAGAACTCTTACGGCGAGTCAGAGAGATATAGCCGACTGCTTTCAAAATCTTTGCAGCTATTCCGTATATAGCCGCCAAAACGAGATAAGGCAGGGCTTTATAACGCTTCAGGGCGGACACCGCGCCGGACTGAGCGGAAGCGCCGTTTACAGGAACGGAGAGATATATAATATCCGCGACATATCCGGCGTAAACATAAGGATAGCGCGTGAAATATTGGGGTGCGCCGACGAGCTTATCGCCTGCATAAAGGAGAACAACTGCGGGATTCTCGTCTGCGGCGCGCCCTCAAGCGGCAAGACCACTCTTTTGAGAGATACCGCGCGCCAACTTTCGACCGTCTGCGGCATGAAAACGACTGTTATAGACGAACGCGGAGAGCTCGCCGGAGTTTTCGGGGGCATAGCCCAAAACGACCTTGGAATGTCAGACGTTCTCGACGGCTTTTCAAAGACCGACGGCATAATGCAGGCGGTGAGGTGCCTTTCGCCCGATTACATAATATGCGACGAGATAGGAACGGCGCGGGAGGCTCAGCTGATTGAGCAGAGCTTAAATTCCGGAGTGAAAATCATCGCCTCGATGCACGCCTCAAGTGCTGAGGAGCTTTTAAGAAGGCCTCAGGGCGAAGCTCTGCTGAAAACGGGCGCGTTCGGGCGAGTAGCCTTTTTAAAGAGTCGAAAATCCCCGGGCGAAATAAGCGAGCTTATGTCGGGGGAGGTGCTTTTGCGTGGTAAAGGCGGCAGGAATATTAATGATAATGGCCGCAGGAGCTTTAGCGGGAGTTATGATTTCCAAAAGGGCAACAAACAGAATACAATTTTTTGAGCAGCTTTTGTTATATCTGAACGGGCTTCGCGACAGACTGGGGTACACGCTCAGCGAGCTGAGGACGTTATTGTGCAGCGATGAAAAAATGCTCTCGCCTATGCTTGAAACAATGAGTGCCAAATTGTTTGATTTGGGCAGAGAGGGCGCGGCGCGAAAGGCGATTTCGATAATCCCCTCCTCATACGGGCTCAAGAGCGAGGACAAAAAGCTGATTTACGGCTTTTTATCCGAATTGGGAAGCTCGGACTGCGACAGCCAGCTTGCCCACTGCGAGCTTTATATATCGCTTGTGGGCGGACTTTTGTCGTCGCAAAGAGAGGAGGCGGCAAAAAAATCGCGGCTTTATAGACTGCTCGGTGTTTTTTCGGGAATTGGCGCGGGACTGTTTTTTCTGTAAAGGATGATATAAATGAATGTTGATCTGATATTTAGAATAGCCGCCATCGGAATAATAGTGGCGGTGCTCAATCAGGTGCTGATACGCTCAGGCAGAGAGGAGCAGGCGATGATGACGACTCTCGCCGGATTGATTGTGGTCCTGCTGATGATAGTTTACGAGATAAGCGGGCTGTTTAATACCATAAAAACGCTGTTCGGTCTATGATATGGATATATTTTTGATATGCGTGGTCGCCACCGCCGCCGCAGCCTTTGCTCTGCTGCTGAAAAAATACAATCCCGAAATGGCGCTGATGACCTCGGTGATAACGGGGGTCATAGTCTTTGCCGTAATACTTTCATCGCTTTCTCCCGCAATATCGCTGATAAACAGACTTTCCTCTCTTGCGGGTTCGGCGGGGGAGAACGTCGGGATACTTTTAAAATCGATCGGCATTTGCTATATCTGCCGCTTTGGCGCGGATTCATGCGCAGACGCGGGACAAAGCGCGCTCGCGGGAAAAATAGAGCTTGCCGGCAGAGTCGCCGTCGTGCTTTTATGTCTGCCGATATTGGAGGAAATAGTTGACGCCGCCATACGAATAACGGGCGGATAGGTGTTGAAAATGAAAAGGATAACAATAATATTATTCGCGCTTGCGTTCATATTGCTTTCATCGGTCTGCGCCGCAGCCGCTTCGGACGATGATGAGAGCATACAGGAGTATTATTATTCTCAGCTGGAAAAAAGCGGGGCGGACGACCTTTATTACAGCCTTCCAGACAGCGCAAAGGAGAGCTTGAACGACTGGGGGATAAATTCGGCGGACTGGAAGCAGCTTAACGGATTGAGTATAGGCGCATTTTTTTCGGCTGTTTTTAATATGCTTGGCGGCGCGGCGGTGCAGCCGCTTGCCTGCCTTGCGACGGTTGCCGGAATAATGATTTTCTGCGCTATGGCGGACTGCTTGAAGGATTCCTCCGGCATATCTCCGCTTGACGGCACGGTGTCCGTTATAACGGCTCTTTGTCTAAGCTCCGTCATAGTCTTTCCCCTTGCCGACACGCTATCCGATGGGATAAACGTCATACAGTGCGGCGCGGGTTTTATGCTTTTGTACGCCCCCATAATGGCCGGAATACTCATAGCTGCGGGCAATTCCATTACGGGAGCGTCTTATTATACTACCGTGATGGCCGCCGGCGAATTTATCTCTCAGATAGGCGCGCGCATACTCTCGCCTGCGCTCAATATGCTTTTGGGCATAACCGTCATATCCTCGCTCTGTTCTCATATCAAGCTCGGCGGGATAATAAATTTCGTTCATTCGTCCTTTAAGTGGATAGTCACGTTTATGATGTCGATTTTCGTTTCCGTGCTGTCGTTTCAAACCTTCATCGGCAGCGCGGCTGATAACGCCGGAATCAAGGCGGCAAAGTTTGCCATAAGCTCGTTTGTGCCCGTTGTCGGCGGAGCGTTGAGCGACGCGTTTTTAACGGTGCAAAGCAGCCTCAGACTTTTAAAATCGGGGATAGGGGTTTTTGCCATGCTCGGCATAGCCGCGCTGTATTTGCCCGTGATTTTAAAATGTATAATCTGGCTGTTTACTATAAGCGCCGGAGCTGCCGTCGCCGAGGTGTTTTCACTCGGCGTGCCGCTGTCGCTTCTAAACGGCGTGAAAAAGGTCGCCGCCTTGCTTTTGGCGCTTCTTTTGTGCTGTATGACGGTTCTTATAATATCGACCGCAATTTTGCTTATAGTGGGAGGCTCGTAAATGACGGAAGTAATAGCATGGGCTTGCACGATTTGCGCGGGAGCGGCTGTTTGCCTGCTGTGCGAAATGCTTTCTCCCAAGGACAAAATATCAAAGGCGCTCCGCTTTGCCGTGGGAATATTTATGCTCGCGATAATAATAGTGCCGCTCGGCAGCATAGGCAGGGCTATAAGCGACGAGCTGTCGTCCGTCGGTATAGAGGAGCGTGGGAACGCCTCGGAGCTTGAGGACAGGGCCGAGCTTGACGGAGCGGAGCTTGCAAAGGAAAACGTTGCTCGGCTTGTGAGGGAGCAGCTTGAGGATATGGGCGTGAATGCGGAAAGAATAGAGATAAAAACAGATAGCGACAAATTAAGTGACATAAGGGGTATAGAATCGGTAATATACATTAATGAAAAGGACAGGGGGCAGTCGCTGAAGATAAAAAACAGGATAGACGGCAGGCTTGGGCTCGGCTGTAAAATCGTAGTGATTGGAGAAGGTGAAAATGGAGGAGGATAAAAGGGGAATATTAAAGGAGAAGCTTTGCGGGCTTTTCAGGGAGGAAAAGGTTAAAAAAATCGTAATAGCTCTCGGAATAGCGGGCATAGCGTTGATATTCATATCTAATTTTTTCGCCGGAAAAACAGGCGGGAATAATGCTCGGGACTCGACGGCCTCGGCTGAGTCAAGCGGAGAGCTGTCCGAATACAAGCGCTCGATCGAGAATAGTCTGCGTGATATAATATCAAAAATCGACGGCGCGGGGAGGACGGAGATATTTTTAACGCTCGACAACGGCAGCGAAAACGTTTACGCTCTAAACCGTTTTGAGGATAAAAACGGCGGAGAAGACCGGAGCGAGGAAAGCGCTAAGTCGGAATATTTTTCGCTTAGAAGCTCGGACGGCGGCGAGGCGGGAATGCTGCTCAAGGTGATGGAGCCGGAGGTTCGGGGCGTTGTTGTAGTCTGTGAGGGAGGCGGCGACGCTGTGACGAAGGAGAGGGTGCTTGAGGCTGTAACAAAATCACTTAATATATCGTCTGCAAGGGTTTGCATAACAAAATTATCACAACAAACGGAGGAATGAAAATTGAAAATCGGAAAAAGACAAATTGTGTTGGCGTCGCTCGTGCTTGCGCTCGGAGCGGCAGTGTACTTAAACTGGCAGTTCTCGGACAACGACGTGCTTCAAACTAATACTCAGAGCGCTATTGGTCAGGCTCGGTTCGTGAGCAATCAGAGCGACGAGAGCGTGAGCGGAGGAAAGTCCGAGGGTGAAAAGACGCAGTCCGGCTCGGAGGGTGATAAATCGGCTGAGAAATATTTTTCGCAAGTGAGAACCGAGAGACAAAAGGCTCAGGACGAGGCTGTGGATATGGCGAAGGAGCTTATGGAAAAGACTGCGGACGACGAAAGCTTAAAGAGCGAGGCGATAGCCTCCGCGACGAAGATAGCGGAGGCATATCAACAGCAGAGCAACATAGAGGGGCTTATAAAGGCGAAGGGATATTCTGAGTGCGTGGCTTTTATACAGAACGGAGAGTGCAGCATAGTGCTGAAAAAGTCGGAGATGAAGGACGATACGAATTTAGTGATAAAGGACATAGTCAGCGGGCAATCCGGCATAGAGGCGGAGAGGATAAAGATAACCGGAGTGTGAGGCTGCGTTCTTTGGCGCGGGGTTTGTGCGGCGCCGCCGCGATGATGCGTTTTTACTTTGAGCTTGCATCAAAGCAGGCTCGGGCGGCGACCGCCCCTGCCCGCCGCGGGCGGGCAGGGGGCAAAAAACGCGGCGGGGCAAAGGTGTGTTCCTCTGTCCGGGCGAGCCTTCCCGCCGCGTTTTTCCGCGCGGCTGCGCCGCGCCGGTTGCCGCCCGAGCCGATATACTCGAACAAACCAATCGAAGCATATAAAAAAGCGGCGGCGCATTATCGCGCCGCCAAGCTTATGCCTGCTGCTGAAATGTAAAAGTAAATTCCGTGCCTCCTATATCAACGCTGCTCACGGCGCTCAAAGAGCCGCCGTGATTCAAGGCTATCCTCTGAGCTATCGAAAGACCGAGTCCAAAGCTCGAGCTGTCGCTGCGAGCCTTGTCCGAGCGGTAAAACCTCTCGAAAATATGCGGTAGACTCTCCGGAGGTATCGGCTCGCCGGAGTTGTAGATTGAAAGCCTGCCGCCCTTGAGCGCAACGGAAATCACGCCGCCGGAGTCGGCGTACTTGTTGGCGTTGTCAAGGAGTATAAGGACAAGCCGCTTCAGCTGAGCGGAATCCCCGTCTATCATCACGTTTTCGTCAATGTCCGCCCTAAGTTCAACGTCCTTTTCATACGACACCGGCTCAAACTGTAAAACGGAGGTTTCAACAAGCTCGCTTAAATTTACCCTCTCCGACATAAGCTTCTCCTCAACCGATTCGGCGTCCGAACGGGCGAGAAATAAAAGACTCTCCACGAGCTGCTTCATGTTCTCACTTTCCTCCTCGGTGCTCTCTATCCACTGTATCTGATCGGATATTTTATCATTTTTCTTTGAAAGCAGTATTTTCGTGTTCGCAAGAATTACAGTGAGAGGCGTTTTTAGCTCGTGCGAAGCGTCGGCTATAAATTGCTTTTGCTGAGTCCAAGCCCTTTCGACCGGCTTTAAAGCCCATTTTGAAAGGAAAAGACTTATAAAGAAAAACGCAATAAGGCTTATAGCCCCAATCGCGAGCGAGAAAATAAGAGTGGATATGATGGATTCATAGTAGTACCTCGCGTCGGCAAGAGCAACTATGCTGTACCCGTTTGAAAGGGAGCGCTTGTAATAATATAGATCGTAGCCGTCTATAAGACCCATTTTGTCGCTTTCCAAATCGAGCGACAGCTTCGCTATTTTGTCAATATCGTCATCGTCTATCAGGTTGCCCGGTCTTAAAACGGCGACCTGATTTCCGTCTTTGTCTGTCGCGAATGAATAGACGGCGATAAACTTCGGGTCCTTGTCCTGAATATCATTAACAGGAGAGTTGCCGCCCATCGCGGGGTCAAGCCTCGGCATATCCCGTTTATCGTTCACAGCCTGAGTCAGGGCGCGGTGTATGTCGTTTGTAAGAGATTGAGAGGAGGAAAATATCAGAGCTATAAATACGACAAGTAAAACGACAACAACAAAAAGCATATTGATAATTATAAACTTGCGCCTGAGCCTTTTAATCATCTCGTCCCACCTCGAGCCGGTACCCGACCTTTCTTATAGCCGTAACGGCGACAGCCGATTTGAGAAAAAAGAGCTTTTTCCTCAAAAACGATATGTAAGCCTCAACGTTGTTGTCCTCCGCGTTTGAGTCATAGCCCCAAACCTTGTTTATAATGGTTTCCTTTGTCACGGCGGCTCCGTCGCTGAGAATGAGCAGCTTTAATATCTCGAGCTCCTTGAAATTTAAATGAATCGACTTCGTGCCGCGCTTTAAATCCGCGTTGGTCAAATCGAGAATAAGATCCCCGTATGTAAGCTCGTCAAGGATAACCTCGCCGCGCCGCCGCGTAAGAGCGCGCAGACGCGCCAAAAGCTCCTCCGGCGAAAACGGCTTCGTCATATAGTCGTCCGCGCCAGAGTCAAGACCCGTCACCTTGTCGCGTATCTCGTCCTTAGCGGTTAGCATAAGTATCGGCGTTTCAATCCTGCTCCGCCTAAGCTCGGAGGCAACCTCAAATCCGGTTTTCCCCGGAAGCATAACGTCGAGAATAATCGCGTCGTATATGCCGCTCATCGCGTAGTCAAGGCCGTCCGCTCCGTTGTAGGTAACGTCGGTCATATACTTGTCCTCGATAAGAATCTGAGAGAGCGCGTCGGCGAGCCTTTTTTCGTCCTCTACAATAAGAATCCTCATAATATCAATCCCTTGAGCCTGTTTATTTTACCAATGATATTTACATTTAACAATATATACATTATAATTTTTTTGTTGAATCCCTGCAATGATTATATCCTCGTTTTCTGAAATAAAGCTGAAAAAGCTTTTTCAGACAAATTTAAGCTTGACGGCATAAAATAACAGCAAAGAACGAGAGGTGAGAGATGTGAATAAACACGGGGACGTGTTTGAAAGGGTAGAGAAAAAATACGTTATAAACAAAGCACAGTTTGATTTCATAATGGATGAGCTTTCGAAAAGGACTATACCCGACGTGCACGGCGAAAGCCTGATAAGCAACATATATTTTGATACGCCGGACTACCGCCTGATACGCCGTTCGCTGTTAAAGCCCGTATATAAAGAAAAGCTTAGGCTCAGGGGCTACGGGGCGATAGACGAGGGCTCGGAGCTGTTTCTTGAAATAAAAAAGAAATATGACGGAGTCGTTTATAAGAGAAGAATAGAGCTCATGTGCGAGGAAGCGGCCAATTATTTAAGACTTGGCGGTAAGCTGCCGGAGCAGTCGCAAATCGCGCGGGAAATAGAGTGGTTTATGGGGTATTACCCTATGCTTGCGCCGCGTATGTATATCTCATATGACAGAATAGCTCTTTATGATAAAGAGGATCACGATCTGAGAATAACCTTTGACACGGATATAACGTGGAGAAGCTACGACTTGGATTTGACGCTCGGAAGCTACGGCGACTGTCTTACAGCGGACGGAGAGTATGTCATGGAGATCAAGCTGAGTCATTCGATACCGCTGTGGCTGTCTGAGATAATGACAAGGGCGCGCGCCTACAACGCGTCTTACTCAAAATACGGCTGCGCGTTCATTGAGATGCAGCGGCGCGCTAAAAGCGAAGATGAAACAATTAAAATTTCGGACGGAGGAATATATTGTGCTTGATACGATTTTCGGCAGCGTTATGAGCAACGGAGTAACGCTCGTCAGTTTTTTAATTTGCATGGCTGCCTCGCTTTTGCTGGGGCTTATGATAGCCGCGGGATATATGTATAAAAATAAATATTCAAAGAGCTTTGTAATAACGCTCGCGCTGCTGCCTGCGGTGGTGCAGGTCGTAATAATGCTCGTCAACGGAAACATAGGCACAGGCGTGGCGGTTATGGGAGCCTTCAGCCTTGTCAGATTCAGAAGTATTCCCGGAAGCGCAAGGGAGATAGGAATAATTTTCCTCGCGATGGCAGTGGGATTGGCAACTGGCATGGGATATATAGCGATAGCGGCGATTTTCAGCATTATAATAACGGCGGCGCTTATACTCTATACCGCGACAAGCTTTGGAGAGAGCAAAAAGGCCGAAATGGAGCTTAAGATAACAATTCCGGAGGACTTGAGCTACAACGGGCTGTTCAACGACATATTTGAAAAATATACAAGCTCCAGCAAGCTCATGAAGGTGAGAACTACAAATATGGGAAGTCTTTATCAGCTTACATATAATATAGTCATAAATAACGAGAACGAGGAAAAGGACATGATAGACGAGATAAGGTGCCGTAACGGCAACCTTGAAATAGTGTGCGGATATGTTTCGAGCGACAGGGAGGTTTTGTAAAATGCTTAAATTCAGGGCGGCGCTGACGGCGCTTGCCGTTTTCCTCACGGCAGTTCTTTGCTCCTGCTCTATAAATCTGAACGGAGCGCAATCAGATGATAAGAACGGCGCTTCAAGCAATAATTCTTCAAGCGCGCCTTCGGCGGCGGACTCGAACAGCTCCTCGGCTTCGGAGAGCGCGGGCACCGACGACATGTTCACCTCACGCGACCTTGAAAACACTGCGGACGAAAGCGCGGCGACAAATATAAGCCTCGGCGACAGCGTGAAAATCGAGGGCTCCGGCGCGAGCGCCGACGGAACGGATATTACTATCTCAAAGGAGGGCGTGTACTGCCTTTCGGGTAAGCTTGCCGACGGAAGAATAATTGTAGACTGCGCCGACGAAAACGCCAAGGTTCAGCTTGTCCTAAAGGGAGCCGAGATAAAATGCTCGGATTACGCCCCGATATATGTAAAATCGGCCGATAAGCTGTTTTTAACGACGGCGGAGGGCAGCGATAATACGATAGAGGACGGCGGAGCTTATTCTCTCGGCGCGGACGACAGCAATGTAGACGGAGCCGTGTTCTCAAAGGCGACGCTGACTCTTAACGGTCTTGGCACGTTGAACATCAAGGGAACTCAGAAGCACGCCGTTGTTTCAAAGGACGATATTAAAGTCACGGGCGGAACGGTGAATATAGAAGCGGTCGAGGACGCGCTCCAGGGCAAGGACAGCGTAAGAATTTGCGGCGGAGAGATAAACATAAAGTCCGGCGAGGACGGAATAAAGACGAGCAACGACGAGGACGACGACAAGGGCTTTGTATATATTTCCGGCGGTCAGATAAGCATAAACGCGGGCGACGACGGCATACACGCCGACAGAGGACTTGAGATAACGGGCGGCACGATAGACGTTTCCGAGAGCTATGAGGGCATAGAGGGGGCGTCGATAGATATAAGCGGAGGAGATATATCGGTAGTATCCTCCGACGATGGAATCAATGTATCCGGCGGCAGTGACGAGCAGGTGGCGGGGGACAGACCTCCTGAGTTTGCAAATATAGGAAACGCAAGCAATAAGCTCACAATTTCGGGAGGATACGTCTTAGTCAACTCCGGCGGCGACGGACTCGATTCAAACGGCACTATGCTGATAGAGGGAGGCGTTGTGCTTGTGAGCGGTCCCGAAATAGACGGCAACGGCGCGATAGACTATGAGATGTCCGCCGAAATAACCGGAGGTACGCTTATCGCAGTCGGCTGCGCTGGAATGGCCGCGGGATTTTCCGAAAACTCAACTCAAAATTCCTTTATGACAAATTTAAGCTCCATGGGCAGCGCCGACAGCTCGGTCGCGGTGGTCGATGAGGACGGAAATATAATAGTGTCGTTCACATCTCCGAAGCAGTTCCAAAATGTTGTCGCAAGCTCCCCGAAACTTGAATTGAACAAGGAGTATAAAATAATTCTCGGCGCGGATATATCCGGCGCGGATAAAAACGGCTATACCGACAGCGGCTCATACAGCGGAGGAAGCGAGGATAGCTCGATAACTCTAAGCTCCGTCGCAACGAATAACGGAGGCGGCATGGGCGGCCCCGGAGGAATGGGGGGTCAGGGCGGTATGGACGGCTTTGGCGGACGCGGCGGAATGGGTTGGATGTAAAACGGCAGCTTTGCCGGAATGTGATTTAATTTTAGTCATCCCTTCATTTACCTTTTTATATGGGCGGCGCAGATATGATACCTGCGTCGCCCCGCATAAAGCATAGCGAATTTAGGCATTTGTCGTGGCGCAAGCCTCTCAAATACACCTTGCTCGCTATGCTTTTCTGTGTTTGATTTTGCCCTGCGGGTACCTATGAAAAAATTAAACGCAGGCCGATTAAATTTCTTTATTTAAAATCTTGATTTTATTTTAGAGCTGTGATATAATATGCAAGTGCCTGTGAGTGTAGGCACTCAAGCGGAACGGGCGAAAGGTAAATTTTAGTTTACAGAGCCCCGCCTCGGCAGCTCTCGCCGGATGAAAATAGAGAGCGTTAAATATTTGCAGGTATGGCGGAATTGGCAGACGCGCATGGTTCAGGTCCATGTGAATGCAAGTTCATGCAGGTTCAAGTCCTGTTACCTGCACCAAAACGAGGGCGGTTTTGTACCGCCCTCATTTTTTGTGTATATACAAATTATATACAAATTATATGCAAGCCCGCTGCCTGCGCCGACTTGAGATTGCAGAGGCTTACTTGGATATTATATATTATATTATTTATTATCTTCATCTTCATCGGATTCGTTATCGGTGACGCTTTCCAAAAAAATCCTCTCTCTGAATCCTCCGTTGCGTTCTAATTTTGAACGTCTGATTTTTTCTAATTCATCATAAGAAACGCCTCTGGCCTTAAGTATCGCAAGGATCACCTCTGTCAGGTCTGCTAATTCTTCTATATCGTTATCTTCTATGTACTCCTTACATTCTTCCATCAATTTTTGGTCGAGCATTTTTAAATATGAGTCGCCGGATAACGTTTTTGTAAAGCAGGTCTGATTATTGTCGCGAATGATTTGCGGGATTTTATCCCTGACTAATTTATTATATATCTTTTTCATACGAGCTCCTTTTATCTGAAAATTAAAATCTAAGGCTATCTAAAGCTATAATTACAAATTGATTTTAACGCAAGCTTATCGCCGTGTCAATTGCCTTTTGGCTATATGGCGGCGCGGGATAGAAAGCGCAGGGGAATCGCCGCCACTATGAGCGATTATAAAACAGTCCGAGTCCGCAAAATTATCGGGTGCGTGTGTAAGAATATGTTGCGTTTATATTGATTTAATAGTATAATAAATATTGCCAGGTAAAATTATATAATAAATCATTCTCGCGTGTATTTTTATTTAGGTAAAATACAGGCTCCATGGACACGCGTTGAATGACGGTTAATAGTTTTGTTTGGCGACAATCGGAGCTATGTATTTTTCGTGCGTGGCTTCGGCTGCGCATTTTTTATTTGAGGAGGATCATCATGAAAGGTTCAAAATTCGGCAAAAGGGCCATATCGCTGCTCTTGGCGACAATGATTATGCTCGGCGTGTTTTGCTTAGCTCCGCTTAGCGCGGGCGCAGCGGATAGCGATTCGCGGGAGAACGCGTCTATATCAAATGTCAACGACGATATGCAAATCAGCGGCGTAAATTCGTTCGGAAATATGGTGGCGAACGCGATAGACGATACCACCGAGCAGCAGGAGGAAAACGGCGGATATAACGTTTTCTCGGTCGAGGTAAGCGGCAAAACAGCGACGGTATCTCTTGAAAGCTTGCAGGACGCCTCTCTTGTTGTGGCGATATATGAGGAGGACGGCGAAAAAATGCTCGCAAGCGGCAGCGCCGACATTTCGGCCGGAGATAAAACGGCAAGCGTAACGATAGATATCGAAACCATGCCGCAATATTTTTATTTAAAGGCGTATATCGTCGACCCCGAAACTCTTCGTCCTCTATGCACGGCGTTTAGCTGCCCTACATACACTAAAGAGATTCAGGATTTGCTCGCGATGTCGACGGATGATTTTGAGAGCGAAAGGGTTCTGAATTTTGATAATGACAAGAAAAACAATTTTGCGGTCTATGACGACAATACAAAAATAATCGAGTCGAGCAACGCGAGTAACAAGGTTGTTTCTGCGAACGACGACACGCAGACCTATGTAATTGAAAATGCCGACAGCAGCGTGTCCTCGCTCAAATCGGGCGATATCTTCGCCTGCGACGCGGGCGACGGCGAGATACTCATTGTCAAGGTCGCGCAAATTACAATGAACGGCAGCACCGCGACTATAAAGGGACAGGAAACAAACCTCGACGAGGTTTTTGAATATGTAAAAATAGATTCCGACGCGGACCTTTCAAACGCTGATATCGACCCATCATCCTGCGACGAGGGCGTTACCTACGAGGGGCTTGTAAAAGAAGATGAGGTTCCCGAGGAAAATTACTCAGCGCCCGCTAACGCGGAGTCGAATATAAACGGCAAAAATCCTCCCGCGTCGGTCGGAGTTGAAGCAGAGGGAAAAACCGGAGCTTCTATGAAATTCAACTTGGCTAAATTCGGCAACGATAAGGACGATGACGACGGCTTTAAATTCAAAATTTCCGGTGATGTTGAAATCGGAGTTGAAGCTTCAATTAAATTATATATCACATGGAAACAGCAATATATTGAAACAAGGCTCGGGTATGAGGTGAAGATAGCTGTTAACCTTTCTCTGAGAGGCACAAAGACGTTTCCATTTGCCAAGGTGAAATTTTCCCCAGTTCCAGGACTATATATAAAATTTACCCCCGCAATAGAATTTGAGGCTAACGCCGAAATTGAGCTTAACGGAACCCTTGAGGGTTCGGTCGGTCTTCAGATATCAATTCAAGATGGTATAAAAAATACATCTAAATCCCCGACGTTTAAGCCCGAAATAAAAATAGAGGGCAAGTTTTTTATAGGGATTTCTTTGCAACCGGAAATAGATGTTTTCGGCATTCTCGCAGAGGTTAGTATGAAGGGTAAGGCCGGAGCGGAAATTAAGGCTACCATGACATATGCGCCTGCCGACAGTAAAGAAACACACGAATGTAAACACTGCATAGACGGGGATATATCCGCAAAAATTGAACTTTCGTTAGAGGCTAAATTCTTAAACAGCGACAAGCTGAAGATTCAATATAAAATGCTTGATTTTACGGCAAAGCTGTTTGACTTTTATTACTCCTTTGATTTTAACGAATTTGCCTTTACAAGCTGCCCACACCATAAATACCTCGTCAATATATTAGTAGTAGACGACAGCGGCAAACCCGTGAGCGGGGCGACGGTAAACGGCAGCTACACCACCGATGAAAACGGCAGGACAAGCTTTTATATGAATAAGGGCGAGTACACGGCAAGCGCGGTCAAAGAGGGAGTAGGCACGGCGAACAAAAGCTATTCGGTTAATAATGATGCAGTTTCGCTTATACTGCGCTTGAGCAATAAAACGTCAACAGGCGGAAATGGTGGCGATAACAATGATAATAACGGTTCGCGACTTAAGGTTAGCCTCGGCGGGTGGCACAGCGCGGTAATAACGGAAACCGGCGATTTATATATGTGGGGCGAAAATCGTGATGGTCAACTCGGTGACAGAACAATAGATGATAAATACATTCCGACAAAAATAATGGACAGTGTTAAGACTGTCGGCCTCGGATGTTATCACAGTGCGGCGATAACAGAAAACGGCGATTTATATACGTGGGGAGATAATTCTGCCGGCCAACTCGGCGACGGAACGACTGAAGATAAATACATTCCGACAAAAATAATGAGCAATGTTAAAGCTGTCAGCCTTGGATTTTATCACAGTGCGGCAATAACGGAAACCGGCGATTTATATATGTGGGGAAATAATTCTGCCGGCCAACTCGGCGACGGAACGACCGAACATAAACACATTCCTACAAAAATAATGAGCGATGTTAAAGCTATTAGCTGTGGCCGGCATCACAGTGCGGCAATAACGAAAAACGGCGATTTATATATGTGGGGACGTAATGATGATGGCCAGCTTGGCGACGGAACGACCGAACATAAACACATTCCTACAAAAATAATGGGCAATGTTAAAGCTGTCAGCCTCGGATGTCATCACAATGCGGCGATAACAGAAAACGGCGATTTATATACGTGGGGAGATAACTATCACGGTATGCTCGGCGACGGAACGACTGAAAATAAATACAACCCGACAAAAATAATGAGCAATGTTAAAGCTGTCAGCCTCGGATATCTTCACAGCGCAGCAATAACGGAAAATGACGATTTATATATGTGGGGGGTAAATGATGGGGGCCAGCTCGGCGACGGAACGACTGAAGATAAATACATTCCGACAAAAATAATGAGCAATGTTAAAGCTGTCAGCCTTGGTAGAGGTCACAGCGCGGCAATAACAGAAATCGGCGATTTATATATGTGGGGGAATAATTATAGAGGTCAACTCGGCGACGGAACGACCGAATACAGACATACCCCGACAAACATTTCTATCCCGCCCGCAACAAAATCGGTGAGCCAAGCGATCTCGGGCAAAAAGCCGTTGCCTGTTCCAATCGGGGCAGGAGTATTGGACTTTGACAGTCTGCTCCCAAATGAAACCTATAACTTCTATGCAATGAAAAGCAAAGATGTCGAAGCCCCGCTCTCCTCGGATAATCTGCTCTATATCAATCAGGTCGTTTCTGACGGGAATGGCAAGCTCAGTGTGAATTATCAGCCCGTTGAGGAATATGATGATTATATCTGCTTTGTCGTTCCCATGAGCCAAACCGATATATCCTCCGCGACGGTCAAGGCCGATGATTTGAGATATACCGGCGAAAAGCAGTATATAAAGCCGAGCGTGACTCTCGACGGAAAAACGCTTATAGAGGGAGTCGACTATATGCTTTGCGGCGACTTTTCAGCAACGGCTCCCGGCAAATATACCGTCACCGTGAGGGGAACGGGAATGTATAAGGGCGAGGTCGAGCTTTCTTATAACGTGCTCGGACTGCTCGGCGACGTCGACCAAAACGGCGATATCACAATAGCCGACGCGATACTTGTGCAAAAACAAATTGTGAATATCATGAAGCTTGACGACTATGCGTTTACAATTGCCGACGCGGACAAAAACGGAACCGTGACCATAGCCGACGCTATTTTAATTCAAAAGCATATTGTGGGCATAATAAGCCTGAGCTCGGTTTAAGAATAAATTTATTTTATAAGAGCCCCGCCGAGGGCTTTTAGGACAGCCTATATGAGCGTAAATAAAAGGGTTGCATTTCATCTGAATGCAGCCCTTTTTAAGTGGTGTGAGAGGTCGGCTACTCAACTAATGGGTAGCCTCCTACTCGATTATTTTTAAGCCGCAGGGCTCATATCGTCGTATTGCCCGACAAAAGCGCCGAGCCGTTTTGTCATATCCTCAGCCCACAGCCAAATAAAGCTTGCGGGATAGCCCGGGATTTTAAAGCCGCCTGAAACGCAGGTGCGCAAGCGTTAAAATTATTATGCAGGCGGAAAGAATAAATACATACGGCAAAAACAGTCCCGCCGCGTCCTCCGGCGGATATGACGAAAGCATATTTATAAAATCGAGCCCGGGAGCCTTCGCGCCCATAAAGAATATCTCATATATAATGCCGACGATAAAGGGAACGGAAATGCTTTTCAGCAAAAAGGCGAGGGATAGGGAAAGACTGAAAAAGGCGAAGGACTGAGTGAGAAATATAAAGAGATATGGGAAGTAGTTAAAATCCCAGCACAGTAAATAAAACAGAAGAAGCAAAATAAAGTGTAGAAAATAAAATATAAAGACCTCTATAAGCTCCCGCAGTATGCTCTTTTTGTAAGCGAGCAGAGTCTCCCTCCCGCCGCCTTCTATGTGCTCCCTAAAGCCGAGCAGAGGCCACCAAAGGGAAAAGAATGGGCATAAAACCTGCAAAATTATGTAGCTTGCAAGATAGCATAGGGGGTAGCTGCTGCCGGACAGAAGCTCAAGATAGGTCGCGATTGGGGCGAGGATAAGCATGAAAATTTGCGGAACGAAAAAGAGCTTGCCGAGGCTTTTAAGGGCCATTTTTGAAATAATAAGGCTGTTTAAATATTTTTCAAAGCGCATAAATATCCGTCCTCTATTCCGCCGCCGGATTCAGCCCTCGCCGCAGCGTGAACGGGCGAGTCCGACAAAACGTATAAATAGCTCTTTCCGTCGCGGCTTATCCTGTCCTTTATATAAAAATTCCCGCTTAAAGAGCTCTCCCGACCTTCCTCTATGAGATATGCCTTTCCCCGCGCAAGCTCCGCCATCTCGCGGCTGCTGCCGGTGAAAATATTTTTCCCTCGGTCTATTATAATGATACTGCCGCACACGGCCTCAACGTCAGAAACAATATGGGTGGAAATTATGATGGTCTTGCCGTCCTTTATTTTTTTGAGCAGAGATTTAAACCTCATTCTCTCCTCGGGGTCAAGTCCGGCGGTCGGCTCGTCGAAAAGTATGATCTTCGGATCGCCGAGTATAGCCTGTGCAATGCCGCTTCGCCGAACCATACCGCCCGAAAGCGAGCCCACACGGCTTCTTGCCTTGTCCGACAGATTGACAAGCTCAAGACAGCTCTTGATCTCTTTGTCCTGCTCCGCCTTGGGTATCCTTTTCAATGTCGCAAAGTATTCCATCATCTCGTAAAGCGTCAAGGCCTTCATCATTCCGAACTGTTGCGGCAGATAGCCTATTTTGTCGCCGCCGCACTCGATAGAGCCGGAGTTGTAGCTTATAAGCCCGCAGATACAGCGCATCATCGTCGTTTTCCCCGAGCCGTTCGGCCCGAGCAGACCGTATATGCCGCGCCCGAGCTCGCAGGAAAAGCCGTCTAAGGCGATGCTTTTTTTATATGTCTTGTGAAGATTTTCTATTTTAAGCATATTTTAAAACCCTCCCTCAATATGCCGCGTTCCTTTTTTACTCTCTCGGCTAAGACTGTTGGCATTTAGTATAATTCGGCCAGTAAACGCCTTGTTTCCTCGTCCTCTTGCCGCTTTATTTCTGTAATATATTCCTTGAAGCCCTTTTTATCGGCTTCTATTATATCCCTTGCAAGTCCGTCGCGCGCATCACCTCCAAGAGCGCTGTTTATGATAATAAGGTCGTCGCATAAATAGATCAAACCGTTTGCGCTGTTGTATATGCCGTTGGCTATTGCCAGGGAATCTATTATCGTGTATTTGCTCAAGTCTATCGAAGCGCCGGAGGAATATTTGTTTATCAGAGCTTGCAGCTCGGCGGCGTAATTTCCGTCGATAGCCGGAGCTTTACTTCCGTATGCCGTTGTGCCTATTACCTTGTGCCCAAAGGCGGAATCCTCCTTGTAA
This sequence comes from uncultured Clostridia bacterium, assembly GCA_947632045.1. Taxonomy (GTDB): domain Bacteria; phylum Bacillota; class Clostridia; order Oscillospirales; family Acutalibacteraceae; genus UBA7067. The sequence continues at coordinate 19,188 of CANRNQ010000010.1, forward strand.
AATCCGCTGATAAGAGTCGGGCAAGAGCTTTCTCCGGAGAAGCTGTTTCCTTTATTTGAGCCTTCGTCAAGATTTGAATAAAAGCGGCGCGGAGAATCGACGGCTATCTCAAAGCGGGCTTTGTCTAAATCGCATATCGGCATATAACAGGCGTTTAAGAGGAAATCATAAAAACCGGGAATGGGATAGTACGGAAAACACCCGGGCAGAATACAGCCCTGAGAGCTGCTGTAAAGAACGGGGGAGTAGCCGCCGTATTTTATGTTAAGGGAGGATAGCTTGCCGCTTGAATAAACAGTCAGGTAATCGCCCTCCCTGTCAAAGCGCAGCTCGTTGCCGTTTTCGTCGCTTACCCTGTTGACCTTGTAGCCGTGGAACAGGGTGAAGTCGTATTTGTCGAGGGATTTTTTCGATAGGCTCATCGTTATGTCAGCTTCTAACTGCCGCCATATATTGAGCTTCATATCGTAATTGTCGACTTTAAAATCTGCGGTCTTGGTCTTCGGCACGTTGTGCTTGTTGTAAAAATGCGATTCCATGGAGTCACTGTCAAATTGATTGCCGAGTTCGATGTGACTGCCGCCTCTTATAAAGCCGACAAAGCTTGCCGCTATAAAAGCAAGGACTATGGCTCCCGACGCGAGCCTTATTCCTTTAGACTTCAGTCGGCAAAGCCTAAGCAGTAAAAAGCCGAGCAGGAATATCCAAAAAAGCACGATATTCCACCTGTAAATTTCACAGCCCCAGCCGTATTCCGAAACCATGCCCCAATTTACATCGCTCGGGAGTATGTATGCGAAGATATACTTGAACGGCCAGAAGTTTATTTCCGTCATATTGCTTATGCTGCCGGGCAGGAAGTCCGATATGTCGGATAATACGAAAATAATCAGCGCGGCAAGGGCATAGGAGCTCACCCGCTTGAATTTTTGAGAAAACAGCGCGCCGATAAAGATGGGGATAATGCCGCCGAGAAAGAAGTATAAAAACAGCATTGAGATGAAATAGAGATAATATGAGCCGTCGGATATGCCGGCCAAGGCGCAGTATATAATATTAAGCGCCGCTGTAATCAAAAACAGCAAAGCGGGTATTAAGCAGATAACCGCAGACATACCTCCGAAAATCCTGCCGCGCGCGTCCCTGTGGGAGAATAGAGCCTCCTTAGCGTTTGCACCTTCCGGAAGATAGAAAAGCTCGTAGGAGGTATAAAATAAAACTATAAAGGCCGGAAAGCAGTTTTTGAGAGCTTCTTGCAGAAAGTGAGTATGCGGAATGGAATATATCGTGTAGCGAACGCAGAGGTAAACGAGGTAGCCTGTGACATACAGCAGCAAAAGAAGAGCGGGGACAAAAACACGTTTATTTTTTACAAAGAGTCTAAAATTTTGTCTGAACATTCACAACACGTCCTTTCCGTAGTTTGCAGATCGGTAAGGGATAAAGCTCGGGTGGGGGGGGCAAATTAATTGTACTATTGTAACTATAACACTAAATACAATGAAAATCAAGAATATTTACAAAATTATTTTAAAAATACAAATAATACGGGACATATTATCTATAAATTCGCATTTAAAAAGCTTCGCATAGGGAAAATTTAAAACTGCGCCTTTGAGGTGTAATTTTCCGCTCGGGGCATAAAATTTTTTATCGGAGCGAGTCAACGCCTGCGTTGACAAAAGCATAATTTAGTTTATTAAACCGAACTTTAAAAATGAAGGTAAGAGACTTATGGAACCCAAAGAAATCTTGACCGAGGCGGCCGCCATGCAAGAAGAACTGCAAGCCATCAGGCATGATCTGCACCGACGAAATGCGGCAAAGCCGGTCTTTCAGCCGGCAGAGGAGTTTTTTCAGAGTTCGCCTGATATGCTGGCGAACGGTCTGCTCGATAGTCCAAAGGTGGACGCCGTCGGGGAGCGTATCAAGACCCGAATGTGGAAGATCTGTGTCGGTCTGGCAGCGGCTATGCGCTGCAAGGCGACGGTCGAGTTTTAGATTACTGCCATGTATGGACGTTGACCAGGCTTGACCTCGAAAGCCCTTTATTTCAAGCCTTTTTCTGCTTGTATCAAAATTAGCGGGAGCATAGAAGCAGAAAAATTATCCCGTGAAAACATTGACTTTGCTAAGAAATTATATTATACTGATATATGGTTAGTAGTGACTAACCAGCCGATTAAAAAAACGCATCCGCCGCGCCCGATAGGCGCTGTAAATTAAACGTTGAGTTAGTCGAAGCTAATCAAGCTAAAGGAGGCACATAATATGAGTATCGTAATTGTCGGGGGAAACGACCGCATGGTGCGGCAGTATAAGGATTTGTGCGAAAGCTATAAATGCACCGCAAAGGTCTTTACGCAGATGAAGGCAGGATTAAAAAATAAAATTGGCAGTCCTGATTTGCTTGTTTTATTTACAAGCACAATGTCGCACAAAATGATGAGAACAGCGTTGAGCAAAACAAAGGGCAGCGGCGTGAAAATTGAGAGGTCGCATTCAAGCTCGGTAGCGGCGTTGAAAAATATACTTGAGGCTAATGTGGGGTAAACAAAGCGCAAGGGCTTATATTGATGCGAGCGGAGATAAAATACTGTGCCTCCTAGCCTTTTTTTAAAAGTGAGTATTGATATAAATTTGGAAAAAGACTATAATATATAAAAAGGTAGGTGGCTTTAATGGAGGAATTAAGTAATATCGCCGCGCAGGCGAGTAGGGCGATGCAGGAGCTTATCGCGGCGGCAAAGCTTAAAAAGGGCGACATTATCGTCGTCGGCTGTTCAAGCAGCGAGATAATAGGCAGCAGGATAGGCACAAATTCGAGCGTCGATGTGGCGAACGCGGTCTTCGACGCGATATATTCCGAGGTAAAAAGCGGAGGGTATTATCTTGCGGCGCAGTGCTGCGAGCATTTGAACAGAGCGTTGATAATCGAGAGCGAATGTGCCGAAAAATACGGACATGAGGTCGTGAACGCAGTTCCTCAGCCAAAGGCGGGCGGCTCTTTTGCGACGCGGGCCTACGCTTCGTTTGAAGCCCCCGTTGCCGTGGAGGAAATAAAGGCGGCGGCGGGAATGGATATAGGCGATGTGCTGATAGGAATGCACTTGAAGAGAACCGCCGTTCCGGTTCGCGTTTCGATGGACAAAATAGGTGAGGCGCACCTTGTGTGTGCGAGGACAAGACCCCCGTTTATCGGCGGGGCAAGAGCGAAATATGACGAGGGCCTGCTGTGATGGATAAGAGTATGGATTATAAAAGCGAATTTTGCAGAGTATTTTCGGAGAACGTGACAAGGCACGGGGCGAAGGAGCTGCTCGAGTGGCTTTGCCGAACCGATTTCTTTACCGCGCCGGCGAGCACAAAGTATCACTGCGCCTGCGCGCACGGACTCGTGATGCACAGTCTGAGCGTATATGACGTTTTGATTGAAAAGCATTTTGACGAGGAGAGCGACAGCCTTGAGAGCTTCACTATCTGCGCTCTGCTGCACGACATTTGCAAGGCGCAGTTTTACAAGGTATCAACTCGAAACGTTAAAAACAACGAAACCGGCGTTTGGGAAAAGGTGCCGTTTTATGCCGTTGACGATATTTTTCCTTACGGTCACGGTGAAAAATCCGTTTTCCTAATAGAACGCTTTATGAAGCTTAGAATCGAGGAGGCAATGGCGATCCGCTGGCATATGGGGGGCTTCGACGATACGAACGGCTTCACTATCGGATTGGCGTATCAAAAGTACCCCTTAGCCGTCAAGCTGCATCTTGCCGACCTTGAATCTACATATCTCAGAGAGAAGAACACGTCCGCGGTAAATAAATAAAAAAATATCTCTCCGCATAATAGTCGGTATTTTGCCCATACTGATTATATAAATATACGGAGGGATTATTTTATGGTTGAACAGGACACTATAAAGCTTTTGAGAGAATGTGACGCCGGTATAAAGATGGGCGTTACCGCGATTGACGAAGTGATGGACTATGTAAAGGACGACAGGCTGAAGGACAGCCTTGACGATTCAAAGGACAGGCATGAAAAGTTGAGAATGGAGCTGCAAAAGGAGCTTGACAGCTATCACGACGACGGAAAGGATCCGAACCCGATGGCAAAGGGTATGTCGTGGATGAAAACTAATATGAAGCTCGTTGTAAACGAGTCTGACAGCACAATAGCCGATTTGATAACCGACGGCTGCAATATGGGAGTAAAGTCGCTCAGCCGCTATCTCAATCAGTACAAGGCGGCAGACGAAAAATCCAAGGATATAGCGAAGAAGCTGATAAATAACGAGGAGCATCTCGCGATGGCGGTGCGGCAGTTTTTGTGATTAAACGGCTGTCGCGGGTGCGTGCCCCGGAGCTTTGAGCGTGGAACAGAGCTTCGGGCGGCGACCGGCAAATTCCCGCCTGCGGCGGGAATTTGCCAAAAAACGCGGCGAGCGCGCGTCTGCCCTCCTCGGAAAAATCAAGAGCTTCATAAGACTTAAACAAAAATATAAGGCCTCGGCGCCGCGTTTTTCTGCGCGGCTGCGCCGCGCCGGTCGCCGCCCGAGCTCCCCAAAAATGCAGTCACAGAAAAAAACGGGGCGACGACAGCCGAAAGATCCGGCGACTTTTTAAATTTTACAATACCCAACTTTCTCTATATAAATAATTTTCCAGAAAAAGCAAACGGTCCGCAAAAATAAAAGCGGACCGTTTGCTTAATATATTATTAGGGAAGAAAGGCAAAATTCAATCTCTGATATTGACCTCCGTCTATATTATTTCATCTCTGTCCTCGTCAATATAAGAGCGACATTCTCTCTTTTTAAAATCCACCTCGATTATATTATTATCCTTGCACTCTTCGTCCACACTTGAAGCGGACGGCGCTTTTAAGGCCTCTGAAATGATGCTGTCGGCCTTGTCCTCGCAGTAGCTTGAAAGATTAAACGAAATTACTATAATGCAGATATTAAACAAAACCGAGAGAAAAAAATACTTTGGCGAAATAAAAATCGAAGCATATGACCCTAAAATGTTTATCGAGCTAAGGGCGACCAAAAAATTGAAGATATATGATTTTTTGCGGTATTTTCCGGCTTTTTTCTTTGCACGGTATATTTTTCTTTCCTGATAGCTCATCACGATCTCTCCCTTTATTTTTATTTTCTATCTTTATTATATTCGTTTTACTGTACAAAAGAACGGACTTGTCAAGCGGCACGATATAAAAATTTGAAAATGCCTAATTTCCTTGATGCATTAGCGAAAATTAGCAGTGATTAAATATAGCCGGTATATTTAAAGGGAGATAATATGACGATAATTACCGCAGCGAATTTGCAAAATAACTTTGGAAAGTACTTACAGCTTGTGAAAGCAGGCGGCAAGACTCGTCTTATATGACAAAAGCGCTCCCTTCTTAGGAGATTCTCTCATTGGAGCATTGAAGAATGATTATAATGAGAAAGCGTTGAGAGCTGTGTAAACGCAATGGGTTTTACGAGGGCGCGGCAAAATTTTATTTTTGTTTTATATTATTGACAAAATGCGGCCGCGAATGTTAAACTATAATCAACAAAAATATTCGGGAGGATATAGAAATGGACAATAATAAATTTCCCCAAAATAACGGCTCGGACAACAACGCTCCTCAGCAGCCAGAAAACGATTTTCAACAGACTCCGCAGCAGCCGCTCAACGCGGAAGCTCAGCCGGAAGCGCCGGCTTCTCCGTCCAATATGAACGGCCAGACAGAGCCGCCGGTTGAACCTGTCGCACCCGCCGAGTCCGACAGCCTGCCGCCGCAGGAGCAGCCTCAGTCGCCGTTTGGCTCAGGCTTTCAGCCTCAGCAGCCGTACGGAGCAAATAATCAGCCGTATGGAACGAATAATCAGCCCTACGGTCAGCCTGCAAACGGCGGTAATTCTCCCTTTGGAGTAAACAGCCAGCACCACTTTAATACTCAGCAAAATAATCCCTTTATGTCAAGGCCGCAAAATAATCAAATCATAAACGACCCCGCCGCGCATACAAAGGGTCTTATCTCTACAATTTGCGGCGTGGCAAGCATAGTCCTGATTATAATTTCAATGATCTCCTGCGGCGTGTGCTATTGTTCGGTCATTGACGCTTCAAACAGCTGGAATTTTTCCGGAGCAAGCAGCTCGTATAATATGGCCGTGATTTTGCCTGTTATCTTTTCTTTGATTGCAGTTGCGGCAGGCATAGTAGGTATAGTATTGTCGGCAATGGGCAAAAAGACAAGCAACGACCCGCTTTTGACAGCCGGACTCGTCTTATCTATTGTGGGAACGGTCATAGCCTTTATTGCCCTGATCTCCTTCTCGTGCATATGCGTTTGCCACTGCGGCACATCTACATATGTTTCGACCTATAATAATTTATTCTCATAAACAAAAGCTTTATATGTCTGAATCGGGTGCTCCGGCTGCCGGAGCACCCGTTGTTTTTGGAGGCCGATATGTGTTCATACGTTAATTTTTTTGGACTTCAGACGCCGATATCCTCATACGGATTGATGGTTGTCTTAGGGATAGCCGCGTGTATATTATATTCCTTTATTCAGGTGAAAAAGCACCCCGAGATATATTATATCTCCCTTATATTCGCTTCTCTTTGGATAGCGCTCGGAGTTTTTCTCGGCGCTCATATACTTTACGGAATAACGAATTTAGATAAGATAATATATATGTTTCAAAATGCGTCTGAGTTCTTTTCAGACTTTTTCTCCGGCGTCGCCACCCTCGGTACGCTGGTGGGCGGAATGGTGTTTTACGGAGGGCTCATAGGCGGAGCCGCCGCCCTGCTGATTTATTTGAAGGCGACAAAGCAGGACATTGGAGCATACTGCGATTTTCTCGTTCCGTGCATACCGCTGTTTCACTTTTTCGGAAGGATAGGCTGCTTCTTCGGCGGCTGCTGCTACGGAATAGAATTTCCGATAGGCTTCACCTATACAAACTCCGTCGTCGAAGCGGCAAACGGCGTTTGCCGCCTGCCCTTGCCGCTAATTGAGGCCTTTTTCAATATTTTGATATTTATATTTCTTCTTTTGTGCTATAATAAGCATAAGCTCATCAAGGGGCATATGATATTAGCGTACTGCTTTACCTACCCCGTTGTAAGATTTATAGACGAATTTTTCCGCGGCGACGAGATAAGGGGATTTTTGGGGCCGCTTTCGACGTCTCAATGGATAAGCGTTTTTATATTTGCCGCCGCTCTTATATATGTTGCGGTGGGGAAAATTCGGGGAAAGCATTTTATAAATAAGTCGAATAAGTTGCAGAATTGCTAAAGCGGTGATAATATGAAGGTCGGAATATCGTCGGCGTGCCTTTATCCTATGGATACTATTGACTCGCTGAGATTAATGCTTGAAAACAACGTCGATTATTTTGAAATATTTTTCAACACGATAAGCGAGATAGAAAACCCATATTTAGAGCGGATAATATCTCTGCTGAAAAGATATAAAGCCGGCGTAAAGTCGATACACCCCTTTACCTCGGGCTATGAGTCGTATCTTCTATTTACAGATTACGAAAGGCGTTACAGGGACACGCTATTATTTTACAGGAAATATTTTGAGTGCGCCGCAAGGCTTGGCGCGGAGATAGTCGTTATACACGGTGACAAAAAGACGGCGGCGACAGGCATAAGCGACGAATGTTATTTTGAAAAGTTTGCGGAGCTTTCGAGCATCGGGAAGGAATACGGGGTCACAGTGGCGCAGGAGAACGTGAACGCCTTCCGCAGTCAAAATCCGCACTTTATCAGGAAAATGAGGGAATACCTCGGTAACGAGGTGAGCTTTGTTCTCGACATAAAGCAGGCTGTGCGCTCCGGTAACGACCCTTTTGATATGTGTGAGGCCATGGGGAACAGACTTGCCCATATACACATTAACGATAACGACGAGCAAAACGATTGTATGCTGCCGTTTGAGGGATCGACCGATTACTCAAGACTTTTCAATATTTTAAAAAGAAACAATTACAGCGGCGACATGGTGATAGAGGTTTACAGGAAAAATTTTGGCGGTATCACCGAACTGATCGCCTCATATGAGGGATTGAAGAGGACTTGTGAAAAAGTTTTTTGTTAATTTATATAAAAATAGAGATTAAAACTTGTTGATTCAAGATATGGTGTTTTCTTGATTTTAAACGACAATATATGATATAATTATTCAAAAGAAAAATATTATTGGGAGGACTTTAAATGAAATGTCCGTATTGCGGCCATGAGGAAAGCAAGGTAATTGATTCAAGACCGGCTGATGATGGCGAAAGGATAAGACGACGCAGAGAATGTCTTGGCTGCGGAAAGAGGTTCACAACTCACGAGGTTATTGAAACCGTTCCCCTTATTGTTGTAAAGCGCGACAAGTCGAGAGAGGCCTTTGACAGGAACAAGCTCACCGCCGGAATACTGCGCGCCTGTGAAAAGCGACCCGTGTCGCTTAATTCGATAGAGGCTATTGTTGATGATATTGAGTCGAAGCTCCAAAATTCCCTCGACAGAGAGGTAACGTCGATGGCGATAGGCGAGTATGTGATGGAGCATTTAAAAAATCTTGACGAGGTCGCGTATGTTCGATTTGCTTCGGTTTACCGCCAGTTCAAGGACATAAACACCTTTATGGAGGAGCTCAACAAGCTGCTTCAGGAGAAATAAAGCGCAAAGCGGGCATAAATTAAGGGCTTTCCGATGTTCGGGAAGCCTTTTCTCTGTCAAAGGATATTTCGGTTTAAATTTGTGCCTCGCGGCCGCCCACGATCACCTTCATCGGGCGACAGGGGACGGGCGGCGACTTCAAATTTCCGCCTCCGGCGGAAATTTGCCGAAAAACGCGGCGCGGCAGGCGCGTTTCACGTTATAGAATCTTCCTCCGCCGCGTTTTTCCGCTGCGGCTGCGCCGCAGCAGTCGCCGCCCATATCCCGCTGCAAGCACAAAGCGTGAACGGGAAAATGATACATACAAGCATAATCTATCAAGTCAAAGCCCAAAGCAGAGCCCGATTGCGGAAAGCATTTCGCTTATAGCCGCCTCTATATCGGAAATCGCTATGCCGGAAAAGCCGAATTTTATAACCGTACCGCCGCCGCACTCCTCAATGCCTATGACCGCGACCGACGACTTGTCAAGCAGCCCCGAAAGAACGGCTGCGTCCGGCTTCGCCTTCAAGGTCAGCTCATAGGCGAGCGAGGTTTCAAACAGCTTTAATTCAAAGTCTATACCCCTTTCACCCAATGCGCCGCAAAGCAGATTGCCTATGAGAGCGCTTTTGTCGGCATAGCTCCTTTTAAGCCGGCGCAGGTGCCTTTCAAGCTGACCGTCGCGTATGTAATCCGCAAGGGCAAGCTGCTCTATCTTCGAGGCGGTTTGGTTCAGGTGCTGCTTGTCCTGTGCATAAATCCTCTTTAATATATCAGGTATGACCGCATAGCCTATTCTGACAGAGGGCAGGAGGAGCTTTGAAAACGAGCCCAAATATATCACCCTGTCCGTACAGCCGCACTGCATGGCCGGAACAGCCCGCGAATTGTAGACGAGCTCCCCGTTATAATCGTCCTCAATAATAAATTTCTCTCCGCTTTTTGCCCATTCCGTCAGTTCAAAGCGGCGCTCAGGCTTCATTCTGTCGCCGCTCTTTAAGGAGCCGGAGGGGTTGATGAGTATAAAATCAGGATTTATGCCCTTTATCCGTTCAATACTTATCCCGCAGCGGTCGCTCTCGATCTCAATGACCTTAAAGCCGCAGTCGCGAAAAACCCGTATAAAATATCGGGAGGCATTCTGTTCGACCGCAATAGACGAGCCGAAGCGCCTTAAAAGTCCGCAGATGAGATATAAAAGCGACTGGGTCCCCGCGCCGATGACAATATTATCCTCGGTAGCCGCGACTCCCCTGACGCTGTAAGCGTAAAAGCTGAGCGCGCGCCTAAGGGCGTATTCACCCTGAGGATCGCCGTAGGACGAGATGATGTAGTCCTTGTTGAGGTATGATTTAACGTATTTTTTCCATAGCCTTACGCCGTTGGAGTCAACGGTAACGCTTTTACTGCTCAGATCGTACCTTGCGCGTTTAGGCGCGGCGAAAGCGCCGTAGTCGGTTCCACGCTTTATCTCGCCCTTTTTTATGATTTGTCCCTGAACGAAATATCCCCTCTGCGGGCTGTTCTTTATGTAGCCCTCGGCGCAAAGCTGACCGTAGGCGGCCTCAACCGTAGTTTTGCTTATGCCGAGCCCCTGCGAAAGCCCGCGTATCGAAACGAGCCTGTCGCCCTCGTTAAGGCCGCTGTCCTCAATGGCTTTTCTTATAGACTCGTAAAGCTGCCTGTAAAGCGGCACAGAGGAATTTTTGTCAAGGCTTATGAAGTCGTATATCAATGCCGTTCACTCCGTAAATTATAATGCGATCCGTCTGCACTCGCCGCAGTCGTGATCGAGCAGGCACATAAAGCTTGCTTTGACTTAAATTCTATCATTGAGCAATAATATTTTCAAGCGCAGGATAAAATTAAGCCGTATTGAATTATTTGTCCGATTGTTGTATAATCATCTAAACGGAAAAGGGTGAAAAAATATGCCGAAATTTGAAAGCCTGCCCGACTGTATGCAAACGCAGCAGCTCAGGCGGTACTACGATATACTCTTAAAAAAACGCCCGAGCCTTGTGTTAAAAAGGATATCCGATGTTATCCTCTCTCTTGTTTTGATAGTAATACTTTTGCTGCCCATGGCGATCATAGCAGTCGTTGTCAAAGCAACCTCAAGGGGCAAAGTTATTTTCAGGCAAACGAGGGTGACAAAATACGGAAGAAATTTTAAAATACTGAAATTCCGAACTATGACGGTCGCACAAAATTCGGACGCAAGTCGCATAACACTCAAAAACGACAGCAGAATAACGCGCTGCGGCGCGTTTTTGCGAAAATACAGGCTCGACGAGCTGCCACAGCTCTTTAATGTTTTGGCGGGGCAAATGAGCTTTGTCGGCACAAGACCCGAGGTGCCCGAGTATGTCGCAAGATACACGCCCGAAATGTACGCCACCCTACTCATGCCCGCCGGCATAACCTCCTTGGCGAGCCTTAAGTTTAAGGACGAAAGCGAACTGCTCTCCTCCGGTAATAATACGGACGACGATTATGTAAACGTGATACTACCCCAAAAAATGGAGCTCAATTTAAAGTATATTGAAGATTTTTCAATCCCCTGCGATATAAAAATAATGCTTAAAACCGTTGTCGGCGTAGCATTCGATTGATATGAATTGAGGGTTTGATTTGATAAACAAGGTGTTAAACGGGATCAAGAGATTTTTTCTTAATCCCTCTAAATTTAGAATTACATATCTGCTGACGCTTTTCTTTACAAACGTTATTCTAATCCGCTCTGCGGCAGTAGTAGCACAGTATGTCCTAATGCTTTGGGCGGCGCTGATAATATACTTTTACTACATAAGAAACGGCAGAATACTTAAAATAAAATATGTGCATTATCTTCTGTTGTATCTCGTCAGCATAACCATAACCGCCCTGCTTAATATAACGAGCAATTTCTGGCTAAATATGCTTATGGCGGCTCATATAGCTATATGCTTTTTTGTGTTCTACGGAATGCATACGGAAAAGAACAAAAAGCGCATTTACCGTGAGATTTTTCTCCTTGCGTGGGCGGTGATATTGTTAACCTTTTTGCTTAATCTCGCGGCGTTTCCGCTCGCCTGCCTCAACATACACTTTAAATGGACGGAATACAGCGTAATAATATACGAAAACCGCTTCACGGGATTTTTTATCAATCCCAACCTGCTCGGCTTTATGTCGGCGGTAAGTATAATCTTCGCCCACTTCCTTAAAAAGCCCTCGTTCATACAAAGGGCCTGCGCAAAAGCGCCGCCGAAATGGATACTGTACGCCGTTTCGATATTCAATCTTATATGTATGTTCCTGTCGGACTCAAACGCCTCCTTCGTGTTCCTGCTTTTTTATATCGCCTCCTACTCGTTCTTTGCCATATTCAAAAAGCGCACGGAGTTCAGCTTTAAGCAGATCGCCATTAAGTCGCTAAAATTCGTATCCTGTATAGTCGCCGCCTCCGTTTTAATGATTTTGGCGAGAATGGCAACCGGCTATACGGTTTCGCAGTTAGCCGCAAAAACCGAGGTCAAGCTGCCGAGCAGCGTTACTCAGCCGCTGCCTGTTCCCGACGTCAATAACAACCCCGAGGATCCTCCCGTTTCCTTCAAGCACCAAAACGAAAATCTCGACAGCGGCAGGATACGGCTGCTGATGGAATCCGCCGTGCTCATCAAAAACTACCCTCTCTTCGGCACAGGCAAGGCGAATTTGGTGCCCTATTCACAGCAGTATATAGAGGGCGGGCTTCACTTCAGCGACCTTCATAACGGTTATCTGACCATAATCGTATGCTCGGGTATAGTGGGCTTCATTATTTTCATCGGCTTCGCGATACACCTCGCGCGGCATATGATAAAGAGCCTCTTCCTCGAGGAGAGGGATATGAGACGGACGATTTTCCCCTGTCTGTTTTCCTTTATATTTTCCTATTGCATATACTCCTGCTTTGAAAAAACCATCTTGTACGAGCAGAGCTTTATGGTAGTAATATTTTGGGCAATACTTGGATACGCTTCGCTTTATATGTTAAAATACGACCATATTTTGGATAGCATTAAGTTTAAAACGAAAAACAAGAGAGAGGATAAAACCGAGGAATACGACGCTCCCTCCGACGTGGAGGTTTCAAATTAACTCTCTGAGAATATGGAGCTGAATTAAAAATGAAGGACGGATTTATCAAAACTGCGGCCGTGACCCCAAAAATGAGGGTGAGCGACTGCGAATATAACGCCGACGAGATAATAAAAAATATAAATATCGCCGCCGAAGGCGGAGCCGCCGTAATAGCTTTTCCCGAGCTTGCGGTGACCGGCTACACCTGCTCCGATTTGTTTCTCCAGCAGGCAATGCTTGATAAGGCGGAGGAAGCTCTCGGCAGGATAGTTAAAAGCACCGAGGATATTAATGCGGTGATAATCGTCGGCGTGCCGGTGAAATACCGCTGCTCTCTGTTTAACTGCGCCGCCGTGATTTGCCGCGGCGAGCTTTTGGGGCTTGTTCCGAAAAGGAACATACCGAACTACTCGGAGTTTTATGAGCTGCGCCATTTCACCCCCGGTGATAAAACGCATATTTTGATTTACGCGGGCTATGAAACCGCAATACTGCCGAGGGCTGTGTTTGTGTGCGACTCCATACCCGAGCTTTCGGTAGGAGTCGAGATATGCGAGGACCTCTGGGTGACCTCTCCCCCGTCGGAGGAGCTTTCCGCCGCAGGCGCGACCGTTATAGTAAACCCCTCGGCAAGCGACGAGATCGTCGGCAAAAGGGAGTACAGGAAAATGCTCGTGCAGATGCAGTCCGCAAAAACCGTTTCGGCTTATATATACGCCGACTGCGGCTTTGGCGAGTCCACGACCGACCTTGTTTATTCCTCTCATAATATCATCGCAGAAAACGGCTCTGTACTCGCCGAATCTAAAAGATTTTCGTCAAATATCACTTACGCTGATATAGACGTGTTTCGCCTTGAGTCCGAGCGCAGGAGAATGAACACATTTTCACAAAGCGGCGCGGACGATACGGAATATATATATTTTGATTTAACCTTGACCGACGCCCGCCTCGACAGAAAATTCGACCCAAACCCCTTTGTGCCCTCAGATAAAAATAAAGTTAACGAGCGCTGCAACGAGATATTGTCCCTTCAGGCGATCGGCCTTGCGACAAGGCTTAAGCACACCGGCATAGACAAGGCTGTGATAGGGCTTTCGGGAGGACTTGATTCCACCCTCGCGCTTATAGCCTCGGTTCACGCCTTTGATATGCTTAATATAGACAGAAAAAATATAATAACGGTCACAATGCCGTGCTTCGGCACGACAAAGAGGACCAAGGGCAACGCTGAAAAGCTGAGCGAGGCATACGGAACTGCTCTGCTTGAAATAGATATAACAAGCGCCGTACATCAGCATTTTGCCGACATAGCTCAAGACCCTCGCTCGCTTGACGTGACCTATGAAAATTCACAGGCAAGAGAGCGGACGCAGATACTTATGGATATAGCCAACAAAAATAACGCCCTTGTAATAGGCACGGGGGATCTATCGGAGCTTGCGCTCGGCTGGGCGACTTATAACGGGGACCATATGTCTATGTACGCGATAAATTCATCTATCCCCAAAACTCTTGTGAGATATATCACTCAGTTTGAGGCGGACAACTCAGACGGCGAATTAAAGAGCGTGCTTTTTGATATTCTCGACACGCCGGTAAGTCCCGAATTACTGCCGCCCAAGGACGGCGACATCTCGCAAAAGACGGAGGAGATAGTCGGCCCCTACGAGCTGCACGACTTCTTTTTATACTATCTTGTGCGCTTCGGCTTTAAGCCGTCGAAAATATTCCGTATAGCGGAAGCGGCGTACAAAAACGAATACGACGGCAAAACCATCGCCTCGTGGCTTACCGTGTTTATAAAGAGATTTTTTTCACAGCAGTTCAAGCGCAGCTGCCTGCCGGACGGCCCGAAGGTCGGCTCGGTGACTCTCTCTCCGCGCGGCGATTTCAGAATGCCGAGCGACGCAAGCGCACGGCTCTGGCTCGACGATTTGAAAAATCTGCCCGTTTGACTTATTTTTATGGACTTTTAAGCTCAATCATTATATAATATTAAAAAAGATTTCAGGGGGTATTGTAATGGACGAATTGCTTAAATTATTGAGCGGCAACTCAAAATTCACTTCCGACGAGCTGTCGATGATACTCGACGAGCCAAAGGATTATCTTGAAAAGCAGATAAGGGAATATGAAAACACCGGCGTGATAAAGGGCTATCAGGCAATAGTGGACTGGGATAAGGTTCCCGACGCCAAGGTCACGGCTATGATAGAGATAAAGGTCACTCCGCAGAAGGACACCGGCTTTAACAGCGTAGCGGCGCAGATAATGAGCTTCGACGAGGTGGAGAGCCTGTATCTTATGGCGGGCTCGTATGACTTTGCTGTGTATGTGACCGGCAAAACAATGCAGGAGGTAGCTATGTTCGTTTCGCGCAGGCTTTCAACTCTCGAATCCGTGCTTTCGACCTCAACTCATTTCCTGCTCAAAAAGTATAAGGAATCCGGCATCGACTTTTATGAAGATGATTCCGAGGAGGATAAAAGGAGTCTGGTTTTATAATGGTTGATTACGATAAGATGCTTAATTCAAGAATAAAGAAGGTAAAGCCGTCGGGCATAAGGCGCTTTTTTGATATTGCAAACGAAATGGAGCATGTGATATCCCTTAGCATAGGCGAGCCGGACTTTAAAACGCCGTGGCACGTCAGGGAAGAGGGCATAAAGACGCTTGAAAAGGGAAAGACCTGGTACAGCCCAAACAGAGGCTTTGCAAAGCTGAGAAACGAGATATCCTCATACTACCGCAGGCGCTTTTCTCTCGAATACGACCCCGACTCAGAGGTGCTCGTTACGGTAGGCGGCAGCGAGGCGATAGACGTTTGCATAAGGTGTCTGGTCGAGGAGGGCGACGAGGTTTTAATACCGCAGCCCTGCTTTGTCTGCTATGAGCCTATAACCGAAATGGCGGGAGCAACGCCCGTTATAATAGAAACAAAGGCCGAAAACGATTTTCGCCTGACTCCCGAGGAGCTTGAAAGCCACATAACTCCGAAATCAAAGCTGCTGATACTTCCCTTCCCAAATAATCCGACCGGAGCCGTTATGCGCCGCTCCGATTTGGAGGCCATTGCGAGGATAGTCGAAAAATACGACCTTTTTGTCCTCTCGGACGAAATATACGGCGAGCTTACATACGGCGGCGAAAGGCACGTTTCGTTTGCCGAAATAGACGGAATGAAGGAGCGCACCGCCGTGATAAACGGCTTTTCAAAATCCTATGCCATGACAGGCTGGAGGCTCGGATACGCTCTCGGCCCCGCTCCCGTTATAGATCAAATGACAAAGCTGCACCAGTTTGCGATTATGAGCGCGCCGACAACGGCTCAATACGCCGCAATTGAGGCGCTTAAAAACGGCGACTCCGATATTGAGTCGATGAAAAAGCAGTACGATATGCGCCGCCGCCTTGTGGTGGGCAGCTTTCAAAAAATGGGGCTTAGCTGCTTTGAGCCAAACGGGGCGTTTTACTGTTTCCCGTGCATCAAGAGCACGGGGCTTACCTCGGAGCAATTCTGCCTCGGGCTGATAAACTCAAAGCACGTTGCCGTAGTTCCGGGCAACGCCTTCGGAGAATGCGGCGAGGGATATATCAGGGTGTCCTACTCGTATTCTCTCGACCACCTTGGCGAGGCTTTGAACCGCATTGAAGAATATCTCAGCGAAATCAAAAACAGGTGATCATATGCTCGTTCACGCAAACGCAAAAATAAATCTAACCCTGAATATAACCGGAAAGCTCGAAAACGGCTATCACACCCTCGATATGATAATGCAGTCCGTAACGCTCGCGGACGACGTTTACGTTGAAGCGGCCGAGGGCGACCGAGTTACTCTGTCGATTGACAAGGACGGTATCCCGACGGACGAAAAAAACACCGCTTATAAGGCGGCGCTCGTCTTTTTAAGGGAGGCGGGGCTTAAAAGAGCCGTTACGATAAATATTAAGAAAAACATACCCTCGCAGGCGGGACTTGCCGGAGGCAGCGCGGACGCCGCCGCTGTTTTTGTGGCTCTCAACAAATTGTGCGGGGATATATTCACGACCGAAAAGTTGTGTGAAATGAGCAGGGAGGTCGGCTCGGACGTTCCGTTTTGCATAATCGGCGGAACCTGCCGCGCCGAGGGAACCGGCACTACGCTGAAAAAGCTGGACGATATGCCGCGCTGTCGGATTTTAATCTGCAAGCCGGACATCAACGTTTCCACTCCCGTGGCTTACAGGCTCTGCGACGAGTTTGGGGTTGACGTTGAGCGCCGCAACTCGGAAAATATTATAAACGGCATAAAGATAAACAATCTTTACACCATTTCATCTAACCTGTATAACAAATTTGAAGAGGTTCTCGATTTGTCCGAGGTTCGCCGCATAAAGGATATTATGCTCCTCTACGGAGCCATGGGCGCTCTTATGAGCGGCAGCGGTCCCACCGTTTACGGTATCTTCGAAAGCGACGATTTGACCTCGCTTGAAATGTGCAGGACGCGGCTTGAGGAAGGCTATTCTCAGGTCTACGCCGCCGAGCCGGCAAGCTCCGGCTGTGTTATAGAATAAAATAAACAACTGAATAAAATTAAATTATCCGCCCATAATCAAGGTGAATATTCTTGAAGGGGCGGATCTTTTTATGAGAAAATTACTTGCGTCGGGGCTGCCGTCTAAATTTGTCATCACGCTTTTTGCCCTTGTCGTGCTCACGGGCTGCGTTCGCTTTTCAGCTCAGTGCTGCGAAATATCGGACAAGGTGCTGAGATTGCACATTCTCGCAAACTCCGACAGCGCCGCCGACCAGGAGCTGAAGCTGCGGCTGCGCGATAAGATCCTCGAGCATTCCTCAGAGCTGCTCGGCGCTCCGCTCGACAAGTCCGAGGCCGTTTATTCGGCGCAAAGCAGGCTCGACGATATAAAAGCCTTCTGCAACTCGGCTTTAAAGGAGCTTGGCAGCGATTACACCGCCGACTGTGAAGTCGTGAATATGTACTTTAACACGAGAAGCTACGGCGAGAGCACTATGCCCGCCGGATTTTACGACGCTCTGAGGATAAAGATAGGCAGGGGAGAGGGCAAAAACTGGTGGTGCGTTTTGTTTCCGCCTATATGCTTGAGCGGCGCGGTTGAAGAGCGCGACGTGTTCGACGAAGCGGACGAAGGACTTATAAGCGAAAGCGAGGAATACGAATACCGCTTTAAGGTGGTTGAGATTTTTGATTATCTGCGGTCGCTGTTCAGCAGATGAGAGATAAAGCATGACCTTATGAAAATGCTTTTCGAGTGCACCTCACAGAGAGTGCTAAGTCTTTTAACTTTGCACGGAAAAATAAACCGGGCCGCAGCTCAAACCTTCGTTTTGCTGCGGCCTCATTGATTTTATTGGCTTTTAAATGATTATCCGTTCTTTTTCCAAGCGGCAGGAAAGAATATGAGGATCAAAGGGAAAAGCTCAAGCCTGCCGGCAAGCATTGTGAACGAAAGCATGAATTTTGAAACAGGGGAGAAGGCCGCGTAATTGCCGACCGTTCCAACAGCCGACAGTCCCGGGCCGGTGTTGTTGAGGGTCGCCGCGACGGCGGTAAAATTGGTCGCGAAATCGATATTGTCAAACGAGATTACAACAAAGGAAACAAAGAAAAGCAGGACGTAAAGTATGAGATAATTCGATATGCTCCTGACCGTTTCGTGCGATATCTTTTTTCCGTCCATTTTAACGGTGTGTACCTTGTGCGGATGGACTATGATCGCGAGCTCCTTTTTAAGCTCCTTAAAAAGAATGATGATTCTCGATATTTTAAATCCGCCGCCGGTGCTTCCGGCGCAGGCTCCGACAAAGGTTATCACGATAATAAGCGCTTTGCTGAACGCGGGCCACATATTTATATCGGTAATGCCAAAGCCGGTGGTGGTGAGTATTGAGGTGACATAGAAAAAGCTCTGGTGTATGCAATCGTAAAACGACGGATAAAGACCGTTTAGGTTTATCGCTATGGCGATGGTAGCGACGACGATAATTCCAAGGTAGACCCAAATTTCACTTATCCTGAACGCCTGCCGGAATTTACGGGCGATGATCAGCAAATACGCCGAAAAATTTATGCCGAAAAGAAGCATGAACACGGCTATCACGGTTTGTAAATAATATGTGTCATAGGCCGCCATGCCGGCGCTTCTTATGCCGAAGCCCCCTGTGCCCGCGGTTGAAAGGCTGACGTTTATCGCGTCGAATATCGGCATACCGCCGCACATCAGGAAAATAAATTCGAGCAGGGTAAGGCCGAAATATACTATATAGAGTATGGCCGCATAGTCCCTGATTTTCGGGGTGACCTTTCCGAATATAGGGCCCGGGCTTTCCGCTTTCATAAGGTACATATTCTGCTGACCGCCGACCTTTGGAATAAGCGCGAGCAAAAACACCAGCACGCCCATACCGCCAAGCCAAATCGAAAGGCTTCGCCAAAAGTTCATACAGTTGCTCAGCTTTTCAACATCGGAAACCACCGAGGCTCCGGTCGTGGTGAATCCGGACATCGTTTCAAAGAAGGCGTTTTCAAATCCGCTTATCTCGCCGCTCAAAAAAAACGGGAGAGCGCCCGCAAGCGACAACACTATCCAGGAAAGAGCGGTGGAAACAAAGCCCTCCTTTTGGTACATGGTCATGTTTTTCGGCCGCTTTATAACTATCAGAAAGCCGAGAAGTATGAGCGCAAGGCCGGTTACAAGAAAATAAAAGCCGTTTTGCTCCTTGTAAATCAACGAAACGATGAAGGGCAGCTGCATAGCAACGCCCTCCACTATCATGATCCAACCGAGAATATATAAGACAATGCGTTTGTTCATAATAAATCCCATCCTCCGAACATATCTAAAAGCTTACTTCAATATATCCTTTATATCGGATAAGCCTCGGTGCTTGGTCACGACTATTACGGTGTCGTGAAGCTCTATCGTATCGCCGCCGGATGGGCGTATAATTTTTCCGTTCCTGTTTATACAGGCTATTTGCAGGTTTTCCTTAAGCTTTAGATCCTTGAGCGGAATGCCTGTTATTTTTGATTCCTCGCGAACTCTGAACTCAAGCGCTTCGGCGTCGTTGTGACTTGAAATGTTATAAAGAGTTTCGACATTGCTGCCCACGGTGTTCTGCATAGAGCGGACATATTCCGCTATCAGCTCTCCGGCGAGGCTCTTTGGGTTTATTATCGAATCAAGCTGCAAGCCGTCCACTATCGAGCCGAAGGATGAGTTGTTTATTTTTGTGATTATCTTCGCGGAGGAATTTTTTCTCAGATACAGCGAAATAAGTATATTTTCCTCGTCGTTATTCATAAGAGCGACTATGCCGTCGGCAAACTGAACCCCCTCGGATTTGATCAAATCGAGATCCATACAGTTCCCGTTGATTATCGTCGCGTTGTGTAGCCTCTCGGCAAGCTCCTCGCATCTCAGCTTGTTTTTTTCTATTATTTTAACGTCGACTCCCGAAGCTATCAGGAAGGCCGCAAGATAAAACGCCGTCTTGCTTCCGCCAAGAATAACAACGCTTCTGCTTCTGCCCGATAAAAAGCCGAGCTTTTTAAGAAGCTTTGTTGCGTCCGAGGGCGAAGCTATAAATGAAAGCTTGTCATTAGGCATAATGACGAAATCACCGTTTGGTATAAACGTTTCATTGTCGCGCTCGATGGTGCATATTCTTACCGTGCCCTTAAAGGCCGACGAGGTCGAGCTGACCTTTACGTTCGCAAGAAAGGAGTTTTCGGGTACTATAATTTTTATAAGCTCGACAACGCCTTTGGCAAAGGTGTCTATTTCAATAGCGCCGGGAAATTTTAAAAGTCTGTCCATTTCTCTTGCGCAGACAAGCTCGGGGTTTATATATAAAGAAAGTCCGAGTATGTCCTTGACCTTGGGCATATCCTTTATATATTCGGGGTTGCGCACTCTGGCTATCGTATGCTGTATTCCGGCGCTGCGGGCAAGCAGACAGGCGTATAAATTCAGCTCGTCAGAGCCCGTCACCGCAATTATAAGGTCGGCGCTGTCCACCTCGGCCTCCTTGAGAGTATCATATGAGGCTCCGTTACCCGTCACTCCCATAATGTCATAAGAGTTTGTAAGATTGGCAACGGCCTCGTCGTTGTTGTCCACAACCGTTATCCTGTGGCCCTCGCTGTTGAGCTCGGCGGCTATCGTCGAGCCAACCTTGCCGCAACCGACAATTATTATTCTCACTATCAATCACCTTAAATATTAATGATAAGACAATATAAAGGAACGGAATAACCTTTTAAATAATAGCTTATGCCATTCCCCACATATGATACTATATTTCAACATCAAAATCAATAAATTTTACCCGCAAAATTTAAAAAATGCTTCTTGCTGCTTTAAAAAGGAAACATCTCGGCTGCTTGTCTTGAAGTGAAGGACCGCTTGTGTTAAAATACAAAAAAGCCTACGTTTATCAGGGCGAATATATTGATATTACAGTATAGATTTCGGGTGATTCAAATGTTAAAGCTGATATATGGGCGAAGCGGCACGGGAAAAACGGAATATATAATAGACTATCTCTGCTCGCTTACAAAGGAAACCGACGAAAAGCTGATGCTTATAATTCCCGAGCAGCACAGCTTTTCCACCGAAAAAAAAATAATTGAAAAAATAGGCCCCCGCCTCGCTCAAAAAATAGAGGTTTTAAGCTTCAGCAGGATAGCGGACGCTGTTTTCCGCCGCAGCGGAGGCTATCCCGAAACGCCGGTAAGCGAGGGCATGAGGAATATATTTATGTCGCTTGCCCTGCGCGAATGTAGGGACGAGCTTGTGCTGTATCACAATCAAATAAATAAGCCCGATTTTATACCCGTCATTTTAAACACGATAAATGAAATGAAAAGCTGCGCCATATCGCCCGACGAGCTTATGGGCTTTGGGGCGAGGGCAAAAAACGAAACGCTCAAAAACAAGCTTAAGGACTTAGCGTTGATATCGTCGGTATATAACTCCCTTTTGAACAGGGCATATTCAGACCCGCTCGATAATTTAACCCTTATATATAACAGACTTCTTGAAAATAATATTTTTGAAAATTATATAATAGCGCTCGACGCTTTCAGCGGCTTTACTAAGCAGGAGCTGCTGATAGTAGAGCTATTGATGCGCGACTCAAAGGAAATGCTGCTCACGCTTTGCGGCAACACGGCTGATTTCAGCGCAGACAACGACGTTTTTTCCGTGTCAAATGAAACGCGCAAAGCGATAATGGGAATAGCAAAGAAAAATTTCATCAGCGTCGCCGCGCCGATAGAGCTCAAGGAAAATATAAGACTAAGGACCGAGGCGCTTAAAGAGCTTGAGATGAATATATATTCTTTCTCTCGGCCAAATTCGGCTGTCGACAGCGACGGCGTGACCGTCTACTGCGGCGAAAGCGTCTATGACGAGTGCAATTATGCGGCTTCGGAAATTAAAAGACTTGTCGCCGAGGAGGATTACAGATATTCGGACATAGCCGTAATATGCAGAGATCTTACGCCCTATCGTGGAATACTCGGCAGAGCCTTTGACAAGCATGAGATTTCTTATTTTATGGAAAATCCAAGTCCGCTGATACAAAAGCCGCTTCCGTCGTATCTTCTCTCTGTGCTCGATATAATATGCACGAGCTTTTCCTCCGAGCACATCTTTCGAATGTTGAAAACCGGCTATGCCCCGCTTGACGACGAGGCGATATTTGAGCTTGAAAATTACACCTATATTTGGAATATAAGCGGAAGCAAGTGGCTTGAGCCCTTCGACAGTAACCCATCGGGGTTTAAATCGGAGTTTAGCCAAAACGATAAGAAAGCCCTCGAAGATCTTGAAAAATCGCGCAAAGCAATAATTTCGCCCCTGCTTGAATTTAGAGATAGGGTAAAAAACGCGTCCGGCGGCGAGATAACGCGTCAGCTCTATTTGCTCATCGAAAAAAACGGTATCAAAGACAGGCTGCGCGAGGAGGAAGAGGTATATATTGAAAACAACGATACTCAAAGACTCTCGGAGCTCGACAGAATATGGGACGCTCTTGTAAAGTGCCTTGATTCCGTTTATTCTGCGCTTGAGGATATTCCCCTCGGAATAAAGGAATATACGGAGCTTTTAAGGCTTTGCCTCGGTGCGGAGGACATATCCTATATCCCTCAAAGCCTTGACGAGGTTACGGTAGGAACCGCCGACAGAATAAGAACTGACTCCCCGCGGGCGGTGTTCCTGCTCGGCTGTATACAGGACGAATTTCCCAAGGCGCCCGTTGCGGCGGGCGTGTTCACGGATAACGAGCGCTGCCTGCTGCGCGAGCAGGGGCTCGGGCTTTATGCCTCGGTAAGCGGGCTTGCGGCAAACGAGCTTTATTATGCATATACGGCGATTTCCGCCCCCACGGAAAGATTATACTCAAGCTGCTACTCCCGCTCGCTGAGCGGAGAGGACAAAGCCGCTTCGTCTATCATAAGGGAGATAGTGTCTATCCTTGGGATCATGGGCGGAGATAATTTTATAACCGAAAGACACGACGGCAGATTTATCAGATGCGAACAGGACGCGTTTGAATTTCTCGCCATGAATTTTGACAGCGATGATCCGCTGATAAGCGGACTAAAGAAATATTTTAAAGGCACGGACAGGGCGCCCGCCGTTGAAAAGATAGAAACGCTCATAGAAAAGCGCCCGCCCGATATAACCGACCGGAGCGTGGCGAGAAGGCTTTTTGGAGAGAGAAATATAGAGCTTTCCGCGTCGCAAATAGAAAAATATTATCTTTGCCCCTATGAGTATTTTTGCACCTACGGATTAAATCTAAAAGAAAGAAAAAGGGCGGAGATAAATGCAGCGGAGTTCGGAACGCTGGTTCATTATATTCTTGAAGTGCTTTTATCTAAAAACAGCGTGCGTGAGATAGACGAGCTGATAAATGAGGGTAAGCTTAAGGATAAAATACAGGAAATAATTTACGGGTATCTGAACACATATCTCGGCGGAGGCGACAATAAAACAAAGAGGTTTTTATATGCCCTCAAAAGGATAGAGGAGGGCACGGAGGTGCTCGTGCGCTATGTAGTGAGCGAGCTTATGTCGTCGAGCTTCGACCCTTTTCGCTTTGAGCTGAAAATAGACTGCGAGGAAAGAGGAGGAGAGGTCGAGCCTGTCGGCATAGAGCTCGACGACGGAACAAGAATCAGCGTCAGGGGCTTTGTGGATCGCGTCGACAAGTGTGAAAGGGGCGACGGCTATTATATAAGAGTAATTGATTACAAGACGAATAACAAGGAGTTTAAAATCAATCAAATCGACTTCGGCTTAAATCTGCAAATGCTATTGTATCTCAAGGCGATAGCCGAAAACGGAGAAAAGAGCTTTAATAAAAAAATCATACCCTCGGGCGTGCTTTATATGCCCTCCTCGCCTAAGCTCATAGCGAAAAATGACGGCAAGGAGGAAATAGACAGATCATACGCCATGAACGGCGTGCTGCTTGACGAGCCCGAATTAGCCGACGCGTATTCTCCCGATAAAAATATGTATATGAAGGGAACGACAAGAATGTCCTCCGGCGAGTTAAAAATATGCTTTGATAAAATCGAAACGCTAATTTTAAATATGGTGAAAAAGCTGCTCGACGGAAACATAGCGCCGCTGCCCGTAAAAACCTCGGACAGCGACTCCTGCAAATACTGCCCCTACATAAATTCGTGCGGCTTTGAAAGCGGAATGACGGTCAACGATTTAAAAAACAAGGGCTTCTCCCCAATATATGGAGCAGAGGAGGCGGAAAAATGAGCAGAGAATGGACAAGCGCGCAGCAAGATGCGATAAACGCCAAGGGCGGCGCCGTCATAGTGTCGGCAGCGGCGGGCTCGGGAAAGACAGCCGTACTGGTTGAGCGCGTGCTGAGCAGAATAAGCGACCCCGCAAACAGAGTGGATATAGATAAGCTGCTCATAGTTACCTACACAAAGGCCGCCGCCGCCGAGATGAGAGAAAGGATATCCTCGGGGCTTGAGCGATTGTCAAAGGAAAATTTCGGCGACAGCTATTATCGAAGACAGCTTATGATGCTGCCAAAGGCAAATATAAGCACAATACACAGCTTTTGCGGCAATGTGATAAAGGAGAATTTTTATCTTCTTGGCGACGTGCCCTCGGACTACAAAATTGCCGACGAGAGCAGAATAGCGCTGATACGCGACAGGGCGGCTGAGAACGTGCTCGAAGATTTATATAATTCCGACGACGAGGGCTTTCGCTATATGGCGGATCGCTTCAGCACTGCAAAGGGAGAGTATAATTTAAAGAAAACGGTGCTGAATATATACGAGTTCCTCTGCTCTCAGCCCTTTCCGAATGAGTGGATGGACAACTGCGAAAGGGAATACGAAAACGAAAACGTCAAGGAGAGCATATGGGGCAAAGCAATACTCAAAGAGGCAAGGCTCGCCGCGGATTTTTTAATTCAAAAGGCGGACGAGTGCATAAGGCTTTTTGAGAGCCGACCTGAAATAGGCAGCGGCTTCGGCGATAAGCTGAAAAGCATATACCGCGCGCTTGCGGAGGAATACTCCGAGCTGGTGGAGAGAGAGGACTGGGACGGACTTTATAGCTTCGCCCACAAAAAGCATGATTTCGGCAAGCTCTTGGCGGCGAGAGGATACGCTAAGGACCCGATAAAGATAAGAATAGCCAATATATGTGAAATGATAAAAAGCGAGATAAGAGATAAAATATCAAAGCTTTTTATATATGACAGCGAGGAATACGTCCAAACAACAAAAATCGCAAGGCCGGCGATAAAGGCTCTGTTTAAAACGGTGAGGCTGTTTTCGGAGGAATACAAAAGGCTAAAGGCCGAGGAGAATCTCGCGGACTTTTCCGACCTTGAGCATTGGACGCTCGAGCTGCTCTATAAAAACGGCGAGCCGACGCAGCTTTCGCGGGAGCTCTCCGATAATTTTGCCGAGGTTATGGTCGATGAGTATCAAGACGCAAACGAGGTTCAGGATATTATATTCAACTGCGTGAGCGGCAACGGAAGCAAGCTTTTTGTCGTCGGAGATGTAAAGCAGAGCATATACCGTTTCAGACAGGCAAACCCCGAGCTCTTTTTGCGCCGCAAGAACAGCTATGAGCCTTATGACCGCGAGCGCGACAGCTATCCTGCAAAAATCATTCTCGATAAAAATTTTCGCTCAAGAAGCGGCATAGCGGAGTGCGTAAACTTTATTTTTTCAAAGCTGATGTCGCCCGAGGCGGGCGATATGTATTACGAGCGCGAGGATATGCTCGTGCCTGCGGCAAATTATTCGGAATCGGACACTCCTGATGCAAGCCTTGACCTTATCTTTGCCCCGCAGTCGACCGGAATACCGTCGCATATAGCCGAGGCTCGGCTTATAGCAAAAAGAATAATTTCCTTAAAAAATACTTTTGCGGTTGAAGATAAGGGGGTCAAGCGCGCGGCGACCTTTGGCGACTTTGCGATTTTGCTAAGAAACAACACAAACGCGCTTGAATATATGAGCGTGCTCAAAAGCTTTGGAATACCTGCGCGGTGCACGGCGGGCGATGATTTTTTAATAACGAATGAAATATCAATAATTATATCCCTGCTTCAGGTGATAAATAACCCCCTGCAGGATATACCGCTATTAAATGTGATGACAAGTCCTATATTCGCCTTCACTCCTACCGAGCTTGCAAATATCAGAGCCGAAAGCAGGCGAGTCCCCCTTTACGAGTCGGTAAGACAGGCGGCGAATGCCGGCGACGAGCACTGCTCGCGCCTTTGCAATATGCTGTCATACTTCAAAATGGCGGCGACGTCTATGCATCTCGGCGAGCTGCTTGGGGATATTTACGACAAAACCTCATATCCCGAAATTGTTTCCGCGACAGATGGCGGCGAGCTTAAGCTCGATAATTTAAGGCTTTTTTATTCAAAGACCGTCGAGTTTGCCGAGTCCGGCGGCTGCTTGTCGTCGTATATACGTTATTTGGACAGACTGAGAGAGCAGGGGATAGACATAAGATCGCCAAAGGCGGGCGGCGAGCCTAACAAGGTGCGCATAATGACGATACACGGCTCAAAGGGGCTTGAATTTCCGATATGCTTTGTCGCGGGAATTTCATCTCTGCCGCGAAACGATTACAGCCAGCTTTTAATGCACCAAAAGCTCGGAGTCGGAGCCGCGATAAATTATATCGGCGGGCCCTACAAAATAGAATCCGTGCAAAAGCAGGCTATAAAAATGCAGAGGGACATAGACAAAATTTCCGAGGAGCTCAGAGTTTTGTACGTAGCCCTGACGAGGGCAAAGGAGAAGCTCTACATAGTGACCTCATTCCGCGGCGGCAAGCCCGAGGAAACGATAACCCGGATAGAGTCGCGCCTCAATACCGAGAGGGGAGAGGTGAACCCCTATGTTGTGCGCGGATTTTCAACAGCCGCTCAAAGACTTCTGGCCTGCGCCATATTATACGGCAAAAACAAAGAGATATCCGATTACCTGACAGAGCCCTGCGGCGTTTATGACGGAAAGCCCGAGGATTTCTGGAGCGTTTCCATATGCATGGCGGACGAGCTTACGCAGGAGCTTGAACAGGAGAGTAAGGGGGAGGGGCAAAGCTTTGCCGTGACCGCTGATGAGATAATAGAGAGGATAAGCTCCGATTTCAAAAACAGCGAGCTTACCAAAATTCCCGTCAAGGCGGCTGTGTCAGAGCTTGCGCATAAGGGCGCAAGCCGCGATTTTTCCTTTGCGTCGCGTCCGGCCTTCCTCTCAAGGGACAATATGACCGGGGCCGAGCGCGGAACCGCTATACACGCAGTCATGCAGTTCGCCGATTACGCTTCGTTCATAGACGACCCCGACGGCGAGATACTCAGGCTTGTAAACGGGCGCTTTATCTCACGGCAACAGGCTGAAATAGTAGATAAGAAAAAAATACTCGACTGCCTGAGCTCTCCGATAATGCAAAGCTACATTAACGCGGAGAAAAATTTCAGGGAGTACAGGTTCGCGGTGCAGATAAAGGCGCGAAAGGTCTTTGACTCCCTCCCCGACGACTGCGAAGCGAAGATATTATTGCAGGGAGCGGTGGACTGCGCCTTTGTGGAGGACGGAAAAATAGTAATAGTCGACTATAAAACGGATAAGGTCAAGAGCATGGGCGAGCTTGCGGAGCGTTATGGTGAGCAGCTCAAATTATACGGCTTTGCCATGCGCGAAACGACAGGTCTTGAAGTTTCGCGCAGAGTGATATATTCGTTTGAACTAAACGACGTAATAGAGGTGTGATAAAATAATGATCAAGATGAACGAGAAAATAAAGAAAAGAATTATTGAAACCGCCGCGGGCAGGCGCAGGGCGCAGCTTGTACTGAAAAACGCGAAATATTTGAACGTGTTTTTAAACTGCTTCAACACGGCGGATATCGCCGTGACGGACGGATACTTCGCCGGAATAGGCGAATACGAGGGCGAGCAGGAGATAGACTGCGGCGGGCTTGCCGTCGTGCCAGGCTTTATCGACGGACATATACACCTTGAAAGCTCCGTCGTTTCGCCGCTCTCCTTTGCTGCGGCCGTGTCGCCCCACGGTACTACCGCGGTAGTCACCGACCCGCACGAGATAACAAACGTGCTGGGGCGCGCGGGAATGGATTATATGCTCTCGGCGACTGAAAATCTGCCCGTCGATGTATTTTTCTGCGTTCCATCCTGCGTTCCGGCAAGCCCCTTTGATGAAAACGGCGCGCATATAACGAGCCGCGAGGTCGCGGAATATATAAAAAACGAGCGGGTTGTAGGACTCGCCGAGATGATGAACTTTCCGGCAACGATTGCCGCAGACGGGGAAATAATAAAAATGATAGCGACGGCGGAAAACGCCGGCAGGGCTGTTGACGGACACGCCCCGGGACTGTCGGGAAAAGCGCTCAACGCCTATATTTCTGCGGGCATAGGCTCGGACCACGAATGTACAACTCTCGACGAGGCGCTTGAAAAGCTCTCGCTCGGCCAGTATATAATGATACGTCAGGGCACGGCGGGAAGAAATTTAAAGGCGCTTTTGCCACTGCTTAAGGGAGAAGCCGCGTCGAGGTGCCTCTTTGCGACCGACGACAAGCACCCGAACGAGCTGCTTGAAAACGGCCATATGGATTATATAATAAGAGAGGCTATCTCCGCCGGAGTAAGAGCCGAAACGGCATACAAAGCCGCCTCCTTCAATGCGGCGGAGTATTTCGCTCTTAAGGGCAGGGGAGCCGTCGCGCCGGGATATATAGCGGACTTCGTGCTGCTTGAGGATATAGACAAAGTTAAAATCAGGGGCGTATATAAAAACGGCGCGCCGATAGACTTAAATTCATGCAATAAGGACGCGGGAGCCGCTACGCCCGGTCCCGAAATATTAAATTCCGTGAACGCCGAGAAGATAACAGCCGAAAGCATAAGACTCAGACGGCAATCGGAAAAGGTAATAGGGGTCGTGGGCGGCGAGATAGTCACGACCGACGAGGGCGAAAGCGATAAAATCGACGTTGACAGAGATATTTTGAAGCTCTGCGTTGTGGAACGCCACAAAAGAACAGGGCATATAGGAGTGTGCTTTGTAAAGGGCTACGGACTTAAAAGCGGCGCGGTCGCGACGAGCGTCGCGCACGATTCACACAATATAATAGCGGTCGGCGCGAGCGACGAGGAGATAGCGGCGGCGGTCAATGAAATAATCGAAATGCAGGGCGGCATGGTCGTTGTAAAGGACGGCAAAGCACTCGAGAGCTTGAAGCTCAATATAGCCGGACTGATGACAGACGAGCCCGTGCAGGCAGTTGCGGATAAAATTACAAAGCTCAAGGCGGCAGCGTATTCGCTCGGAGTTAATAAAAATATCGACCCGTTTATGACGCTTTCGTTTATAAGCCTGCCAGTCATTCCAAAGCTAAAGCTGACCACTCTCGGCGTTGTCGACGTTGAAAAATTTGAGCTCGTTTAGAATTTGCCGCTTTTTTGCGCAGAGTACATAACAAAGAGCGGTTTGAAAATACAATTTTATTGACATATGTCATATTATTGCATATAATCATAGCGAAGGGAGGTGCTATTATGATAGAAGAAAGAAGTATTCCGCTTTATATTGTTTTGACAATAATAACCTGCGGGATTTTTGGCTTTGTATGGCTTGCAATGCTGACAAACGACCTCAATCAGATCGCAGGCGAGCAAATGCCTACCTCGGGCGGCTTGACCGTTCTTTTGGTTATAATAACCTGCGGAATATACGGCCTTTATTGGGCGTATAAGTGCGGTGAAAAAATCGACAGATATAAACAATCCATCGGCGTTCCGTCGAGCAACAGCGGGATTTTGTATCTTATCCTCTATTTTCTTTTCCAAATTATTACATACGCGCTCATTCAGGATGAGATCAACAAGATCGTGCGCAGAGCAAACGGCAGATATTGATTATGAAAAAAAGAGCAAAAAGCGTGCTGCTTGTGCTTGGCGCAATTTTAACGGCGGGCGCGCTGTACGTTGTATTTAATGCCGCCACGGGTATAGGAATACCCTGCGTGTTTCACGCGCTCACGGGCCTCAGCTGCCCGGGATGCGGTATCTCGCGAATGTTAATATCAATACTTAAGCTTGATTTTGCGGGCGCGTTTAGATACAACGCCGCAATATTTATCCTGCTGCCGGTCTTTATTATTTTAGCGATACAGCTTACCGTAAGATATATCAAGACGGGGTCAATTGCCTTGTCAAAATATCAAACGGCGGCTGTAAGCGCGATGATCGTTCTTCTCATATTATTTGCGGTGATAAGAAATCTTGCGGGCTTTGAATATTTAAGATAGCCCATTTGGATAATTTTAAATTATCGGAAATAATTTTAAAAACTTTTGTATAAAGAAAACTCCTCATCAAACAATATTAGTGCAAAAAAATTGCTTATTTTGCTAACTGACGATAAGGAGATTTATATATATGAAAGCAACAGGAATAGTAAGAAGAATAGACGACCTCGGCCGCGTGGTGATCCCAAAGGAGATCAGACGCACTCTGCGCATCAAGGAGGGCGCGCCGCTTGAAATATATACGGACGGCAACGGCGAGGTCATTTTTAAAAAATATTCGCCCATGGGCGAGCTTGTAAATTTTGCAACGCTCTACACCGAGGTGCTCGCAAAAATATCGGGAATGCCGACCATAATAAGCGATACCGAGCATATAGTCGCGGCGTCGGGCGTTTCAAAAAGAG
This sequence comes from uncultured Clostridia bacterium, assembly GCA_947632045.1. Taxonomy (GTDB): domain Bacteria; phylum Bacillota; class Clostridia; order Oscillospirales; family Acutalibacteraceae; genus UBA7067. The sequence continues at coordinate 50,270 of CANRNQ010000010.1, forward strand.
AGTATCTTGAACGAAGGCTTAATCCGGTAATAGAGGAGCTTATGGAAACCCGCCGCAGCTTTGCGGCGAGAAGCGGAGAAATAGGCGACGTTCAGCCGATTGAGGGAGTCGACAGAGGAGCGGCGGTAATGTATCCGATAATCTCATCGGGCGATGTGATAGGCAGCGTAATAATGCTTTTTAACGACGAGAAAACCATACCGACCGAAACCGAGATCAAGCTCGTGCAGTCTGCGGCGGCGTTTCTCGGCAAGCAAATGGAAGAATAAACAAAACGGCTGTTCCGCAAATTTAAGGCGGAGCAGCCGTTAAATATAGCGTTTAAAATATTTTTCGGCATTAATTTACAAAATTGTTATAAATAGATCGTCTTAAAACTTGAATTTGCTTATTGCTTTATGCTATAATATTAACAATAATGTAAAGGAGGGTGTTTCAATGCCTGAATTATGCTACGGTTGTATGAGAGAAAGCACCGGCGAGGACGTTTGTCCGGCGTGCGGCTTTGACAAAAATACACAGCAAAAGGCGCCCTTTTTGCCGCTTGGCAAAAGGCTTAAAGACAGATATATAATAGGTAAGATAATATCAAACAGTCCGGATTCGGCTACATATATTGCTTTTGACGAAAAGCAAAAGACCGTTGTGAATATTCGTGAATTTTTGCCCGCGGGCTTATGTATGAGAGATCCGAGCGATGATTCGGTCACCCCAAACAACGGCTGCGAGTCGACATATTCCGAATATCTTGAGGAATTTAAAACCATATACGCAAAGGTTAAGCAATACGGCGAGCTTAGCGCCGTGATAAATATACTCGATGTTTTTGACGAGAATAATACGGGCTACGCGGTTGAAGAGGTAGAAGAGGTCATACCCTTTGAGGAATACATCGAGCGAATAGGCGATACCATGGAATGGGACAACGCAAGGCCGCTGTTTATGCCGCTGCTTTCCGCCCTTTCTCAAATGAATCAGGACGGGCTTTACCATTTGGGCGTAGCTCCGGAAAACCTTGTTGTCACCGCTGCCGGCAAAATAAAGCTCATCAATTTCTCTATAAACGAGGTAAGACAAAAGGGTAATAAGGTCGCCGACGTGCTGTATTCAGGGTGCAGCGCTCCCGAGCAGTACGACGAAAACGGCTTGATAGACCAGCAGACGGAGATATACGGCTTCACGGCCACTCTTTTCTACGCTCTTGCGGGCAAGCTTCCGGCCGACGCGCTGAAAAGAAAGGACGACGGCAGACTGCTTATAAGCACTAATGTAGTTAAAAAGCTGCCGCCTCACGTTGTTTCGGCCCTTGCCAACGGATTGCAGGTCGACAGAGAGCAGAGAATACCGGACTTCGAAACAATGCGCGCTCAGCTCAGCGCAGCTCCTACGGTTAAGGCAATACAGGAAGAGATAGCAAGACCCGCTGTTGTACCCGAGGTCGAGGAGGAAGGCGAGGAGGAAAAGAAGGGGCTTTCAAACTTTGCTTGGGGCCTTATAGCAGCCATAATAGCCCTTCTTATTTTCTCCGCGGCGGGCTTCTTCTGGGTTTCAACAAACCCCTTCGAGGGTATGTTCCACCAGAATACAAGCGAAACAGACCCGACAGCCGCCACAGCGACAACGGAAGCGGATATGGGAGAGGACTTTACATATCCTCGCGACAGCGAGTTCTTCCGCGTTCCAAGCTTTGTAGGACTAAAGCTTGAAGAGGCGCAGGAAAAGGCAAAGCAGAGCAACGGCGAATATGCGGTGGTGAGAACCGTTGACGACGCGTTTAGCGACACGGTTGCCGAGGGCTTTATCTGCGAGCAGTCGCCGGAGGGAAGAACGACTATCAACAGGGGCAACGACGGAGTTACAATTTCAGTAACGATAAGCAAGGGCTCAAAGCAGAGAGCTCTTCCCGACGTTGAGGGAAGCACATATGAGCAGGCGCTCAAATCCTTGACTAACGAGCATCTTTTGACGGACGTTCAGCTTGAGTTTAACGACGATATACCCGAAAATTCGGTAATATCATATAAGGATCACAAAAAGGGAGACAAGGTTGAGTACGGCTCTGTTGTAACCTTGATAGTCAGCCTTGGCAAAAAGCCGGATTCATCGTCCTCGAGCAGCGCAAGCTCCTTTACGGCAAGCGACGCAATATCCTTCATTGATGACAGCAGCGCGTCGGATTCTTCCGCCTCGTCTTCGGACGATACCTCAAGCAGCGAATGGTAATTTAATGGTAATTGTTGATTAAAATTATTTATAAACGATATTTACGGGCAGAGCGCAAATCGCTCTGCCCGTCGGTCTTTGAAAGCTGTTTTTATTTTTTTAAAATCAAGTTTTCTCGCTTTCTGCGTTGCAGCCCTTGCCCAATTGTGATAAAATAATTCCAATAGGCCTTGCCGCGCGGGAATAAAACATCATTTTTTGTTTGCGTTGTTTTCGCAATGTTGAATTAAATTAAACAGCGAGGTGGCGTATAAGGGGTATTTTTTAGCTATCACATCGGGCGATAAAGACGGCAGTTTGTTTGCCGATATGCCTTCATATCCGTCGCAGCCATATCCCCCCGCAAGAGATGAGGCATAGGCCTCCGATACGCTTTGTAGGGCTGAAAATATTCCGCCGGTAACCGTTGAATCGACCGAGAAAATACCCTGGGGATTTTTTTCGGCCGAGCTGTAAAGAGTCCTGAACATCTTATACACGGAATACATAAGGTAATTTGAAATTTCGGTTGTAAGTCCCTTGCTGCCTATATTTTCAAGTATATCGAATATTATCTCTATTGAATTAATTATCAGCTTTTTATTCAGAACGGATAAAAGATTGCCTCCCGTAAAATTCGGCTTAATGCCGCCGGACGGAGCCTCGGGCAAGTCGCTGACGGATATGGTGGCGCCGTTTCGCTGGGGGGTTCTGCCGAGAAGATAATCGGTAGAAACGTCGTAATAATCCGCAGCCTTCACCACAAAATCAAGACCGCATTCTCTTATTCCCTTTTCATAATGCGACAAAAGAGCCTGCGATATGCCAAGCTCAGCCGCAACCTGTTTTTGGCTCAGTCCCTTTTCCTTGCGCAATAGAGAGATTATTCTTGAAAAGTCCTTATTCATGTCTACACCTGCAATGTAAATTAAAAAAATGTTAAAGAGTTTAAAAATAAAAAACAAAAGAATTACAGCACTGTAATTAATATACCCATAGTATATAATAAAATCAACAATTTGTAAAGTCCACTTTATTCGTCAATATAACAGTATTTTGAGAGGTTATTTATGAAATCTTACCAAATCCATCTTATTCGACATGGCCTTACCGAGGAAAACGAAAGGGGAAAGTATATCGGCTCTACGGATATACCGCTTTCTCAAAAGGGAAGGGAGCTGCTGAAAAAATACTCTCGGGAGTTTGATTATCCGGGCGCGCCCATACTTTACTCAAGTCCCTTGCAGAGATGCACCCAAACCGCCGCCATACTCTATCCCTCGCTCCAGCCGAGGATAGTCGGAGATATTTCAGAATGTGATTTTGGCGATTGGGAGGGCAAGACCGCGACGCAGCTTGCCGGCGACCCCAATTTTGCAAAATGGCTGTCAAATTCGACAGAAACCGCGCCTCCGAACGGCGAAAGCGGAGAAGCCTTTCTGAGGAGAATATGCAGAGCGTTTGAAAAAATAGTGAACGGACTTATTTCCTCCGGCGAAACGAGCGCCGTTATCATAACTCACGGCGGCGTTATAATGAATTTACTGTCCGTATACGGTATTCCGCACGCTAAACCGTATGACTGGCAGATGGACAACGGCTTTGGCTATTCTATAAGGATAAATACTCTGCTGTGGCAGAGGGACAAGGTTTGCGAGGTTTACGCGCTTGCCCCGTATGAAAAGAGTGAAGCTGAAGAAAATTATGACGAATAGAATTGAATTGTAGCATAGTTTACATTTTTATTCGCGCCCATATGTCATACTTAAATAAGTAAATATAAAAATTTGAATTGGAGAGATAACAATGAAAAATTATAAGCTTGTTTTACTCAAAGGAGACGGAATAGGTCCGGAAATTGTTGACGAGGCTGTAAAGGTGCTAGACAAGGCTGCCGAGAAGTTTGACTTCACAGTTGAATATGACGAGGCGCTTTTGGGCGGCTGCGCCATTGACGCGACCGGCGTGCCGCTTCCGGACGAAACGGTAGCTAAGTGTAAGGCTGCGGATTCGGTGCTTCTCGGTGCGGTCGGCGGCCCAAAGTGGGACACGCTCCCCGGAAATCTTCGCCCCGAGGCAGGGCTACTCGGCATCAGAGGCGCGCTTGGACTTTTTGCAAATCTCCGTCCCGCCGTTATTTTTGAGCCGCTCAAGAGCGCATCTCCGCTCAGAGATGATATAATCGGCAAGGCTCTTGATATTCTCGTTGTAAGAGAGCTTACGGGAGGTATTTATTTTGGCGAGAGAGGAAGAAAAGAGGTAAACGGCGCTCCTGCCGCATATGATACCGAGATGTACACCGTTCCCGAAATAGAGAGAATAGCGCGCGTCGCTTTTGAGATGGCAATGAACAGAAATAAAAAGCTCACGAATGTCGACAAGGCAAATGTTCTCGAATCCTCAAGACTTTGGAGGGAAACGGTTATAAAGGTAGCGGCTGAGTATCCGGAGGTAGAGCTGAATCATCTTTATGTTGATAACTGCGCTATGCAGCTTGTGCGCAATCCGGGGCAGTTCGACGTTATTGTTACCTCTAACATATTCGGCGACATACTCTCCGACGAGGCCTCTATGATAAGCGGCTCTATCGGTATGCTCGCGTCTGCGAGTCTTAATGAGAATAAGGCGGGTCTGTACGAGCCGATTCACGGCTCTGCACCGGACATTGCGGGTCAGGGCATAGCCAACCCGCTCGCGACTATACTTTCTGTTGCCATGATGCTCAAGCATTCGCTCGATCAGCCGCAGGCCGCCGATGCGATAGAAAACGCTGTTGCAAAGGCTCTTGAGACATACAGAACCCCTGATATTTATACAGAGGGAACGAAGAAGGTAAGCTGCAAGGAAATGGGCGACATAGTTTGCTCGCTGCTCTGATATTGTTAAGGTGTGTAGTGTAATATATATTTGTGGGCGCCGCAGGTTTCCTGCGGCGCCGCGTCGTGCTCGGGCAGAGGTATTGCAAAACGACACGCAATGGCTGTCGCGCGTTAACCTCAAACTGAGAGCGAGAGGAAGGTAAGCTCCGGGCGGTGACCGCCCATTTCCGCCTGCGGCGGAAATGGGCCGAAAAACGCGGCGGCACGGCAGTGTCGCGTGCTGTGAAAAATCTTTTACGCCGCCGCGTTTTTCCGCGCGGCGCAGCCGCGCGGGTCGCCGCCCGAAGCCAACCCGCTTGCACTGCAAATTAAAAACGAGCAGCCGCGACAGCCGAATCCCGGCACAAAATAATTCTTGTTAATACCTTCTCCGTATGGTATACTTAGTTCGTATGGATTCGCCGATAAATAACATTCTGCGCAAAAAAAGCATAGGAGGAAATATAAAATGTTATCTGATATCGAAATAGCACAGCAAACAAAACTTAAGCCGATAAGAGATATTGCGGCGTCGATAGGCATAAGCGAGGACGAGCTGGAGCCCTACGGAAGATATAAGGCAAAGCTCAACGAGAAGCTCTTTAACAGAGTAAAAAATAATAAGGACGGAAAGCTTGTACTTGTAACGGCGATAAACCCCACTCCGGCAGGCGAGGGAAAGACCACGACCACAGCGGGGCTCGGCGAAGCTATGGCTAAGATAGGGAAAAACGCGATAATAGCCCTGCGCGAACCCTCTCTCGGGCCGGTGTTCGGAATTAAAGGCGGCGCGGCGGGCGGCGGCTATGCCCAGGTGCTCCCGATGGAGGATATAAATCTCCATTTTACGGGTGATATGCACGCGATAACCTCGGCAAATAACCTCCTGTGCGCAATGCTCGATAACCATATGCAACAGGGCAACGCGCTGAGAATAGACCAAAGAAGAATACTTATAAAAAGATGCCTCGATATGAACGACAGGGCGCTGAGAAATACGGTGATAGGCCTCGGCGGAAAAATGAACGGTATACCGCGCGAGGACGGATTTATAATTACGGTCGCAAGCGAGGTAATGGCAATACTCTGCCTTGCAAGCGACATAGCCGACCTCAAGGAGAGGCTCGGCAGAATACTCGTCGCGTATAACCTTGACGGAGAGCCGATATACGCGAAGGATCTCAACGCTCAGGGCTCAATGGCGGCGCTGCTGAAGGACGCGGTAATGCCTAATCTCGTGCAGACGATAGAGGGAACGCCGGCTATAATGCACGGCGGACCGTTTGCAAATATAGCGCATGGCTGCAATTCCGTGCGGGCGACAAAGCTGGCGCTTAAATTGGCCGATTACTGCATAACCGAGGCGGGCTTCGGTTCCGACCTCGGCGCGGAAAAATTCCTCGATATCAAATGCCGCTGCGCGGGCCTTGCGCCGAGCGCGATAGTCATTGTAGCGACCTGCCGAGCGCTGAAATATAACGGCGGAGTGCCAAAAACAGAGGTAGGAGAGGAAAATCTCAAAGCCCTTAAAGAGGGAATATGCAACCTCGGAGTACACATTGAAAATATGCGCAGCTACGGCGTTCCGGTGGTTGTCGCAATCAATAAATTCCCGAACGACTCGCAGACGGAGCTCGACTATATCGAAAAATACTGCATAGAAAACGGAGCGCAGTTCGCCCTGTCCGAGGTCTTCGCAAAGGGCGGAGACGGAGGAATACAGCTTGCAAAGAAGGTAGTTGAGGCGTGCGAAATGTCCGGCGACTTCCGATTCTGCTATGACAACAGCCTGACGATTAAAGAAAAGCTCAATGAAATCGCTCAAAAGATATACCACGCGAAGAATGTGGTATATACGGCTCAGGCGGAAAAGGCGCTCAAGGAGATTCAAAAGCTCGGCGGCGACAGCCTGCCGGTGTGCGTGGCAAAGACGCAGTACAGCCTCTCCGACGACCCGTCGGTGCTCGGCGCGCCAAAGGACTTTACAATAACCGTGCGCGACCTGACTCTTTCAAACGGAGCGGGCTTTGTAGTCGCACTGACCGGCAGCATAATGACAATGCCGGGTCTGCCGAGAGTTCCGGCGGCGGAGAAGATAGACGTCGACGAAAACGGCGTTATCTCCGGTCTGTTCTAAGACGAAAACGCGGCAAGAGTGATAAAGCAGGGATTGATAGCTTGATGATGAAAATAAATTCCGATTCTCCTGAGAGAACAGAGGAGATCGGGCGCAAAATCGGAGAAAGCTTAAACGGTAGAGAGGTCATAGCTATGTTCGGCGGGCTCGGCATGGGCAAGACCGCATTGACAAGAGGCATAGCCACAGGGCTCGGCGCGGAGGACTGCGTTTCATCTCCAACCTTTGCCCTTGTCAACGAATACAGCGGAAAATGCCGGATATATCATTTTGATATGTACCGCATAAGCGGCATAGACGATTTGTACGCGATAGGCTTTTTCGATTATCTCGGCGAAGGAGTGCTGATAATCGAGTGGAGCGAGAACATAGAGGAGGCTCTGCCCGAGGACAGCATAATTATCAGAATAGAGCAGGGCGAAAATCAAAACGACAGGATAATAAGCATAGAGGGGGAGAGCATAGATGAAAATACTTGCGTTTGACTCCTCTGCGGTTTCTGCGTCTGTCGCATTGACTGAGGACGGCAAGCTGCTCGGAGAGAGCTTTCTCAACGCGGGACTCACGCACAGCAGAACGCTTATGCCGATGACGCGGGAGATGTTAAACACGGCGGGCTTTAATCTTGAGGAGATCGACGCCTTCGCGGTATCGGCAGGACCAGGCTCGTTTACCGGACTGCGCATTGCCGTAAGCTCGGTAAAGGGAATGGCGGCGGCTCTGAATAAAAAGTGTATAGCCGTATCAACGCTCGAGGCCATGGCCTATAACCTGCCGCAGATAGGAGAATATACTATATGCGCAGTTATGGACGCGCGCTGCAAGCAGTTTTACAACGCGCTGTTTAAAATTGAAAAAGGCGGTATAATAAGGCTTTGCGACGACAGAGCGATCATGGTCGATAAGCTTAGCGGCGAGCTAAAGGATATCGACGGCGATATTGTCCTTGTGGGCGACGGAGCAAATCTTGCATACAGTTTGATAAGCGAAACGGATATAAATAAAAATATTCAGCTTGCCCCGCAGGCGCTGAGGTATCAAAAGGCCTCCTCGGTCGCGGCGGCGGCATTTGAAAAATATAAGAAAAATGAAGCTGTCAGCGCGGCGGCGCTCATGCCGTCGTATCTACGCCTTTCACAGGCGGAAAGAGAGCTGGCGGCTAAAAATAAGGGGGAAAACAAATGATAGCGCTTGGCTGCGACCACGGCGGATACGCTATAAAAGAGGCGGTAAAAAAATATCTTGAGGAGAGTAATATCGAGTATAAGGACTTTGGAACGTACAGCGAGGAATCGGTCGATTATCCGATTTATGCAAAGCTGGTGGCGGACGCTGTCGCAAACGGCGAATGTGAAAAGGGAGTCCTCTGCTGCGGTACGGGAATAGGAATATCTATTGCCGCAAACAAGGTAAAGGGGATAAGAGCCGCCGTAGTGACCAATGAATTTTGCGCGGAGATGACGCGCCGCCACAACGACGCAAATATTATAGCCATGGGCGGCAGAGTAATAAACGAGGAGCAGGCGGTAAAATTCACCAAAATATTTCTCGAAACGCCCTTTGACGGCGGCAGGCATATAAACAGAGTGAATATGATAACCGAAATAGAAAGCGAAAGCTAAAAACAAAAATAAAAAATCAAGCTTGACGGATATTACATTTATCTGTTAAGGCTAAATTTAAACAGCGCAGACGGTAATACTTGTCTGCGCTGTTTAAATTAATAAACGCAGCGGAGTTCTTATTTGGTGATGCGCGGATAGATGAAGCGGCGGCCGTCAAATTTCCGCCGCGGCGGAAATTTGAAAAAACACGGCAAACAAGGCTACGGCGACAATTTAAAAGTCAAATTCTCGCCGTGTTTTTTGCGCGGCTGCGCCGCGCCGGCCGCCGCAATGCATCAACGATGCATTGCAAATTTTTTTGTCGAGGATTTTACTTAAATGTAAAAAACTGTCTGCATCATGTAATATTTTGTAATTTTTTTGGGTTTTATTTTTATAAAAAAGATGTTAATATATAATCGGCGTATTTTAAAATAAAAATAGCGTTGGCAAACTATTTTATATAAGCGGCTTGCCGGCTTTGGGAGAAATACAATGTTGTTTTTTATATGTGATGATAATTGCGAGGTTAATAATTTCATTCGTGATAAAATAATCGAAAGATATGATAATAAGGTTAAAACGACGTTATTTACCGATGCAATTGAGCTTATAGAATATATTAAAGAAAAACAGACGCCTGACGCCATAATAATGGACATTTGCTTTGAAAACGCAAACGGAATAGCCTGCCTCAGAGAAATAAGCGAACTGATAGAAAATATACCGGTCATTTTCATAACGGGATATATGGAATATTGTCAGGACATTTTTCTTGGATTTAAGCCGTGGGGACTGCTTACAAAGCCGATTGACGAGGAAAAACTGTATTATCATACAGATAATTTGGTGACGCAATATAATGGCAAATATCGAACAATAAAGATATTTTTTGGACGAGAGAGCTTTGATATACAGACGGGCGATATAGAATATGTCGAAAGCAGCGGGAGAAAATCCCTGTATTATATGCGCGATAAGAAAATATTTGAAGAATATATCAAGCTTGACAAGGTTTTCGAGAAGCTAAAAACAGGATTTATACGCTGTCACAAGAGCTATCTTGTTAATCTTGACTATGTTAAAGATGTTACGGATTCCGACATGGTTTTAAAATCAGGAGTGTTGATCCCGATAAGTAGGAGCTGTAAAGACGCAGTTAAGAACGATTATTTTGAATATAACGCCGCGAGGATCGGCTTATAGAATCGAGGGTAGTTATGCATACGATATTTGAAAATTCGCTTTTTTCTCCGGAGCTAATGTTTTCGTGGTTTTTGGATTTATACATATTCATATTTGCGGCAATGCTTGCGCTGAAGCGAAAATACAATATACCCGTCACAATTTTGTCCGGAATAGCGGTTTGGTATATCTGTCTTTTTCCGCTTCATTTTGATATTGAGGCAAGCTGGGTTAAATCGACGTTAGTCGTAATATATTTAGTCTGGCCGCTTATCATGTTTAAAGACAATTTCGTCAAAAAATTCATATTCGGAGTCATTGGATTGCTTTTAGGAATGCTCGCCGATATGACCCTTTGCGCGATTTTGTTTAATATGTTCGGGGCAGAGTACCTTGATCCGACGAGAATAGATCTAAGAATGTACTTCGGATTGATCGACGCTTTATACAGCGGTATCTATGTTATAATATGGAATAAGCTCGTCAATAAGAAAAATATTATATCCGCTCGTCTGCTGTTATTTGCAGCGTTTACGGTGGTGCAAATTGGTTTTGCGCTCTCCTTTATTTTTGTTTTATTTATGATATGGGATATGATTCCGATTAGTATGCAGGCTTGCCTTGGGACGTTAGTTGTAGTTTTCCTCATTTTATCGATTGCGCTGGAGGTAGTGATATACTATTCAACAAAGCGCGCCCAAAGATTTCAAAAGCTTCAGTCGGATTATGACGCGCTTGAATATCAAAATAAACTCCAGACGGAATACTATGAGAAAATGCAGGAAAATATTGACGCTACGGCAAAAATAAGGCACGATATAAACAATATTGTCAACATAATAAAGATTCAGCTCGCCGCCAATACGGAGGAGAGCAAGAGAAGAGCAGCCGAGCTTACAAACGAAATAAACGAGATAATGCGCAGTACAAGCGCAAGAAAATATTGCGATAACAGAATTATAAATACTGTTTTGTTTGATAAGGGTAATACGGCGGAAAGTGATGGAATAAAAATATGCGATGAGGTTATTTTAGATGAAACTCTGAGCATTGAAAATTTTGATTTATGCAGAATATTTGTAAATCTTCTTGACAATGCCATCAAAGCCCTGAAGGGTTACACGGAAAATAAAAATAAGACGATTTTTATTTCATGTAAAGAAAGCGACGGCTTCCTTTATATAAAGACCGATAATCCGTATTTTGAAAACAATAACGGCGACGACAAAAGTAAAGAAGGCGGATATGGGCTGAGGATAATAGAAGATATTGCGAAAAAATATGAGGGAGCGCTTATAACCAAAAGGGCCGACGGAAGATTTAAAACGATAGTAACATTAAAACTCCAATGAATTATCATTTTATCATAAAAATCAGCCGTGCCGTATGATCGCGGAAAAGCAGCTTTTTAATTTTTAAATAGCCCGATTATCGCACTCTTTGCCGCAGCTTGTGTTCATTTGCGATTTTTATAGTGCAGTTGTAGCCACACAGTCATAGCCATAGCTATAGTTACAGTTGTAGTAGTCATATTCGCATTTATAGCCGCAGGTACAGTCGGTAAAATGCAAAATTAAATCCAAACTTAAAAACGTCGAAAGACAAAAAATAGTCAGGAAAAATTACTTTTAGCAATACAAATACAGCTCTTTCGCGCGACGCTCCCACAAAAAGCGGAATCGGTTTAAAATCAATAAAAGTAAAAGCAAATATATCGTTAGAATTGAAATATAAATATATCTGTTAAAGCTGTATGAGGATTGACAAATTATTGATTTTTATGTATAATAACATTTGTCGCGGAGCGACGTCACTCGGGCGATAATTAATATTTTATGTTCGCGGGCGTGGCAGACGCGATAGATTTAGGCCACGTTACCTTAGTGAAAAATAGACAAATTATTTAGCTCGGAGTGACTTCGAGCTTTTTCTTTAATTATTCAAAGGTGGTTTTATGAAAATAGTTATTATAAACGGACAAAATCATAAAGGCTCAACATATCACACTGCAAGGCTGTTAGCGGAGAAGGTAGGCGGCGAGATAACTGAGTTTTTTCTCCCTAAAGATTTTGGGGAGTTCTGTGTTGGATGTACAAACTGTTTTCAGGAATCCGAAGAAAAGTGTCCTCATTATAATCAACTCAAACCGATTACAATCGCTATGCTTGACGCCGATTTAATTATCCTTGCAAGCCCTGTTTATGTATTTCACAGCACAGGATCCATTAAAGCATTTCTTGACCATTACGGCTATATGTGGATGGTACATCGCCCAAATGAGAAAATGTTTTCAAAACAGGGTGTTTGTGTTTCCACAGCTGCAGGCGCGGGTATGAAATCAACGAATAAAGATATGCTTCATAGCTTATTTTTCTGGGGAGTTCCCAAAAGATACAAAATTGGACTTGCTGTTTTTGAAACAAGATATTCTCATCTGAGTGAGAAGGTTTTGAAAAAAATCGATAAGAAAACTACCTCTGTCGCTGAAAAAATCAAACGTCGCAGCGGTAAAGTTCATATGAGTCTGCTGACATGGTTTGTATTTTTTGCTATGCGTATCTTCCATCGCAACGGATTTAACGAAGCAGATAAAAACTATTGGCAAGAAAAGGGATGGACAGATAAAAAGAGACCTTGGAAAAATGAAGTTTTCTAAATCAGATGGGCTCTTTTCCTAATACCGTGAAAGTGATATAATAAAAACGGTGATAGGAATGGCAGAGTTTAAAAATTACGAAGAAATGTTCAGCCAATCCATAGGATTGAAAGATCCATGGAAAGTAGAGAGAGCAGAATATG